>DASRDW010000099.1:0-35346 GCA_035652415.1 Candidatus Angelobacter sp. | reverse complement strand
GGTTGGGGTCTTGGAGACCGGATGTAATATCGTGCAATTTGAAGTCGGTGAATGCCGGGACCCAAACTATGCCATTCTTTGATTTCAGGCGGGGCTGCGGCAAGTCATCGCTGGTCAGGTCGATGCTGACGGTTGGGGCATCGCCAATTTGAAGGTTGCCGGGCGGATTGTAAGGATTGGGCTCAGTGTAAATCCATCCTTTTTTATCCAGAGGCAAGGAGGGTATGTGGCACTGTGAGCAACCGGCTTTCGAGAAAAGCTGCTCGCCCGTCTTAACTGCGTATTGAAAATCAGGATCGGCGGGAACCACTCGGCCTGGCACGGGCAGGGTCGCCTGGAAAAGAGTCACGGCTGTAACATCGGCTACGGTTAGCTCATTCGCAAACCCATCACCATCAGCATCTACGCCAAGGCCAAAGCGCTCTTCAGATTGAATCCCGTGGTGCTGGTTGAAAGCGTTATTGGTAAATTCGCGAAGCGAGACGACGTTTCCGGCCTGAGTGAAGGGCTGAATGATGAGATTGGGCGGCTCTTTCGCTGAATGCGATACCACGCTGGCCCGCGGCAAGCCCTCAACCTTTGAAGTGTCCCAGGTGCCATCCTGATTGCGGTGCAGCACGCCAAAGCTGATGCCCTTTGAAGTGAGCGCCTTGCTTTGCCCAGGGGGCATGGAATCGCGTATGGCTTGCAGATCGGCCGTAATCTGCCGGGCCAGCATCTCAATAAATCCTGACCCAAACATGCCGGTTGTTTTGCGAGAGTTGGCTATGTTTTGCAGATTGACCGGCCTGCCCTTTTCGTCAACCCCATTTACAGCCAGCCCGGGCCGCGTTGCGTCAAAAGAGGCAAAATCAAATCTCTGTCCCAGAACAAAAACGTTTGCCACAATATCGCCGCCGCCGCCCGTATATGGCTTGTTGTGACAGCCGGAACAGGAGTTGGAATCAGGTCCGGAAATGCGGTTGAAGTTTCTGGGAAACAGCAGCGCGTGCGCGGGGTCGCTTACGGGCATGCCGGTGCCTTTTGTCATCGGGCGGCCCGCGCCTTCCTGAATGGTCCATGAGGCAGAGAAAAGCTGCTCTCCAAAAGCAATCAGCTTTTCAAGCGATAGTTTTGTTTCCTCGCCATCTTTGAGGTGAACAGGGACAGCAACTTCCTGGCCTATTTTGCCATGCAGTGTCGATTGACTTACACAGAGCGGGCCAGCAATGAGACAAAACAACGCCAGAGCTGACCACGATTTATGCCGAGTATGATTCAACGAAAGCAAACCACTCCTTGCCACTACTTCGGCTCCTTGTGTAGCTCTTGCTTCTGCTCTTCTGCCGCAGCTTGCATTTGTTTCCGGACGGCCTTTTCCGCTTTCTCCGCTTCCCTCCGTAAAACGGGATCTGCAGAATCTGTTAGTTGTTGTAACAATGCCAGCTTGTCTTCCAGTTTGGGTGGGCGCATCGCCGCGCATAGCTTTCTGAATTCGTCTACTACATCCGGTGGTTTTTGTGTTTTGTTTGATTCTGTTTCAGGCTCCAGAGGAATAATACCTCTCAGATGTTCCTCTCCTCGGTAATAGATCCGATTAGGATCTAGTTCAAATTTTGCGCTCAGAGCTGCTGACTCACGATCGGTTAACAACAGCAAGTAGCGCCGATTTGGAAAAAGTACTTCTCTATATTCTCCGTCGGGAAGATTTGTCTCGTTAAAAGGGATAAATATATAAAGAGGCTCAACGATGTCAGGCGTAGAGATATCACTTTCAAAATCAGATTGGCGGCATAAAATTTCTTCTATTTGAATTGTTTCCAGAACTCCATGCTGAACTGTTCCTTTGTTAAGACGATCCAAAAGGTCTTCAGGACGGACGCGTTCAGATATACCTTTGCTATTGGTAACTCTACCGATAATCACAAGGCGGCTTGCCGCCGCCCTCACATACAACTCTCGTTGGTCCTGTTCTGGTGGAACAGAGGGCGTATCCAACTGCGCCCGGGCTGGGGCCATAAGAGCAAGCAAAAGAATTGCAGAAAATTTATACATAAAATCTAAGACTATTTAAGTCGTGAGACACAATAGAAAGTCACTACCGTGCTTTTGCTTGATTCAGTGTCAATCACCATATAGTGATCGCAACCCCATCATTTCCAGACAACGCAGAAGTTGTTATTTTTTCGAGTGAACACAGCACAAAGTAATGACGGACATCTTATTCATTCCTATCTCTGTGTCAGACCGCCAGAGAATTCCACCCTGATCAGGCAAAGGAAGGATTTCCGATAAGGCTTCGCGTACATTCAAGCGCTCAATTTTTGCTGTGACCTTTTTGTCTAGATCAACAGGCAAAAGATCATCAGACGCAGGCGCAAGCATCCAAACAACCGGAACTTTTCCTCCCGCGGCAATTGGGCGCAACAAGTTTTGGACAGCAGCTGTAAAATCAATGCTTTGTGTGACTTGCTCCAGCGCATATTCTTTCTGCCCCGCCAGTCTGCGGTCCACTATGTGAATAATTCGCGCGTCTTTCTTGTCAAACTGATAAGAGAAATTGGGCACCGTAAGACTCATATAATCGAGGACCGCGAAAATGTCGTCCCCTCTGGCGGGTCGAGGCAGACGATAAAATCTCATCTGGCCCTCCATTTCATCCGATTTTTGGCCTTCTTCCAATGTGAAAAACTTTTTGTTCCTTTCTCCGAGTTCCCTAACTAAGTCACCAACGGTGGGATCTCCGCTCTCCGACTCTAATCTCACACGAAGAGTGAATACTTCCTTCGGTTGCAAATTTATCTGGTATGAATAGCGACCTTTGTCTTCTGGCCAAGGTCGGTAGCCTCGCGCGTCAATCTCGATTGTTACAGCTGTTTGAGATGGCACCATAATATCTTTCGCGGAAGTAGACGTTGAAATAAAAAAATTAGGATTATCAGCGTGGCGAAGGGTCACGCTGCTTGAGAGTAAGAGGCTCTTTCCGGTTATTGCATCCACGACGGAAGCGATGTCAAGAAGCCCTGCTCTCGGGCCTATATGAACAATGACGCTCGCAGTTGGGAATAAGGGACCGAGGGTTACTGTAGGGATCTTCAGATTGCTATAAAATGCAGTTAGCGTGTCGGGGTAACCATCACTTTCCTTGCCCGCCATGACAACATAGGTTCCCCACGGCACGTGGCTTATCGTAAACTTCCCGTTGCTATCCGCCTCATGCATCTGTATAGCGCGGTGGGCAGAGCCTGCTGCTTTTTCCGCGATATGCACTTTTGCGTTGGGCACGGGCTTTCCAGTTTCGTCTTCAACTATGCCCGAAATTGTCCCCGCTTCCTGGGGCATAGCCACACGGTATACGAAGCATAGCAAGAGCAGCCATAGCTGCCATTGTTGCTACTTCCGATATCGGTGGTAACAGTAAAATTATTCAGGCCAATGTTCGCAGAGAGTCCGATGTCGACTATTACCACTATTCTTGCGTCGGTATTGGATTGTCCGCTTTTTGTGAATCCGGCAGGGAGGGTTACCGTCGGCGCAGTGTTTCCTGAACCAGAAAACCCAGAGCCGTTTAACGTGATTTGAACAGTGCTGGAATTAATCATTGCAATGTCAGGATCGAGGCTGTCGATATGCGGTTTCTGGGCCACCGTCACTGGTGGATCCGCCTCCATGGTGTCCTCGATTGGGCACTCCGTTGGATCGCCCTCAAGGTCATCGAAGCCGCTACATGCAGTCCCCGGAATATTTGCCACGAGACTGGCGGTTATATCTGCGGTGCCTGCAGATACGCCGGTTACCATACCTGATGACACGGTTGCAGCGGGGCCATCGCTGCTCCAGCTACTCAAAAAGGTTTTGTTATATTGAGTCCCGTTCATCCATTGAGCGATAGCCGACATCTGGCTGCTCCCTCCAGCCGGCAGGTACAACGGGTCAGGATCTGCCCAGTAGTCTGTATAGCCATAGCAGGTCTGGCATTGGCCGGCGCAAGTCTTGGTTTTTGCATTGAACGTGCCAGCCTCCACGACCACGTTGATGGTGTCCGGTTCGTCTTCCGGTCCGGAGATGACCGCGCTGCCCTGGCGGATAAATGTTGGGATCCGGTTGCCGTCAGGGTCGGGCTGACGCTCCATGATTATGTCAGAGATGTTAAACATGGTGGATGCCTTGGCAGCCAGTTGCACCGGAATCTTGTAGTGCCCGCCCATAAAGTAAAGCGTGACCAGGAGTTTTTCGTCCTGCTCTCCCGGATTCCACAAGGTAAACATTGTGTCATTACCGTTGTTCAGATTCCAGTAATTCACGGATCTTGCTCCGCTGGGGGCGACCCGCCGTGGCTCCACCTCGAAGACATAGGTCCCTTTTTGGTCCACTGAGCCTAACGCTGCTAAAAGATCGTTGGTACCGCCGGTGTATGCAAGGGAAATATTGATGTAACCATTG
The DNA here is from genome assembly GCA_035652415.1 of Candidatus Angelobacter sp. Lineage (GTDB taxonomy): Bacteria > Acidobacteriota > Terriglobia > Terriglobales > Acidobacteriaceae > Angelobacter. The sequence continues at coordinate 30,924 of DASRDW010000099.1, read as the reverse complement.
AATTTCTGCATGCCTAACGAAGCCAGGGCAGAAGCCGGATCAATTTGGCGGCTCTCAAAGGGCGCAAGTTCGACAACAGGCAGGGCCAATGTTCGGGCGACGGAAGAATCCATGTAATGGATGCTTGGAGTGACGCTGAGCACACGCGGAGTAACGTTATGAAAAGCAGCGTAAGGAGTAAACCGAGTGCCTGTGGGAAACATCATCATGGGATCTTGCTCGCCCACCATCATGCCCACGCCTGCCAGCACCTGAGCTGAAACTTTCGCCGGGGAAGTTGCGCCAGGATCACGGACGGCCTTGAACCGCATTCCCGCCGAGAAACCCTCATTCGCATTTTCCAAACCGCCTGTAACCACCAACGAATTGGGCATGCCTTTATAGGAGACGCGCATTCCACCTGCGGTAGCTCCTTGCGGCAGATTCAATAATAATTCTCCCAGATCCACCATTTGCGTACAGCGACCACAGATGTTGACAGTTTGGCTGAAGGATCCGTCCGAAGCCTTTGCTGCTGTAATCCTTAGAACTGCCTGCAACTCATCCTGTGACGTGTTTGACAGAGCTACAAAGCCTCCTATACCTGGGTCATGCTTCCACCAGAGTGCTTCGAGAATCTGGTTGATTTTCATGTGTGATGAATGTTTGCGCCATGGCGAATCGTTCATTCCCGGGCCCAATGAAGAAACGAAAATCAGGCTGCGCGGCGCATCGGTGCTCTGGACGGAGCCATCCAGGGCTCCGGGCCAACTCCAGTTGTAGCGGACAGCAACGCTGCCGAAATCAGATATATGCTTCGCAATCTCAGGCGGAGCACTCTGCAGGGCTACATTAAGGCTCAAGGACTGAACACCTGAAGGCTCTAATTTTATGGGCGGCAAACTGTACTCCGTACCGTCAGCCATAAAGAGCACTGGAGTCGCGCTGATTGGTGCAAGCTGGACATGGTTCTTGATCTGCAGCCTGGCCTCAAAGGAATGGTCCGCTCGCCACAATCCCCCGGAGATTTCATAGGCTGCTGAAGGTCGATGCCAGTGGCTGGGGATTATTTTCTTCCCATGAATTGCGTGACTATCAACGGTATCGGCGCCCGATGTTGCCTGACCTTGGCCCACTAAGCTCGGACTAGCCGTAAAAATCAGCAAGTTGATGATGCTGCAAATCCAAAGAGACTTCAGTCTGGAATTCATAGAAGGCCGCTCTTTCTTGGCAGAAGCTCACACTTCGCCATGAAACCAGGTCTTATAAAAATCTAACATTCAAACTATGGGGCCCGGAACCGGATAATACCTGAAGAGATGAGGTTTATACTAAGGCTTCTGCAAGCCTAACATTGCAGCAAACTTAATGGCTTTAGAATACTTTGTCAAAATATTTCATTTTAATCTTGTCATGATTGGCTATGACTAATCTAGACCATTGGATAGCCATGATGCCATATTAAAAGCGCATGGCTAATATTAGAAATTGCATATCTATAAATACATTCTAGCCAGCATGATGTTCAAGAGGTAATTAGGCTACAAGTGAATGGTCGATAATTCTACAAGCAAACAGCCGAGATCAATGTATATAAAAATAAAATCAACAATTTGCCGTTAATTTCATCGTGCGGAAGGAAAGCATGAGTTGCATGAAAGTAAAGTATAGGCGGGCGCACAAACAAAACCGCCTGCCACTCGGGCAGGCGGTGGAGCAACCAAACTGTTGATCGGTGAAGGGAAGTGCTAGCTGGCTTGCTTCTCCATCGCCGGCAAAGAGATGTCTCTACGTTCAACCATCTCCTTGGTGACTTCAAACTCTTTCACGCGCTTCTGGCTGGGCAGGTGATACATAAGATCGAGCATCAGCTCTTCCAGGATCATGCGCAGACCGCGAGCACCAACTTTGCGCGCCATCGCTTCACGCGCGATAGCTGCGAGCGCGCCTTCAGAGAAGCGCAGCTTCACGTTCTCAAATTCAAACATGCGCTGATACTGCTTGATGATGGCGTTGCGCGGGCGAGTGAGAATTTCGATGAGCGCGGCTTCATCGAGATCATTGAGAATTCCGACGACAGGGAGGCGACCGACGAATTCAGGGATCAGGCCGAAGCGGACGAGATCCTGCGGCTCGGCTTTGCCGAGTAATTCAGTATCGCGCTTGCTGGCTTCAGTAAACTCTTTTTCTTTCTGCTCACTGGTGCGGAAGCCCATGGACTTTTTGCCAATGCGCCGGGCCACGATCTTTTCCAGTCCGACGAAAGCGCCGCCACATATAAAGAGGATGTTGGTGGTATCGACCGGAGTGAATTCCTGGTGCGGGTGTTTGCGTCCCCCTTGCGGAGGCACGTTGGCGATTGTGCCTTCTAGTATTTTGAGCAGCGCCTGCTGCACGCCTTCACCGCTGACGTCGCGGGTGATGGATGGATTCTCGTCTTTGCGGCCAATCTTGTCGATTTCATCTATATAGATGATGCCGGTCTGGGCGCGGCCAACGTCGCCGTCAGCAGCTTGCAATAGTTTCAGAACAATATTTTCTACGTCTTCACCAACATAGCCGGCTTCAGTGAGCGTGGTGGCGTCAACAATGGCAAAGGGAACATCGAGCATGCGAGCCAGGGTTTGCGCCAGCAGAGTTTTGCCGGTACCCGTGGGACCAATGAGCATGATGTTCGACTTCGTAAGCTCCACTTCGCCGGTCTTGGTGCGGTTCATGTGGATGCGCTTGTAGTGGTTGTAAACCGCGACGGAGAGCTTCTTCTTGGTCTGCTCCTGGCCAATTACATATTCATCGAGAAAAGCTTTAACTTCTTGCGGCTTGGGCAGGTGGTTAGGCGCGGCCGCAGCATGCGATTCACTGCGGTCATCTTCAAGAATGGAATTGCAGACGGCAACGCACTCGTCACAGATATAAGCCCGGGGATAATCGCTGGGCGACGAGATGAGCTTGGCGACGGCGTCCTGCGATTTGTGGCAAAACGAACAACGCAGCGTTTCTTCTGGCGTTCTGGGCTTCACGAGCGAACTCCTTTATCGGACAGGCCCTTATTTTCTCTCCGGCCATTGGGTCTTGCCGATATAACTTTAGTACCCCTACTTATGCTTATAGATAATATCGTCGATGATTCCGTATTCTTTTGACTGTTGTGCATTCATTATAAAGTCGCGCTCAACGTCTTTTTCCACTTTTTCCAGCTTCTGGCCTGAGTGCTTGGCAATCATCTGACTGGTGATTTCGCGCATCCGCAAAATCTCTCTAGCATGTATATCAATATCTGTGGCTTGGCCGCTAAGGCCAGACATCAAGGGTTGATGAATAAGAATCCTAGAAGTTGGTAGGGCAAAACGCTTACCTGCGGCACCGGCACAAAGTAACAATGCAGCCATGCTCGCGGCTTGTCCGCAACAAATCGTCATCACGTCGGGGCGTACGAACTGCATGGTGTCGTAAATCGCCATTCCCGCCGTGATCGACCCCCCCGGCGAGTTGATGTACAACTGTATGTCCTTCTCCGGATCTTCCGCCTCCAGAAACAGCAGCTGTGCGATCACCAGGTTAGCAATCGTGTCATCAATCGGCGTGCCGATAAAAATAATATTGTCACGCAGCAACCGCGAATAGATGTCATACGCTCTTTCGCCGCGGCTTGTTTGCTCCACTACCATCGGTACTAATGCCATAGCTGCTTTTCCTTCCGTCCTTGAATTCTCTTACCGGCGTTATTCTGCCTTGCTGTACAAAAAGTTTAACGCTTTTTCTGAACGTATGCGCTCGCGCAGGCGATCAGCCGCTCCGTCGTCCTGCAGGATCCGGCGTTTCACTTCATCCACCGGCTGCTGCATCTGCTGCGCCATCCCTGCGATCTCCTGGTCCAACTCTTCATCGCTGACCTGAATATTCTCTTTAATCGCGATCTTCGCCAGCAGCACATTCGACTTCACTTCTTTAACCGCCGCTTCTCTCTGTCCAGCGCGAAGTCTGCCGAAATCCATGCGCTTCATGTCTTCCGTCTTCATCCCTTGCGCAGCCAGCGCGCGCAATCCGCGTTCCAACCGCAAATCAATCTGGTGTTCCACCAGCGACCGCGGCACCGCAAAGTCATGCTTGGCCATTAACTCATCCAGCAGCTTGCCTTTGGTTTCGTGTTCTGCCTGATGATTGCGCTCCAGCGCCATGTTCTCTCGGATACGCTGCTTCAAATCGTCCAGGCCGTTAAATTCCTGGCTCAACTCTTTGGCAAAATCGTCATTCAGTTCGGGCAGCGCTTTCTTTTTGATCGCGTTGACCTTTACCTTGTAGCTAAAACTTTGTCCCGCCAGCCGCTTGTCATAAAAATCTTCAGGATAATTCACGTCAAAGCTGCGCTCATCGCCTGCCTTGGCGCCGCTCAAGTGCTCTGTAAATTCTGGGATCGTATTTGCTCCGCCAATCTCCACCAGAACTTCTTCCATCTGCACCGGCTGTGTGGCCTTCTCGGAGTCTGCTCCTTCTGCTGAAGCCTGTTCGGGTCCCGCGCCTTCCTTCTCTTCTGCTTCAGCCTCGCCCGATTCCGCCTCTATCCCCTTCGGTCTTGCCTCAAATGAAACCTGTACAAACTCTCCCGTCTCCGCTCCGCGATCGTCGTTTACCGGATCAAAGCTCGCCTGCCGCTCCTGCAGTTGCTTGATCTCCGCATCCACTTCTTCATCCGTGACCTTGATCTCCGGCTTATCCACTTTGATTGTCGAATAATCCGCCAGCTCAAATTCCGGCAGCACTTCAAATGCGGCTTTAAACTTCATCGCCTCGCCTGGCGTGTACTCCAGTTTGTAGATATGCGGCTGTGAAACCGGTCTGTACCCAGCCTTTGTCACCGCTTCACGAAAATACTGCGGCACCAGTGACTCCACCAGGTCGCTTGTCACCTCATTATTAAACCGGTTCTTAATCAGGTTGGCCGGCACCTTGCCTTTGCGGAACCCCGGCACCCGCGCCTGTTTGGTGTACTGCCGCACAATCGCCTCTTGCTGCTTGGTTACCACCGCAGCCGGGATCTCTACCTCAACTTCGCGCTTGCAAGCCTCTTCCATCGGCGGCACTGACGCCGGAGGATGCGCATGGCCATCTCCGTGCTCATGCGCACCTTCGTGGGCGTGCTCCGCCGATTCCTCGTGTGCCTCAGCTTGGCTGGTGTTCTGCTTCTCTTGAGCGTTGCTTTCTGCGTTGTCCAATTGGTTTCCTTATCACTGCCGGACGGCAAAATTGAAGGACTCTCCTAGCTTGCCCTAAACTCTCAGTTTAAGAGAGGTTAGCGTGGTGGTCAACTTGAGGCGCCTTTGCGATTAGAGACTCAATTTGGGACTGCCCGCCAGCCGTACCGGCCTCTGGCAATTCTCTGCGAATCGCTGGACTCCTGATGCAAAAACGGGCGAGATTTAGATGAGTCCCTCTTCCAATCTTTGCATCCTCTAGCGTTCGTCAGCATCTAGCCAATACGGTCGGGTGGCCCATCCTTTGCCGCCACAACTCCGCTGATATTCACGATTCTGCCGATCGCGGCAAAGGGTGGGCTGAACTTGGGCTTTCGGGCCTGCAACAATTTTTCGTTCTGCTTGCACCAGCGCCGTAGGCGCGTGGCGACGTTACCCCAGCGCGACGGGGTCCTCGGCACGCCCGGTTTTGGCGTGCTGGGGTGGGTAAGCGCTGGGTAAGGATAGAAAGAACATCAGAGCGCCGGAGGCGCGACACATCTGCTCCCAATCTTTGCATCCTCCACCTTTTATTAGCATCTAGCTCCAACAGGAGAACGAACAATGAAGAAAGTAGCTGTCCTCGGCTCTGGCGTTGTTGGAATCACTCTGGCCAAAGGTTTTGAGAAGCACGGATATCCTGTTGTGATGGGCACGCAGCACCCGGAAAAGAAGGTTGACTGGAACGGCCAGGTCACCACCTTCGCCGCTGCGGCTCAACAGGCTGAGATTCTCGTGCTGGCAGTTAAAGGCGGCGTTGCAGAGGATGTCGTCAAAACCGTAGCGCCCCACACCTCTGGTAAGACTGTGATCGATGCCACCAACCCCATCGCTGAAGCTCCGCCGCAAAATGGCGTCCTCAAATTCTTCACCACCATGGACAACTCTCTCATGGAACGCCTCCAGAGGCTCGTTCCGCAGGCCAATTTCGTCAAGGCACTCAACAGCGTCGGCAACGGGCTCATGATCAATCCCGAATTCAAGGGTGGGCCGCCTACCATGTTCATCTGTGGCAACAACGACCAAGCCAAGGCAGAAGTCGCTGCTATCCTCAAAAAGTTCGGTTGGGAAACAGAAGATATGGGTGCCGCCGAAGCCGCGCGTGCTATTGAACCGCTCTGTATGCTCTGGTGCATCCCCGGCTTCGCCAAAAACCAGTGGAATCACGCCTTCAAACTGCTTCGCCAGTAATGTGATTACCCGGAGCAAAGTACAAATTGTTTGCTCAAAAAAATCGAGAGCTGAATCATTGCTGGACCTTTATGCTGTGGTACACTCACAACATATCGTGACACGATAGTAATTCAGATTTCTGTCTTCAATGGCCGGTACTGCACCTGGTACGGGCTGGTAACAAACCTGAAAGTCAGCTGTGCGGCATCCGGGGCCGCCAGGCAGACCCCACCGTACATTCACTTCATGGGTGAGCTTTTCCGTTCGTCCTAAATTAACAAACACTGGAGAACTCATTCGCTATGACACTCAGATGTCTTAATCCACGGTACGAAATTCAGTTGAATTCCAGCCGCCTGGCCCAGGCTGAGCGGCCTGCTCCAAGGAGTACCCCGTTGCGCACCATTTCCCAATCTTCTATTCGTCTGTCTCTTACATTGATAGTGAGTCTGATCGCCAGTCCGGCCCTGTTTGCAGCAACGCACTGTGTAAACCAAAACGGCAGGAACGGCTGCTATCGCACGATCTCGGCGGCAGTAACCGCCTCGGCGCCCGGCGACATCATCCAGGTTGCTGAAGGCACTTACAACGAAGATGTCGTTATTTCCAAGCCTCTTTCCCTGGTGGGGCAAAACAAACAGAACACCGTGATTGAGGCCAGCGGCTTGGCCGACGGAATCAACATCAACGGGCATGACAATCCTGGTCTGAACCATGTGATCGTGACCGGATTCACTGTCCAGAATGCGAATTTTTCCGGAATTGTGGCCAGCAACACCTCAGCAATCACCATCACTAACAACATCGTGCGTGACAATGACCGGACGTTGTCAAACGGCTCGTGCCCCGGCCTGCCTGCATTCTTCCAGTCGGGTGAAGACCTGGACTGCGGAGAGGGAATTCAGCTCAGTGGGGTTGACCATTCCACAATCGCTAACAACATTGTTGAGCACAACGCCGGAGGCATTCTGGTAGCAGATGACACTGGACCGACGAATAACAACGTAATCACCAACAATCAGGTGGAAAAAAATGTGCCCGATTGCGGCATCACGCTGGCATCGCACAGTCCGGCGGGAGTGTTTGCCAATACGGTGTCCGGCAATGTCTCTGACGGGAACGGCGGAGCAGGAGTTGGAATCTTTGCCGGTGGTCCGGGAAACAAGGCCTTTGGAAATCTGGTGCTAAATAATCGTTTGACTAACAACGCCCTACCCGGCGTCACCATGCATAACCATGCCGCTCCCGGTGTGGGGCCAGTCCCAGCGGGCGCTCCTCCGGTTGTGTTTAGTGACAATGTGATTGTGGGTAATCGCATCTCCAGAAACGCTGCGGACACGGCAGATGCTGCTACATCCGGCCCGACCGGCATCAACCTCTTCAGTCTTACGCCCATGCCGGGTACCATCATTGATCAGAACATCATCTTCCACGAAGCGCTGGACATCGCCATCAATGTCCCTGGCTCTTCAGGTGCCGCACCTGATGTCCAGGCTCATCTGAACAGCTTGGCGAAACCGGTCGGCGTGCAGAATTCCGGCACGGCAACTGTCGATGCGACCGAGAACTGGTGGAGCTGTCCCTCCGGTCCAGGTTCTCGGGGATGCAGCAGCGCATCCGGAAGCGGCATCGTGTTTAATCCCTGGTTGCAAAAGCCGGTCAACAATAACCAGGAAGAAGACTAACCGTGATGAGAACGGAGGCGCTTCAAAATGCAGCGCCTCCGCTTTTACAAAATGGCTCTGGAACACCCGAGCCGCAAAGAATACCTCAGGAATTTTCCCCTGGCGCGACCGCTCACTCCTCTCGGCCCCATCTATGCCTCAGGAATCTACGATGAGTGCTACCGCCGCAACCCCTGGCATGGCGCCGTTCCGCCGGAGTTCGTCACCACCGGCGTATGCACCGAATGCAGCACTTCGATCCACGACGGTATTTCCATCCCCGCCGTTGAAGGCGCTCCACTGGCCTTCTGCTGCAACCTGCATTATCTCGACTGGTGGAAGCACCAGCACCCCGGCGAAGACCTCCTATGAGTCACGGGATCGGGAAGACGTAAACTCATTCAGGACGCAATCTATGGAACTTGAGACTTTTGACGCCATTGTTGTCGGGTCGGGCGTGGCAGGAGGTGCGGCGGCACAACAATTGTGTCAGGTGGGACTACGCGTTCTGGTCTTGGAGTCCGGCGGAACCTTGCAGTCTGAAAATGAAGAACCGGCTTTTTCGAATATTTCTGACTATCAGGTTCAAAAGCGTTGTTACGCCTTCAGTACCCGCACGAGCAACTGCTTTGCCAATGATGTAGAGAACCCGTATGCCACGGTCCATGATTCGCCATTCTCCTGGATCAGGGCCCGCATTGTCGGCGGCAGAAGCCTTCTTTGGGCAGGACATTGTTACCGCATGGGAGACGAAGACTTCACCGCCGCGCTGCAAGATGGCATTGGAGAAGAGTGGCCGCTTCGCTACCAGGAAATCGCACCCTACTATGATGAAGCAGAGCGCCTGCTCCAGGTGCGTGACGAAACAAACGATTCCTATAGCGCGCAAATCAAAAACCTCACCGCAGCGGCAGACCGCCTGCAAAAAACAAACGGCGCAGGATTAAAGCTTGCTCCCACGCGGATTAGCCACAATCCCAGCAAATCAGGAACGCTATGCATTCACTGCGGCTCTACGTCTGAGCAGTGTGTCCGTCCGGTTACAAGCTCCGGTTCAACGTTAGCCGCTGCCTTCAGTACGGGTCGTCTCACCTTGTGGACGCACGTTCAAGTGCACACCGTGATCGTCAATTCACGCGGGAAGGCCACAGGTGTTGCGGGGATTAGAACCACAACCGGCGAACACTTTGAAGTGCGGGCGCGAGTCATTTTTCTTTGCGCCTCAGCGCTGGAATCTACGCGGATACTCTTGAACTCCACTTCTAACCAATTTCCTGATGGGCTCGGCAATTCCAGCGGAGTGCTGGGCCGCTATCTGATGGACCACGTTTCGGGAATCATCGCCACTGCATCCTTCAAAGATGATGGAGCGTTGCCGCCGGAAAACCACCGCGCCGGAATGTTTTATATCCCTCGATGGCAAAGTTTTCGCGGAGACCGCTCTCCTTCTTTTTTGCGCGGCTATGGATACCAGGGCTTTATCGTGCGGGCCGATCATGATCTTTTGCCCTGCGGACGAACCAATAAAAATCCGCTGCTACAAAAGACGACGCAAAAGCTGGCAGAGCATGACAATCGCACTACGGTTCGGCTGGTCGCGTTTGGAGAAATGTTGCCCAACCGTGAGAACTACGTCGAACTAGACAAGAATGGCGCGAAAGATTCGCTGGGCGTTCCTGCACTGAAAATTTCTTGTCGTCTCGGTAAGAACGAGCTGGCGATGGCCAGCGACATGGTATCTTGCGCGGTCAATTATCTTGAGGCGGCCGGCGGAGAGATTATCGATGTGCAGAAAACGCCATGGGAGCCGGGCTTGGCTATTCATGAAGCGGGAACATGCCGGATGGGCAACACGCCGCAAGTATCAGTACTGAATAAATTCAACCAATGTCATGAAATATCCAACCTGTTTGTCACGGATGCCAGTTGCTTTCCCAGTGTCGGAACTCAAAATCCCGCTCTCACCATCATGGCGTTAACCATTCGGGCTTGCAGATACGCTGTTGATCAGCTTCGACACGGAGCTATCTAAATTATTTCAATTTGTCCCAAATCAAAGAGGATGCGCCGTTTTAACCTTCGCGCTTTCCGCCAGCAGATACGCCTCTTGGGCCTCCCGAGGATCAAATCTATGGGTCACCAATTCGCCGTTGAAAACGCCCTCTGGACAAAAGCTCCTGGGCCTTCCATATGTTGCTAAGAAGCGCAAACGATTATCTGCGCGGTGATCGCGTCTTTTTTCTGGCGCGGCGTTGAACTGGAAGCCTTGTGCCATCATTAGCAGGGGTGATATCTACAAGCACGCCAAGCACTGTGGGCATACCCTGGTTATAGAAGACTTTGCCACGATTGGAAACAATTCGCACGGCGCCATCTGGGCGGCGCAAGCGCAGCTCAACTGAAAAATCTTTCCCGCCGTGGATGGCTTTCTGCAGAGCAACTTGTGCTGCCTGGCGGTCAGTGGAGACAAAAAGCGAATTCAAAAAATCTGAATAGCGCAAACGAGAAACGTAAGATGGCAGCCCAATGATCTCAGCGAATTCGTTTGAGATGGAAAGCTCTTCATCCTGAAGATCAAGTTCCCAACTGCCGATCCTTGCCGCTTTTTGCGTGAGCAGCAGATGTTCCTGCTTCATGCGCAACTGGTGTTCTGCTCTGCGACGTTCCGTGATCTCGGTGGCAGAAATCACCAGGCCGCCATCCGGGGCAGGGAAGGCGCGTATCCGGAATATGCGCCGCGTGGCCGGAGACTGGTATTCAAATTCAGCGGAAACGCGCAGCTCCATACAGCGCCGGAGCTGGCTTTCCAGTTCAGCTCCGTAAAAGATTGGGGACTTGTTCCAGAAGACCTCTCCCAGCAACTCGTTGGCCGTCGCGCCAAGCAGATTCAGGCCGGCGGTATTGATATATGTATATTTCCAGTTGGAATCAAAAGTAATAAAGACGTCACTGATGTGGTCAAGCGCTTCAGTCGCTTTCCGGCGTGCTTCATACAACTCATGTTGAAGCTCGGCTTCCTTTTTCATTGCCTCGCGGCGGAAACGCGCAATGTTGATATGCGCTTCCACCCTGGCAATCAACTCGCGAGCTGTGAAGGGTTTTACCAGATAGTCATCAGCGCCTGACTGCATGCCTTCGATCAGAGATTCTTCACCCGCGCGCGCAGAAAGAAGGATTACCGGGACAGCAGATGTTGATTGATTTTGCCGCAAGGAGGCCAGCAACTCGTAGCCGTCCATCTCCGGCATCATTACGTCGCTTAGGACCAAATCAGGCGGATGGTTGCGGGCTTTGTGGAAGGCATCGCGGCCATTTTCCGCCGTGATCACTTGAAAGCGCGCGGTCAGCAATCGCTGAACGTACTCGCGCATATCGCGATTATCATCCACCAGCAGCACCGTGGCTTTTTCTGCCGGGGCTGGCAGGCCAAGAGCAGAGGTGGATTCCAGATCAGTAAGATCAGTGTATTGGATCAGGCTGCTGCCGGAGTGATGCTGTGACGGCAACCAACTCAGTGCTTCCTGCGCAAATGCTTCACGCGCCGTTCCTCTGATGCCTGTTGCACCATTAGAGGCGATTCGCTCTTCAGGCAGATGCTTGCGGCCATAAGGGAGTGAGACCGTAAAAGCGCTGCCTTTTCCCATTTTGCTTTGAACATCGATTTTGCCGCCGTGCATGTTGACCAGTTCATTCACCAAAGCCAGGCCAATGCCGCTGCCTTCATGCGTGCGCCGTAGTGCATTTTCAATGCGGCGAAAACGCTCAAACAGATGCGGGATTTCATCTTCTGCAATGCCTGTTCCCGTATCCCGGACCACCAGCTCAACATGATCTTCGCGGTCGACGAGCCGCACGGTAATAGATCCATCAAAGGTGGACTTAAGCGCATTGGAGATCAGATTGAGCACAATCTTTTCCCACATCTCCTGGTCCACATAAACCGAGTGTGGCAAAGAAGGGCATTCCACAATATAGGTCAGCCCGGCTTTTTCCATGGCTGAGCGGAAAACGCTGGCCAACTCGTTGGTGTAGGCAGAAAGATCGGTTGAGCGAAAGCTTGCTTTCACGCGTCCGGCTTCAAGGCGGGAGAAATCCAGCAGCGTGTTTACCAGCTTGAGCAGGCGCAATTCATTACGATGAACGGTTTCCAGGTCTGCGCCCAGCAGCGCTTTCTGCGGAGCAGCCAGCGCATCCTCAGTGGGGCCCAACATCAGAGTGAGCGGCGTGCGGAACTCATGGCTCACATTGCTGAAGAACGCGGTCTTGGCGCGGTCAATCTCTGCCAGAGCTTCGGCACGCTCACGTTCTTCCTGATAAGCGCTGGCATTTGCAATTCCGGCGGCGATCTGCCCTGCAAGCAAACCGAGAAATGCCGTATAGTCCGCATCGAGAGGGCGGAAGGGATTAAGCGCTGCCACCAGCACGCCGGCGGGCGTCTCCTGGCCCTGCCGCGTGATGGGCACAAGCAAGGCGCGCTTAGGAGACTTGTCCCAGGCACCGGTAGGAATTACTCCGAAACGCTGGTCAAGATCTTCCACCACCACTGGCGCTTTGCGGCTCAATAAATCAGAGATCGGCCACGGCAGGTTAGGTGATTCCAGATCGATTTGTTCCGGCGCTGCGGGATGGCTGGCAGCAATGCCAGTAGCGCAGACCAGCCCCAGACTGCTTGGGTTCGTTTTCGAAAAAAGATAAACGAGACTAAAGGGAAGGTCTTTCTTGTTGGCATTGAGGCTGCGATGTATCGCGGTCAGGACGTTTTCTCTCGTGATGGTTCCGCTAAGCTCTTCGGCAAGCGTTCGCAATGATGCAAGCCGACGCTCGCTGATAATGCGCTCCGTTTCCTCAGTTACCACGCATAAGTTTCCAACAATCTTTCCGTTATCGTCAGTCAATGGGCTGTAGGAAAACGTGTGATAAGTTTCTTCGGTATAGCCGCTGCGTTCCAGAAAAAGCAGCAAGCCCTCGTCCCAGGTGGCTTCGCCCGTATTCAGAACGGCCTCAATGCGGGGTGAGAGTTCTTCCCATATTTCCGCCCAGACTTCCTGTGATCGCTTGCCCAGTGCCCAGGGATGTTTTTTCCCCAGTGTCACACGCGCATAAGTGTCGTTATAAAGGAAGGTGAGGTCCTCTCCCCAGCCCATCCACATGGCGTAGCGCGAGGTAACCAGAATGCGCACTGCCGTTTTGAGGCTTAGCGGCCAGCTTGAAATGGGGCCCAGCGGAGTCTTTGACCAGTCAAAGGTAAGTATCCTGGCTCTAAGTTCGCCGCCGCCGGAAAGAATTTCTGCCTGGCCATCAGGTTCGTTTTGTAGGCCGGATGCTCGAGGAGAGACCAGGCTGATTGACTCGCGTTTGCCCATGCGATTGTGCGTGTTCCGGAAAGCCTTCTTGAAAGATATTAGCCTAGTACTCAAAGAAAGACATCAAGGTTAGCGACCAAAAGAGATCAGCGGTAAAAATTCGGCATCCGTTGCTGAATAAGATGCGGAATCTGGACTGGTAAGTTTGCCGCACTGCACCCGCAGCTCCGTCCCGCCTTGATTCTTTTTAAATTCATCCCATCAGGCACCTCACAGGAGAAAGTCCAGGCCGTCGATCCGCCGCCAATTTTCTGCCCGCGAATTGGGGCCATGTGCTCCCAAAATATATAAGCAGCTTGAGCTAAAGTTACGTTAAACAGAATTAAAAAGAAAATCCCACATCTGATGCAATAAATTGTCGCCAACGAAGCTAGACATTCCATAAAGCTTCAGAAACTCTCCACCACCGCTCTTTCACCATCGATCACCTTGTCCCCATCTCCTCTGATTTTTGGGCGAATAGTTGCTCTTGCAGCAAGCAACGCATGATTTTGTGCGCCCAGGAAACCCAAAATCTCATGGAAAGAAGAGGTCGGTTGTATGAAGATTTCTCGAGCATCCCTATTTGCCTTATTGTTAATGTTGACAACGCTCGCTGGAGCACAGTCCTGGACTCCTTTAACGCACCAACCCAGTTTTGGAGCTGGCACTACATTGCTGCTTACTGACGGCACCGTGATGGTGCAGGATTCGGCATTTGGCAGTCCTAACCACTGGTGGCGGCTCAAGCCTGACTCAAGCGGTAGCTACGTCAACGGCGCATGGACACAACTGGCATCATTACCCTCCGGATACGATCCTCTTTACTACGCTTCAGCGGTCCTTCCTGACGGACGGGTTGTGATCGCCGGCGGAGAATACAATCTCGGCAGCCAGGTTGAGAGCGGCATGGCCGCCATTTACAACCCTCAGACCAACGTCTGGACCAGCTTTTCCGCTCCGTGGTCCCAGACCGGCGACGCACAAAGCGCGGTGCTGCCGAACGGCACGTTCATGGTCGGCAATTGCTGCAACAACCAGCAGGCATTGCTGAATGCCTCCACACTTGCCTGGACATACGTAGGCCTGGGCAAAGCTGATTCCAACTCCGAAGAAGGCTGGACGCTGCTGCCCGCCAATGTCGATGACGGAGGCGTGTTCACCGTGGATGTGAGCCTCGCCAATCATGTGGAAATCTACGATCCGGTTTCGCAAAACTGGTCCACCACCGCCAACACGCCGCCCGCGCCGCTGGTGACATGCAGTGAGATCGGTCCGGCCGTTCTGCGGCCTGATGGAACTATTTTCGCCACGGGCGCGACCAGCAATACTGGCATCTACAATCCCTTCACCAACCACTGGACAGCAGGGCCGAGCTTTCCCGCTGGGCTGGGCGTTGTCGATGGGCCGGCTGCCTTGCTGCCCAACGGAAACGTCCTTGTCGATGCCGCACCTATTGGCTGTAATTTTCCTACTGGCAGCAGGTTCTTTGAATTCAACGGCACCAGCTTGACCGAGGTGGCCAGGCCTCCGCGCGCCAGCGTCGATCCATCTTTTGTAGGACGCATGCTGGTGCTGCCCACTGGTCAGGTGCTCTTTACCGATGGTTCCAGTGACGTGGAGATCTACACGCCTACCGGCACATTCAACTTTGTCTGGCAGCCGACCATCAACAGTTATCCTGCCAACATCACCATCGGCGCTAGCTGGTACCAGATTCTGGGAACGCAGCTCAACGGCCTCTCGCAGGGCGCCATGTACGGCGACGATGCGCAGTCGGCCACCAACTATCCGCTGGTGCGGATCACCAACAACGCAACCCATCACGTCTTCTATGCCTTTACTCACGATCACAGCACCATGGCCGTGCAAACCGGCGGCGTGCAGGTGTCAACCTTGTTCGATCCGCCGCTCAACATGGAGCGCGGCCCCAGCACGCTGGTGGTGGTAACTAACGGAATCCCATCAGCGCCAGTGCAGATCAATGTATTTTGATCAGGCAGACGCGTTCTGAAACAAGGGAGATGGAAAACCGTCTCCCTTTGTTTTTTTCGACAAGCGTATAGGGCTGACGCTCCGATAAAACTCCAGGCTCACCACGCCCGGCTAGCCGTAATGATTTATGACGGCGATCTGGTTGAGGCAGTGTCTCAGTAGTAATCATAAAAACAAAAATGGAATGTGCCTTGGAAAATTCTTGCCAGTTTTCATGGTAGTGTCACGTTAATTGTTCACCCGTTAGACCGCTAGGTCCAATAACATTTTCCGCACAGGCAGCAGGAGGAGAAGAACATGGGCCAATCTGGGCAGCGACATTGAAGGTTAGACAGGAGCAATGAAAGATGGTTACTTCTCGCCGTTTCCTCGCAATACTTGCGATTTTCATCGGGGTACTGATTGCCGGACTGATGTCCAAACAAACCATCACAGAAGCTGCAGCGCTGCCGAGCGTGGCACAAAGTCCTACTCCCACGCCCACGCCTGCACCATGTCTGGCGAGCCAAAGCTGGATTACTTCCACCACGCCTCCACAGGAAATTGGCAGCCCCAATCCGCCGCCAGTAGGCGACGAAACGAATTGTCAGTTCTACCAGTTTGCATGGCAGTGGTTCCTTTCCATGGCGCAGCCTTCCTCCACCAGCCAGGGCAATCGTGTGTTTGAAACCCTGAACGTCTTTCAACCTGACAAGAACAACCAGTGCAACAGCCCCAAGGTCACAGGCAAGGCAGCCGCAGCCAAAGCGCTGTTTGTGCGATTGAGAAAGCCCACGCTTGCAACCATTCAGCCGGTCACGCCGGGCGAACTCACCCAGGCCACCGGGCAGCCCCTCTACGACCAGAACGGCAACATCGTTTTCTATAACGTCTTTTACAATCCAACCGAGTGTGAGGCCACGTCCACCGGCTTTAAGCCCAATACCGTGGAAATAAAAATCTCCTGGAAAAAGCTCAACGCTCCTGATCCCACTTACTACACCATGAACGCAAACGTAGATAACCAGCCGATGCTTCTTGGACTTGTGGGTTTCCATCTCGTCGTCAACACGGCGCTGCATCCGGAGTTTGTGTGGGCCACGTGGGAGCATGTCGCCAACGATCCCGACTGCACCAATCCGCCACCCGTTCCCGGCTCTGGATGGTCTTTTATCAGCAAGACGTGCTCCACCTGCGCCACCAGTGGCGCCGGCTGCAATCTGCTGAAAAACGCGCCGGCGGCGTGCAAGGTGAACGCCATTCCACCCAAGGTAAAAAATCCGCCACTCACCGGCCCAGCCAACCAGATTTGCCGCGTGTTTTCTGATGGCACCGATCCCGGCCCTATGACCAACGGAAACAATAACGACACCAACCGTTTCAACATTGACACCCTGAACCAGCAGATCGTTCAGGGATATCTGGCGCAACTGGCAGCGGACAATCCCATGAAAATCTGGCAGAACTACTTCATGATCGGCGGCCTTTGGACCAACGGCGGCGTGCCCTCAGCCACACCAAACGAGCAGCGCGGCTCGCTGGAACTGGCCAACACCACCATGGAAACTTTCTTCCAGCAAAGTCCAAAAAATTGCTTTACCTGCCACGGCTATGCAGTGCCTCCGCCCGCGACAAACAATCCGCTCCGGGTCAGCCATCTTGCTTGCGCGCTGTTTCCCACCAGCATGACCGGCTGCCCAAAGACATTGCTTGTTCAGGCGAAAAAGCCGGCAGTCATACGCAAACCAACACACAAGAAATAACCAGCACCTGAAGTTCTGAAACAAGGGGGACGGGCGACCGTCTCTCTTGTTTTTTGGCCACCATGGCCCGCTGCCAGGTCATGCTCAATTGAAGGCGATCCAGTGCCAGAAACCATCAGCATATCCGCCTGCCGGTGTCACTCGCTTTCAATTGCCAATCTTGGCATCTCGGCGATCTTGGCAATAGATGCCCCCTCCCCATTCAACCCAGCGCATCCCAGCTCATCCCTGATTGGCGCAGGTTTGAACAATGTCGAGCTTCTGTAAAGCATCGCCTGTCCGATCACCGGATCTCCCGATCACCAGATCACCCGATGTTTTGATCTTCATCCTGAAGCTCGCCTCGTAAGCTTCCATCCCTTCTCGCGTGTCCATCCTGAATACCTCCGCCGGAGGCCTCCACTCCACCGGCTTTCTCCTGTACTCCACTCCGCGATCATCCGCTTCTTCCGATCTGCGTTGTTCCGCGTCCATCCGCGGTAAGCCCTTTTCTCTATCAGTGCGATCAGTGCTCATCACTGGTAATCCTTGGTTCTCCTCCGTGTTCTCTGTGTCCTCTGTGGTAAACGGTTTTTGCGGTTGGTTTTCGCTGATTGCCGATTGCTGATCACTGATTGCTTCCATCTCATCCACCGTCTCCCTTACCAACTCCCCCGTTTTCACCTGCCCAAACGTCACCTGCCCCACGTTCTGCAGCGCCAACTGCATCGAATACAACAGCAGCCCCGCCTTCTTCGCCGATATCGTGTCATCTATCAGCGCCTTCTGTATCCTCATAATTCCCACCATGATCGCGTTCGCGTCCTCCAGCGCCGGCAAACTCAGCGCCAGCGCCCGAGCTTCCATCATCTGTCTGTGAGCAAAGCAATAGATGTGCTTCTTCATCTGCGGTGACCCGCAGCTTGTCCCGTCCGTCCTTACCCACCGGCACCTGGGCGCAGCTTCCGCCAGCGCCAGCCTCGCCTTCAGCCGCAGGTAAGCGTCTTTGTGCTCCTCCGCGCCATGCCTCACCCGCCCCACCAGCTCCGGATTCTCCTCCGCCAACCGGTCCAGTTCATCGCACGTCTCCCCGATCCTCCTTACCAGCGCCTCCGCCCGCCGTCGGACGCGGTCCTGTTCTTCCACTTTCTCAGTGTCCGGGGCTCCCAGCGAGCCCGGTTTTGGCTTGTTGGGGTGGGTGTTCTCTGTGGCCTCTGTGGTAAAACTCTTTTGGTTTTGCTGTTGGTTTTGGCTGAATGCTGAGTGCTGATTGCTTCTTTATTAGCCATCGCGATGCCTACCTTCCATGTTCCCGCAGAAACTCAATTTTTTGTTTTTGGGTGAAGTTCGACCATTGTGCATCTTAGGCCAAAACATGCTGGCAAAGAAAGCGCGAAACCGTTCATCGCTCCATTTCGCGGGGTGTAAAAAAGTATTGGCCTAAAATTTTTGCACCCGGCAGAAGTACATTGTCCATACACGTGGCCACGCGCCGCTCCCGACCTCCCTTTAACTTGCCATTCCGAGGCCGAACCAGCGTCGCTGGCGCAATCTTCCAGGCATTTTCCGTGAGGCTGAGGAATCTGCTCCGCTGCTCTGCGGGCGAGATGATCGACCCTAACTTGACTGCTTTTTAAATTGGAACTGATGATAGTATGACCATATTTCAACTCAATAGAATCCATGGTTTCAGAGTAATTGGCACAGAAACCATATTTCCATAATGAAGCGGCGTTGCTGGAGCGTTTGACGCATGGCCTCAAGAGACGCGGAGAGGAAGCCGTGTTTCTCGTCGGGGCTCCTCTATCTTGCTCTCCTGATCCGAACGTTTTGGGAGTACCGGATGTTGATGGCGTAATTTCCCTTGTGAAGGCGGAGTTCACCGACTTTCCTGAGCAACTTGCGGAACTTGAGACGAAGCTAATTGCCTCTCCAGCAAACCGGTATCAAGAAGCCTTTTGGTTCCTGCAGGGTAGAAGGGGGCAAAAGGCAGCAAATGAAATAGTGCGAAAAGCGGTCTTACTGGCTCGCAATCCAAACGCTGTTATTGGTTCAAACTTTGAAGCTTCGTCAATCTCCGACGATGATTGCCGGCTCCTTGAAGAGGATCCTGCAGGTTGGCTCCTAACTCCTGGGCTCGAGTCTCTAGGCACATTAATTGCAAATTATCCAAAAGAGTTCGGTGAAACGGTATTAACTACTAATTTCGATCCGTTGATTGAAGTCGCTATTAGAAGAGCCGGGGGGCAATTTTACAAGACCATGCTCCACGCGGATGGATATTTAGGGCAGACAGAAGCTCCAGGCTGTCACGTTATACATCTACATGGCTCTTGGTTTAGGTCGGATACTTTACATACACCCACACAACTGGGACAAGAGCGACCGCGTCTCAAGGCTTCTCTCGCTTCAATTCTAAAGAAGAAAATTTTTGTGGTTTTAGCATATGGTGGGTGGGACGATACATTTACTGACGCGCTGATGGCAGTTCTTCGAGACGACGGCGCCCATCCGGAAATTCTGTGGGCCTTCTACTCCAAGATTCCTGAAATGACGCAAGCGCTCACAGAAAAATTGGCACCCGGAATTGACAGGGGAAACGTTACCCTCTATGCGGGCATTGAATGCCATAGCTTTCTTTCAAAACTCTATTCAAGTTGGTGCACTTCAGAAACACCGCAAGAGACGCATAAGACTGCGGCTTCAAATCCAGTAATCATACCTGAGGATTTAAAAGCGATGCTCGATCATCCTCCCCAAAAGCAAACTGTTTTGGAGGGAGATGATGAAGATAGACCGCCCGTTATCGATATTTGTGTCGGTCGTGATAAGGAACTCGAAACGATTAGAACGGTAGCGTCTTCAGTGGTTTTTCTTACAGGCTTGGGAGGACAAGGAAAATCAACGGTCGCAGCGCAATATTTTGAAAAAGCACAGCGGGAAAACGCATTTTCGTTCTATGTCTGGCGTGATTGCAAGGAGGAGCGCGAAAGGTTTGAAAATCAGCTGGCTTCGGTCGTGGAGACATTGACTGAGGGAAGAATTTCCCGAGATGACTTAGCGCAGCAGAGCGCCAAATCAATCATTGAAATCCTTATGGGTTTATTAACTGACCGCCGGGTTCTCTTTGTTTTCGACAATGTAGATCATCATGTAAATCTTGAATATGCAAAAATGATAGGAAGTACGGATGCTTTCATTCAGGCATTACTTCGTATAAATTCCAGCTGCCGGGCAATTTTTACTTGCCGGCCCACGATTCGTTATACGCATCCCAAGGTGTTGAGTTTCGAACTCAAAGGCTTGGATTTTGGTTCAACACGAGATCTTTTTAAGAAAAGGGGTGCTTCTGCCCAAGAGTCTGAGATCGAGGCTGCTCATCGACTCACCGAAGGGCATGCCTTTTGGCTGGATCTCATTGCTATCCAAGTAGCAAAGCGTTCTTCAGAGATTACTCTCACCTCGTTATTGAACGAGATACGCTCCGGTGCTGGCATACTTCCAGAAACAACGCTGAACTCAATATGGGAAACATTGAGGGATAGAGAACAGACAGTATTACGCGGAATGGCTGAAACTGTTAAGCCAGAAACAGAGGAAGAGATTGGTGAATATCTTTCTAAAGAGCTTACCTTTAATAAGGTACATAAGGCGTTAAATGCCCTCAAAGGTCTTAATTTAATTGTTGTAAAAAGACGAAGTCAAACAGTAGAACTGCTTGAACTTCATCCTCTAGTGCGGCATTTTATTAGAAATAATTTTTCGCCAAAGGAACGAGTATCGTTCATCGAAGCTATTATCTTGAGATACCAACGTTTTATTGGAAATCACAAATTTCAGCTGACAGAGCAACCGCCCCTTTCGACATTGCTGTATTGGACTCAGAATGCGGAACTCGATATTGAAGCCGGAAGATTTGAAGATGCGTTTCCTACTCTGGCGGAAGTATCAGAGGCCTTCATGGCGAGCGCCTATTCACGCGAATTTTGTCGCGCTGCGCGCTTATTGCTTGCTGCAGCTCCGTGGAGCAAAGATTTCAGCAAATTCAAGGGATTTGAAACAGTCTTCCGTGCTCATATAAAACAGCTCTCATATCTAGGCGAACATTTAGAAATCGACGGTCTTCTTGATGAATATGAAAAAACGGTACCAGAAAAGGATGCTCGTTATATTCACTACTGCGATTTGCGGTGTTTCACTCAGTGGATTCGAGCTAACTTCAGTTCAGCCGTGAAGTGGGGAACAATAGGTAGAGACCTCAAGCAATCTTCTGGCGTTGATACCCAATGGGATGTAAGCCACACCCTCGCATTAGCAGAACGTGATGCTGGGCACCCTGAATCCGCATTAACCACATTTCTTCTCGGGCGCTCTTTGACAGAAGTTATAGATCCTGCAGAGTTAGATGAGAAGAGGGGTGGGGCATATTATGGCAATATCGGTCGGTGTCTTCAGTTCATGGGGCAGACGGATTGGGCGCTCGTCTGCTATCAAAAATCCGCTGTTCTTATTGAGAAGGACTTGAAGAATGAACACGTGCTTAATCAGGGGTACATTCGTCTCTGGGTAGGAGAGATCTTTCTGGCACGCCAACAGTTACGTCTCGCAACGATTTTTTTTCGCGCAGCGCACTTAAAATGGCAACAGATTTTTCCCTCAAAAGCAGCGAATGCAGTGCAACTTGCAAAACAGACTGAGAGCGTGATGCCTTTAGAACCCGTTATACCTGATCAAAAGATTGAGCGCATTTGCCTCGATTGGATTGCTGGGCGTCCAACAGACGCTTCTCTTGGGTAACTGCGAGCTCACCGCTTCCACCCGCTACAATGGCCGCGTCTAACTTAGACCGCAGACCTAATATCCGAATCGAGGGGAAACAAGGAATGAGCAAAGGCCGCATGGAAGCTTTCAGTGATGGGGTCCTGGCCGTGGTCATCACGATCATGGTGCTGGAACTGAAATCGCCGCACGGGACCACTCTGGCGGCGTTAAAACCCTTGATTCCGGTGTTGCTCAGCTACGTCCTGAGCTTCGTGTATATCGGGATTTACTGGAACAACCATCATCATCTGCTGCACGCAACGCAGCGGGTGAATGGCGCAACTTTGTGGGCCAACCTGCACCTGTTGTTCTGGCTCTCGCTTGTTCCGTTTACTACGGCATGGGTGGGTGACAACTTTCACAATTCCTGGCCTGTGGCTGTGTACGGGATCGTCCTGCTCCTGGCGGGCGTGGCCTATTACATCCTGACTCAGGCCCTGATCCGGCTGCATGGGCATGACTCAACCCTGGCGATCTCCATTGGCAGCGATCGCAAGGGCAAAGTTTCAATCGTGGTTTATGCGGTGGGTATTCTGTTGGCCTTTTATGATCCAAGGCTTGCCAGCGCGTGCTACATCATTGTTGCAGTCATGTGGCTGGTTCCAGACCGGCGCATCGAGAAAAAGGTTGAGCACTGAGGATAGAGGGGTAGAAGGCTAAAGCAAAACTAGAGTTGCTGTGTCCCGATCCGTAGAAGAGTGGCCCTTTAGGGCCACGTTAAGGTGATAAAAAGTCCGGGCTTTCAGCCCCAGTAAAAATTTCCAACGGGATACATCAACTCTGAAATTGCTTTAAGCTTTTTCTGTCCGGATAGGCGACTCACTGGAGAGGCATCCTGGCTTCGCGTCTCTCGTCTGCCCATGGCGCGGATGCAGGAATTGCTCGCGCTCTTCTTCAAAGCGTAGAAGCTCCAGATAGATGCGTGACTGGTCCCAGCCCAGAGCGCGGCCAATCTTGTGCGCGGCTTCTCGGCTGCACTCTTCTTGCCAGCATGCGCCCAGCGCAACAGGCACGCGGCGCAGCAGGATATCGCCCAGCGTGACCGCGCTCTCATGCGCCACGGCTTCCACTGCTTCTGCAACCAGGTGGCAGCTATGGTGGCAGAGAGGCTCGCGCAAGCGCTCATCGAGAGAAGCAGCGTGCGCAATGGCAAGAGCGTGGCGTCCATGCCATTCGGCAATCGCTTGAGCGCAGCCTTCGGGAATTTTGGCTTTGCACGCTACTGCGTGCGCCCATTGCCGCACGGTTGATTCAACTTCCTCTTCCACGGCAGGCGGCGCAAAAATGTTGACCGGATCGGGAATATCGATACCCAATTTGCGGCCAACTTCGCGGGCCAGGCTGGCTGCGGTGGTGAGCTTGCCGCCAATAATGGAGATCAGACCGGCAGCGCCGTCATGAGCGTGGTCGTGCAGAAGATGGCGGCGTGTAACGGAAGACGCATCCTGCCCCGGAGAAAACGGCAGCGGACGGATGCCCGCAAAGTCGTAGCGGATATCGGCCTGCGTAAGCCCGGAGCGAGGAAAGAGGTGGGCAAAGCTCTGGAACAGATATTCAATCTCCTGCGGCGTTGGCTGCGGATTGCCGGGAGCATTGGAGTCAGCCACTTCACTGGTGCCGACCAGAAGCTGCGAGTTCCAGGGAATCACAAAGATGGGCCGGCCATCAATGGCTTCTGTATAGATGGCTTGTTCCGGCGCTCCGAAGAATTTTGGCATCACCAGATGCGAGCCGCGCACGCCACCAATCATTCGCGGAGCGGAAATACTGGATGCGCCAATCACCGCGTCAGCCCACGGTCCAGTTGCGTTGATGACGTTGGCTGCCTGGACCGCATATTCCTGGGCGGAAATACGGTCACGCAGGCGAGCGCCGGTAACACGGCCGTTGCTGCGGGAAATTTCCAGCACCTGAGTATGGTTGCAGACCACTGCGCCTGCTGCCGCGCTTTCCGCCAGCCACTCAGCTACAAGCCGCTCCGGAAATTCGCACTGCGCGTCTTCATAGCTGTAGATGGACCACGCATTGCCGTTATCAAGCTGGCGCTCAAACGTGCTGAGGTCGTTTGCCCCTTTGTGCTTGCCGCCGGCCCAGCGATGGTAAAGCCACAAGCCGGTCCTGATGGCCAGTGAACTGCGCATCAGCGAACGCGGTTTTTTGGGCAGAGCCAGCAAAAACTGGATTGGACGAATCAGGTGCGGCAACTGGCTCAGCAGGCGTTCACGCTCGCGTAGCGATTCGCGCACTAGGCCGAACTCAGCGTGCTCCAAGTAGCGCAGACCGCCGTGGATGATCCGGGTTGAGCGGCTGGTGGTGCCGGAAGAGAAATCGTTTTGCTCTACCAGCAGCGTGCGTTTGCCCCACTGAGCACACTCGCGCGCAATAGCGACACCATTGATGCCGCCGCCAATGACCAGAACGTCAAAGCTCTGGTCGCGGAGCTGGGTCGTGCTACTCACCTCTGCCTATTAGATGCTTTTGGGCGGAAAGTACCAAGTTACTTGAGAAACATAGTTGCCGCGACGGTAAGTTACTGGCGAAATGAAGACTTGC
Source organism: Candidatus Angelobacter sp. (assembly GCA_035652415.1). GTDB lineage: Bacteria > Acidobacteriota > Terriglobia > Terriglobales > Acidobacteriaceae > Angelobacter. The sequence goes on along the minus strand of DASRDW010000099.1, from coordinate 6,445 downwards.
AGGATGATGGAGCTTCTGCGTTTCGGCTTTTAGTTGCGATTTTTGGAGGTCTCATCGCCGTTCAGCTGGGACTTGCTGATCGCTGATCGCCGATTGTTGAGCGCTATTGCTGGCCCAGCGCTCCGGGTCGATTCCTGCAAAGACAGAATCGCGCAGCTCAATAGTCTCAAGCTCTTTGATTTTTTCGGCAGGGATTTGATGAGTGGCTTCAAAGCGGCGCCAGCCATCCAGCAGAATGCGGAACTGCTCCAGGTGGGTATTGAAGCGCTTTTCCGCGTAGTCGCGAGCGTGCTTCGTGGTAATCAAAAATTGCCAGTCAGAAGATTCAAGCAACAGCAGTTCACGGCAAATCTGGCGAGCCAGTCGCGTTGCCACTTCGTTTCCGCGCCACAGGCCGCTGTTGGCCATTTGTTGCACAGCTATTTCCGCAGGATAGATATGCTTCCACGTCCAGGCGGTGTTTTCATTGAGCCAAACGCTATTATTGCTATCTGCGCCCCAGGAGCCTTCAGGCAGTCCCACGGATGCAGCGGGTGGAAACTTGGCTAGATATTCAGCGCAGGTCACCAGCTTGAGCGGCGACTCAGGCCGCCCAAACTGCAAAGCCACATTTCTGAGCCACTCCGGGCCTTCAAACCACCAATGCCCAAAAAGCTCGGCATCAAACGGCGCGGTCAGAATGGGAGCGCCCGGACCGTTGCTGCCATATTGCTTGATCGCATTTGCAGTGATGCGAGCAAAGTGCGCTGCATGGTCGCGCGTTCGCGCCAGCGCAACTTGCGGATCATAAGCCTGCTTCAAGCCAAGATCGATCTTGTTTCCGGTAATTCTCCAGTAGCGATTGCCGCCGGGCCAGCGCTTCTTGTGGAACTCAAGGTAATGTGCGTCGCCCGGATAGCCGTGATCGCCGCTCCACACCTGTACCCCGGTGCGCGGATCGCGCGTGAAAAAAGCTACGTGGGAATTGGAATCCGGGCTTGCGGCAAAATACGGATGATAAAAATTTTTCTGCGGACTGTCCGGCGGAATCTCCATCGCCACAGGCACATCGCCTGCCAGCCACTGGTACGGCGTGAAGCGCGTGGAACTGTCTACCAGGTGAGTATCCACGTAAAAAAATTCAAGGCCATACTCAGCCAGAATTTGCTCAACCCCAGCGCGATTAAATGGTCGCCGGCTCTGCGGCGTGCCGTGTCCGTTGAGCGAAACAGGGAACTCCCATGGGCCTGCAGGGCGGTACCCGCATTCAGGCAGCCAAATGCCTCTGGGCCTTTTTCCAAAATACTTCTGGTGTGTTTCCACGCCGGTCTTGACTTGTGCGCGGATGGAAGCGTCAGTGCCCAGCAGCGGGAAATATCCATGCGTGGCGCCGCAGGTAATAATCTCAATCGCTCCGCTCTCATAAAAATGGCGGAAGCCGCGAATAATGTCGGAGCTGAGATCGTCAAACTGGCGCAGGGCCTGTTCATAGAAATGCTGCCAGAACCGCGCCACCTGCACCATATGCTGCTCGCCTTGCAGCCCGAAATCTTCAGCATCTTTGTGCGCGGCCTGGATCTTGCGCAGCAGATATTTGGGGAATTCGTCTTTAAATACCGGATGCGCGAGTTGCTCCAGCAGTATCGGAGACAAATTTACATTTGCTTTCAGCGCCAGCCCTTGCTGTTCCAACTCGCCAAAGACGCGCAGCAAGGGCAGATACGTTTCCGCCGCCGCTTCATGCAGCCACTCCATGCCGTGCGGCCAAGTGCCATGATTCACCACGTAAGGCAAATGGGAATGAAGTGTAAACGTCAAATAGCCCAGCGAATTTTTATCCTGAGATTTGGGAGTCATGGAACGTCAAAAAAATAGAACGTCAAAAAAGAAGCCTGCATCAATGCGTTGGCCTCTCTATCTTGTAGATGCCTGAGCGCAAGAACAAATTTTAAGTTTACTACACTATTTTGCAGGCGAGAGCTGCGGCACAAGGCGGCACAAAGACTGAGGGCCAGGCAAGCACACTCGCGCGTACGCGAGTGGGTTCTTTTTGCGAATTAGATGAAGGGCTAGCTTTGCGCTATTTTGAAAGTCAGCGGAGCAGAAGAAGGCTCTTTGCCTTGTTTTTCCGCCAGCAGATTAGCCACAGAGTCGCTCAAGCTCACGCAGTTGCAGCCGCTGCGCTTGGCTTCATATAGAGCTTCATCGGCATAGCGCAGCAGGATATCTGAAGTAAGCACGCCATCTTGCGAGAATGAGAGGCCGAAAGACGCGGTGATTTTGCCCAGCGCGTGCCCGGCATGTTCAAGCTCCAGTTTGGCGATCGCTTCCCGCATTGCCTCGGCGCGCTCACGCACGCTTTCCAGCGTCGTGTCTGGCATAACGATCAGAAACTCTTCGCCGCCAAAACGGCACACGATGTCTTCTGTGCGCACAGAGCGGCGAAACAAGGTGCTGATTTCCTTTAGCACAATATCGCCTGCCGTATGGCCAAAGTTGTCATTAAACAGCTTGAACTTGTCGATGTCCGCCATGATCACGCCCAGGCCTGTGTGATGGCGGCTGGAACGGTGCAACTCCTGCTCCAGTGTCGCTTCCAGAAAGCGGCGATTGTACAAGCCAGTGAGCGGATCGCGTATCGACTGGTCGTGGAGTTTCTCGCGCAGCCGCAGGTTAGCCAGCCGCAAGGCGGCATATTCTCCGCACTGCTGAATCAGTGACAGCCGGGTAGGAGTGAACACAGCAGAATCTGGCACGCTGATGTGTAAGATGCCCAGCGTTTCACCCAGGGCCGCGAGTGGAAGGCAAAGATATGCGTCGGGAATGCTTCCGGCAAAATGCCGGCAAGATAATCCATGCGACGATTCTCCACGCAGATGCAGCCTTCCGCCGCGCATGGCGCAGCAGTCTTCTGGAGAGAGAATGTGTTGTGTCGGGCTGAGAGAATCTCCCCAGCTTGCCATCACGCCCATCAGGTTGCGTGAACTGTCAATAGCAAAAACCGCGCCGGCGCTGTTGGGCATTAGTCTTTGCACGTAACCGCCAAGCACTTCATACGCTTCAGGCGGGTTGACACAGATTTGCAAATTAGCCTGCAATTCATTCAGCAGTTTGCCACTCTCGGTTTCCACCTGGAGTTGCACCAGTGAGCCTTCCAGCCTGGTTTGCGCGTTAAGCGCGTTTTGCTCGGCAATGCGCAGCTTCTTTGATTCCCGGAGGACCAGCAGGAAAAGAACGGCCATGAGCAGACTGAATACACCAACGCGAGCTGAAACGCTGCGCTCCACTTCCTGGGCGCGCGCCTGGGTTGCTAAATTGCGCTCGCGGAGAACGGACTCCTGTTCAGCTCGGAATTTTTGCACCGCGTTTCGCACGCGGTCCTGCTTAAAGTCTGTAGCCGGGCTGTGGTAGATCAGCAGCGTTTTGTTAGTGCGCAGGTTGTCGCGCAATTGCTGTAATTCCTCGGCAATCGAACCCTCAAGCTGCTTGATCTGGTCGCGCGTCGCGGGATCGTCACGGGTGAGATCTTCTACGCGGGCAACACGCTTCCATATCTGCTTGATAGACTCGTCAAAGGTCTCCAAGTCTTGCTTTTCCGGAGTCAGAACATAGTGCAGCCAGGCTTCGCGTGCATCGCCCAACCCGTCCTGAATGGCATCCAGCTCATAAAGCACCTGATGAGTATGTTCTACATATTCCTGCGAGCTTAACAACTCGCGGGTGCGGGAAAAACTGTCCCATGCCATGGCGACCAAAAAGCCGAGCATTAAAAGAAAAGCAAAAGGAAGCAGCTTGCGAGCGTCCAACGCGCTGCTAAGAACGTTCTTGCCACTATTGTTAATTGACCACGAGCGCATTGATCCGTCCGTTCACCGGCAGAAATTTAAGGGGAATGTGGCGCAATGATACCATTACTTTTCTGTCAACTGGAGCAAAACTTTTGTGTCAACCGGAGCAAAATTTGAAAAAGCAGTCGCGATTATGGCCCGTTTGCGCGCACCCGGCGGCTGCCCCTGGGACCGTGAGCAGACCTTCGACACGATTAAGCGTTATACCTTAGAAGAAACATACGAAGTCATTGAAGCCATTGAGAATCGAGACTGGCAGGAACTGCCGGGTGAACTGGGCGACCTGCTTCTGCAAGTGCTGTTTTATTCGGAAATGGCGCAGGAAGAGAATAGATTCTCAATTGACGATGTGCTTGATGCCCTCAGTAACAAGCTGATCAGCCGCCATCCTCACGTCTTTGGCGATGTTATCGCCAACGATGCCGCGCAAGTCCTGAAGAACTGGGAAGCACTAAAGCTGCAGGAAAAGAGAAAAAAATTGCACACTGCTGGCGATGCAGGGCCAGAGCCGCTTTTATCTGCGGTTTCTTCCAAAATGCCTGCGCTGCAGGAAGCTTGCAAGATCAGCTCCAAGGCGGCTCATGTTGGTTTTGATTGGCCTGCGCTTCAAGGATTATTTGAAAAGCTTTCTGAAGAGACGCGTGAACTGCAGGAGCACATCCAAAATCTTCCGCCTGCAAGCATGGCTGGGGAAAAGCCCAAAGTTCCCGACAAATTGAAAGAGCAAGTGGAAGGTGAAATCGGGGACTTGTTTTTTGTACTGGTTAACCTGGCGCGCTATCTCTCTGTGGATTCTGAATCTGCCTTGCGCCGGACCAACAGAAAATTCCGCCGCCGCTTTGGCTGGCTTGAAGAGCAGTTGCGCAAACAAGGCCGCACGCTGGAAGAAGCTACGCTCGACGAAATGGAAGCTCTATGGCAACAAGCCAAGAGTCTGGAAGCGGAAAAGTGAGCGCTGGAAGCCGTGAGATATCATCCGTAAGTGCGAACGCACAGACGAACTCAAATTCCTGCGTCCCTATAAAAAAGTTTGGAATTTTGCAGGCGTTGATCTAAAGCAAAACCTAGAGTTATTGTGTCCCGGTCCGCAGAAGAGTGGCCCTTTAGGCCACGTTAAGATGAGAAAAGTCTGGGCTTCAGGTAAAAAATCCCCGGCGGAATACACTAATTATGAAAATTGCTTTAGTACCGCTACGCCTTTGATCTACTCGAAATTAAGAGTGCGCACCTCTGGCTTGCGCATTGAGGACGCTTTGCCTGGATATGAGCAGCTTCTTCGATTCCAGGATAATCAGCACGAAAAGAACGGCCATGAGCAGGCTGAAGAGGCTAACAAGAATGGAGACACTGCGCTCCATCTCCTCAGTGCGCGTCTGCGTGGCCAGGTTGCGCTCGCGCAGAAATGCTTCTTGCTCTGCCCGGAGTTTTTGCACCGCGTTGCGCACACGGCTCTGCCTGGCGTCGGTAGCCGGGCTATGAAAGATCAGCAGCGTTTTGTTGGTGCGCAGGTTGTCGCGCATTTGCTGTGATTCCTCGGCAATCGAACCTTCCAGTTGCTTGGTCTCATCACTTGTCGGATCATCCCTGGTCAGATCTTCCAGCCTCGCAAGGCGAGTCCATACCTGCTGGGCAGAATCGTCAAAGGCTGCCAGATCTTCTTTTTCAGGGGTCAGAATGTAGTGAAGCCATGCTTCACGCGCATCACCCAGTGCATTCTGAACTCCGTCGAGTTCATAAAGCACCTGGTTCGTGTGTTGCGCATAAGCTTGCGAGCTTTGCAACTCGCGGGTGCGGGAAAAACTGTCCCATACCAGGATGCCCCAAAAGCCCAATATCAAAATAAAAGCAATAGCGGCAAGAATGTTAATGCGCATTTGATCCGTCCGTGCCAGCAGAATTTAGGGGGATGTGGGCGCAATGATACATTACTTTTGTGGGTCAACTGGAACAAAATTTGGTAAAAATCGCAATACAGGAAGCGGAAAAGTGAGCATGGGAGTGCCGGAACCCAGTGAAATTGCCATCCGTAAATGCGAAGGGATGGACGAACTCAATGCCTGCGTCGCCTTGCAAAAAGAGGTTTGGAATTTTGCCGACGTTGATCTGGTGCCGTTACGCATGTTCGTGGTGAGTCAGAAAATCGGCGGGCAGGTCATTGGCGCATTCAAGGGCGATGAGTTGATAGGCTTTGCTTTTGCCATTCCCGGCAGCCGCGCCGGACACGCTTATTTGCACTCGCACATGCTGGCGGTTCGTAGCGCGTTCCGCAATCATGGCCTGGGCCGCCGCCTGAAATTGGCCCAGCGCGATGAAGCAATCGTACGAGGCTTTGAACTGATGGAATGGAGCTTTGATCCGCTGGAGATCAAGAATGCGCATTTGAATCTGGCACGTCTGGGGGCAATTGCGCGCCGTTACAGCATCAACCATTATGGATATTCATCCTCGCCGTTGCAGGGTGGACTGCCGACCGATCGCCTTGTGGCGGAGTGGTGGCTCAAGTCAAAGCGTGTGGTGAATTTGTTGGATAAACACCAGCCGCCCAAATTTCAAGTGGAAAAAAAGATTGAGGTCCCGGCGCAAATCTACGCCTGGAAAGCATCTGATGCAGACAGGCC
>DASRDW010000098.1:0-13212 GCA_035652415.1 Candidatus Angelobacter sp. | reverse complement strand
CCTGCGGTTGATGGATGGGCTCATGCGTCCCCGGCTGATCTACGGACAGCTGGTCGAAGATAAACGTATTGTTCTTCAGCTTTCCTGGCCCGCTGACGAGGTCACCAACCTTAACATCCTGCAAAGTAATGCGCCGAATCTGCTTTATGAACGTGGTGTGGTCATCCACTTCAATTTCCTGGATTTTTCCATCTTGCCGCAGGACTGTGAGCCTGGATCCCTGAATGGCCTTGACTTCGCCGATCATATAGCTGACCCCAATATCTTCAGGATCGATCACTATTCCGCTGATGTATCCTCTGGCAGGCGTAGCGGAGGGGGGCGGATCTGGAATCGGATTAATCACAATCCTGGTGGCATCCAACACTTTGCCATGGAACGCTCCAACCGCAAGAACCATTCCTTCCACCTTTATATCTTCCGGGTTTCGCGGTTCCAGCTTAACCGGCTGCCGTTGGGTCTGTTCCCGGATCTTTGTATACTCGTGTATTTTTACTGTGGCCGTTTCTCCATTCCGCATCACAGTAAATGAATCCTTGTCGACAGCGATTACCTTGCCATAAACACCACCCTTTTCCTGCGGCGCATTCTCGCTGCTCTGTAATACCTGTGTCCCGGCAGCGGCCAGGCTTACACTCAGAATTGCGATTGTCAGAAACGTTTTTCTCATCTTTTTTTCTTTCTTTTCGCGGCTGTTCTTTAGCTGTCTCAGTAAACTCAAAACGGTGAGATGTTAATTCAAGTTTCTTATCATTACTATCCAGCGTTGAAAATCCTTTGCGTCAACAGGCCGGTCTGTGAATCCAAATCTCATTTGGTGCTGCTTGACTGGTACTTATGGAAATCAATAAACCTCAGGAATTTCTTGATTACTACGAAAAAGCCGCCAGCGCACGCTGAAGGTGATTGGGTGTATTCCGCCGGAAAAGTTTGACTGGCGTTATGCTGAGGGCAAATTCAGCTTTGCCGATATGATTCGCCACCTGGCGACAATTGAGCGCTATATGTATGCGGAAAATGTGCAGCTCAAGCCCAGCCGCTATCCTGGCCACGGCAAAGAGCTGGCCGATGGGCCAGAGAACGTGCTGGCCTTCTTTAATCTTATGCACAAGGAGTCCATGGAAATTTTTGGCCGGCTCTCTGCTGATGACCTGCAGAAGAAGTGCGTTACGCCCAGCGGAACATCCATTACTGTGTGGAAATGGTTGCGCGCCATGGTGGAGCATGAGGTGCATCATCGTTCGCAAATCTATGTTTACCTCGGCATGTTGGGGATTCCCACGCCACCGCTCTACGGCCTGACATCTGAGAAAGTAAAGGAGCGGAGCCGGACATGATCGCCGTCATCGCCGTGATCGCGCGAGACCGCCGCCATCGGATATCGAATGAGGCGATTTTCAATTACCAATTTACTAACTTACTCAATTGCCAAATTTTCTTGCGCCCTTCGCGTCCGTTGCGGTGAAATCCGTGTTGATCAGCGTTATGCTTCTTAAGGATGCCCATTGCCTATCTCACACTTGAATTGCGCATTGAAGCAGCGCACTCGCTCAAAGACAAGCGCCAGGTGGTGCGCAGCGTGAAAGACCGTCTGCGCAACTCCTTTAATATCTCTATCGCCGAGATCGACGTCACCGACCTGTGGCAGCGGGCAACGCTGGGCGTGGTCAGCATTTCTGATTCACGCGACTACCTGGAGGGACTTATGCGCAATGTTGAGCGTGAAGCAGTTAAGCTGGCCAACAACAACGGCGCTGAAGTGGTGGACTCGTTTATGGATTATCTGGAAAGCTGAGTGGAAGTGCCAAAACTGCCAAAGATCGCCGAAATGGATGCCACATTTTGAAAAGCAGGGGCTTTCAATTTTGAATCTTTGGCAATTACGGCGATTCTGGCAATCCTGATTCGATAGGCCAATTTATTAGATACGCGAAATCCCCCATCCATCCTCCCCTATTCCTTCTCTCGATTTTCTCTGGTATCCTCATAGGTTTTTGCTGGGATGTAAAAACCATGCCGGAACAGCGGGGCAGGCAGCATCATCGGGAGCGCGTGGGTGAGACGCTGAAAGAAGAGATCAGCGTAATCATTGAAGGCGAATTAGGCGATCCACGCATCGCCCTTTGTAATGTGACTGAGATTGTTCTTGCGCCAGATGGCAAGAGCGCGCGCGTTTACATTGAAGTCGCGGGTGATGAGCGCGAGGCGGAGCAGACGATAAAGGCCATCAACGCTGCCAAGGGATATATCCGGCATGAGTTGCTGGTGCGCTTGGGCATGCGCCATGTGCCTGACTTGAATTTTATGCTGGACCGGTCACAGGAATACGGATCAAGGATTGATGACATCTTAGGCAGAATCAAGAAACGCAGGAAATAAAGGGCTATGGACGACCTGGCACGGGTTTTGCAGGAGATTGAACAGCGCCGGCATTTTCTGGTTACATCGCACGCGCGCCCTGATGGCGATGCGATTGGGTCAACGCTGGCCCTGGCCCAGGTCCTGCGCAAAATGAATAAGAGCGCTGAAGTGGTGTTAAGTGACAGCGTGCCTGTTCTTTATCAGCCATTGCCGTTCTCGGAGACCATTGTTCATACATCCGAAGTGAACGGCCATTATGATGCCGCCATCATTTTGGAATGTGACAGCGTGCAGCGCACGCGGCTGCATGGGCTGGAGAAGCATTTTCTGATCAACATTGATCACCATGCAAGCTCCAAGCCATTTGCCCACATCAATTGGATTGATCCTACGGCTGTGGCAACGGCGGAGTTGATCTTCCGCCTGGCGCAGGCCGCACAGGTGAAGTTGACGCCGGAAATCGCCACCTGTCTTTACACCGCTTTGCTTACGGATACCGGCTCGTTCTGCTATGCAGGCACCAACGCCTGCACGTTTGAGCTGGCCAAGTATCTGGTGGAGCACGGCGCAGACCCGGGAAAGATTGCGCAAGGCGTTTATTTTTCCAGTCCCACTTCAAAGATGCTTTTGCTGGGAGCGGCGCTCTCCGGGCTGCAGCGCCACGGCGCAATCACATGGATGTCCGTTACACGCCATGATATGGAGCGTTGCGGCGCGCTGGACGAAGATTGCGAAGGACTGGTGAATTATGCGCTGGGCATTGCCGGAGTTGAGGTGGCCATGTTCTTCCGTGAGCTGGCGAACGAGCGGGTTCGCGTGAGCATCCGCAGCAAAGGCGCGGTCAACGTGGCAGAGATCGCGGAAAGATTCGGCGGCGGCGGACATGAATGCGCGGGTGGATTTTCCCTGGAAGGCCCGGTGCAGGCTGCTGCAGAGCGTGTTCTGGCTGAGTTGCGGGGGAAAATTCCGGGAAACAGTACTTAGCTTTTTTCCGAAGTCCCAAGCGCACGGGCTCCGCAAAGCTCGATTGGCTTTGCGGGGATGGAAGCAGGGGATCACTATTCCCGCGAATACATTAAGGCAGAGTAACTTTTAGATGATCGGATCGCGAGTAATCGAACAGGTAACCAATAATATTTCGTAATAATAGGGATCTCTCGCTGCGCTCGAGACTCGGAAATACCAAGTACCAAATACTAACTACTACCTCTCCAAATGACTAATCGCAACAAGCTCTTGCTCATGCAACTTGGCCTGGTGCTGGGTGTCTGCTATTTTTTCTACTTTTTTGGCCTGGGCGCGTTTGGTCTGGTGGGCGCGGACGAGCCTCGCTACGCCCAGATTGCCCGCGAGATGCTTGCGCGGCATGACTGGATTGTTCCCACACTGAACGGCACGCCCTGGCTGGAAAAGCCCGTGCTTTTTTATTGGAAGGCAATGAGCAGTTACACGCTTTTTGGCGTGTATGACTGGGCAGCGCGAGTTCCCGCAGCGCTTGAATCCACCTTGCTGGTGCTGGCCTGCTTTTTCTTCATGCGCCGCTTCCGCTTTGCCAGCGAGCTTGATACCGCCATGATTACGGCCTCTTCAGCCGGCATGATCGCTTTTGGCCGTGGCGCATCGACAGACATGCTGGTTTCTGCGCCATTTGCCATGGCAATGCTGTGCTGGTGGACGTGGCGGGAGACCGAAAAGAAACTGTGGCTGCTGCTTTTTTATGCCTTGATTGGAATTGGAGCGCTGGCCAAAGGGCCGGTAGCTCCGGCATTGGCGGTTTTGGTGGTTGGCGCTTATGCGGTCCTTCGCCGCGATGGAAAAATCTTTCTTCGCACCCTCTCTGTTCCTGGGTTCGTGCTGTTTTTTGCGATCGCGCTGCCCTGGTATCTGGCGGTGCAGCACAAAGTGCCGCAGTTTTTTCGTGTCTTCTTTATTGAGCACAATTTGGAGCGTTTTGGCACCAATCTGTACCAGCATTCGCAGCCATTCTGGTATTACATTCCCGTTTTTCTTTTGGCCACGCTCCCGTGGACGGTCTTTACGCTGCCTGCATTAGTTGATGCGGGACGCATCGCTATCAAGCACCTGCGTGCGGGCCATGAGCCAACTAATGATGAAAAAGAAGATGATGGTCTGCCCAGCTTCCTTTTGATCTGGACTCTTGTGCCGATCATCTTTTTCAGCATCTCGCGCTCAAAGCTGCCGGGTTACATCCTCCCTGCGATTCCTGCAGCAGCTTTGCTCACGGCAAACTATCTTTATGGCGCAGAGGCTGTGTCTCGGCTAAAGCTCTGGCTTCATGCGCTGGTTTGTGCCTTGCTGCTGGTAGGCGCTCTCATCGCGCCGTACGCCATCATGAAGGCGCCTCTGTCTTCATCGATCAAATACATCATGGTGATAACCGCGTGCGTCATCGCGGTTATGGTGTTGCTGATGGTGCGCCGTGAAGGCCCACGGATATTGCATTTTGTCACGCTGGTTCCAACGGTTCTGGCCATCGCTTTTCTGCTTCGCCCGGCGGCTCCAGTCATTGATCGTGCGCAATCAGCGCGGCCCATTGCTGAAGAATTAAGCCGCCGTGCGCCTGGTGATCTTGCGGTGGCAACCTTCAATGTGAAACGTGACATTGCTTATGGACTGGATTTCTATCTCAACCGGCCAATCAGCCATTATGAGCAAGAAGGACCGGCTGATCTGCCAGCGGGAATTCCCGCCGGGCAGCATGTTGTGGTGGCCCGGCAAGGCAGTCTGGACGCAGTCCAGGCGGTGGTTGGTGACAGGAGTGTTACGCCGATTGGAGAGTTCCGGCCGCGGCAACTGCAATTTTTCCTTGTAGGTGCTGCAAAATAAAAGACAAGTGACGCTGCTGGTTCCTACTGCCTTGGTTCCTAAGCAGATACAAGCTTTGATTAATTCTCCAGCCAAAGCTAGACTCTTAGCTCGCAGCCGTTTACCGTAATAGATAGCGCGGACAGGGAAGTTCCATGGGCCTTCATACCCCGATCGAAACACACCGGACCCATCATCCTTTTGGCGTGGAGATTCTGGATCTCAGGCACTTCAGCTCGCACCATCTGCGTCCTTTGCTGGAGCGCGAGACGCTTCTGTGGGCACAGATGATGTCCTGGGATTACCGTTCCTCGGCCGAGATGATCCTGCGCTATATCGATTCCAAGATACTGCCCGGCTACGCCGCCGTGGAAGATAACCACGTTGGTGGCTACGCATTTTTTGTTTACGAAGGCAGTAAAGGCGTGATTGGCGATCTTTATGCCGATGATTCGATTCGCCCGCAAGGCGAAAGCATTGAGCACCGGCTGGCGGTGCACGTGATTGAAACGCTGCAACAGTCGCCGGGCATTCAGCGCATTGAGGCCCAGCTTTTGCCGCATGAATCTGGAGTGCTCAGCGCGCCGTTTCTGGCGGAAGGCTTTCGCCAGTTCCCGCGGCTTTTTATGGCGTTGCCGCTCAAGAATGGATTGCGTCCGCAGATCTCCCCGCTGCCGGATATTGAATTCCGCCGCTGGGTAGAGCAGGATTTCCAGCCTTCAGCGGCGGTGATTACCACCGCGTATCGCGAGCACATTGACGCTGAGATTAACGATCAGTACCGCAACCTGAATGGATCTCTGCGTTTCCTGAACAACATCGTGCGCTTTCCCGGCTGCGGTATCTTTGATGGCAATGCGTCGTTTGTTGCCCTGCACAAACCCACGCGGTCCATTGCCGGGTTGCTGTTGTGTTCTCGCGTGCGCGAGGACGTGGGGCATATCACCCAGGTTTGCGTGCTGCCGGAACATCGCGGAAAGCGAATAGGCGAATCGCTGATCGGGCTGTGCACGCAGGAACTCCGCAGCCGCAACTTCATTGGCTTGAGCCTTACCGTAACCGAGGCCAACCAAAAGGCCGTAGATCTCTACCGCCGTCTGGGTTTTGAAACACGCCGCCGCTTCGATGCCTTTGTCTGGGAAGCCTGATTTGTTTTCAATCCTGCTTTATTTCTAGCGGCTGGCTGTCACGTTCAGTAACTTCATAAAGCTGCGGCCAGAGCTGTCCCAGCCTTTCACCGCCAGTAGGTGCTTGCCTGTTGTGAGGCCGATGGTTGCGTTCAAATTAGGTGAATGCACGGAGTAAATCAGCTTATAGTCACGATAAATCTGCATGGCCATAATGCGATGGTTGGAGAACCCTTCAGCTACTACATGCACGCTTGAGAGAACCTGATCCCCATTTGCGGGGCTGCTCACAACCACTTTGGGTACCGTCGTGACGGCCACAGTGCCGGAAGAAGCGCTTTCCTGGCTTGCTGCGGTTTGGCTGGCCGTGACGGTCAATGTCTTAGCAAAGTTGCGTCCCCCGTTGTCCCAACCTTTTATCACCAGGTTATGAGTGCCGGCTGCGAGTGCCACCGTGGTATTCAAATTTGCAGAGTGAATGGTATAGATGAGCACGGAGTCGCGATAAATCTGCATAGCGGTAACTGGATTACCGGAAAAGCCGGTGGCAATCACATTCACGCTTGAGACCACGCTTGCGGTATTCGCCGGGCTGCTCACAATGACCTCAGGAGCTTTTACAGTCACCGTGGTGCTGGCAGTGGAAGAAGCTCCCTGATTGTCAGTCACCTTTGCCGTCACCGTATAAACACCGGCGTTGCTGTAAGTGTGCGAGGCAGTCAATCCGCTGGCCGTGCTTCCATCCCCAAAACTGAGTGCCACGCTGGCGATGGTTCCATCAGGATCAGACGACCCGGCAGCGTTCACGCTGACTGTAACCGGGCCGTAAGCTGAGGCTGGAGTAGTTGAAATTGCAGCTACAGGCGGCTTGTTGGTTGTTGCCGAGCCAGTCACAGCCACGGTTGCTGATTTCTTGGTCGTTGCGCCGAGATTATCGGTCACGCTTGCTGTAATCGTATAAGTTCCCGTCACTTTGTAGGTGTGGGTTGCGCTCGCTCCGCTGACGGCGGCGCTGCCATCGCCAAAGTTGATGCTGCTTGAGACAACCGTTCCATCAGGATCGCTGGAACCTGCTGTTGAGGCGCTCACCGTTGTCGGGGCAGCCGCAGTTGGAGGCGTTATGCTCAGAGCCGCGATGGGCGGCTGGTTGGACACAGTGAGTTGGACGCCGGCTGACATCTTATTGGTCAGCGAAGGCTTGCCTACCGCCTTTACAAAAACAATGTAATTGCCTGAGTTCAAATTGAAGCTTGCCAGGTTGAGTGAACTGACGGATGTTGGAGTATCGGCCAGCCACATCAGATTTTCGCCATCCTGGGAGACGAACACAGAGAAATGGTCCACGGTGTTCATTTGTCCGGTGATGCTCCAGGAAACCGTGGTCGCGGCCACGGCAGCAGTGACGGTTACGCAATTATCGATTCCGGTCTCAATCTCCGTACCTTCTTCATAGTCATTCCAGGTCACAAGCTGGATGCCGAACATTTGCTTGGTTGCGGAGTAATATTTGCTCGCATCCGCCAGGCTCTGCAGCCAGGTTTGTCCGCATTGCTGGCCAATAAGGCGGCCTGTGCCCCAGGCTGCCAACGAGTCATTGAAGCCCTTGTATCCTGATCCTGTTGAATATTCCGTGGGGAAAGCGAGGGCTGTTTTGTAATAGCCATCAAGGTAGCTGATCGCCATGAGGTTTGTGGCAGAAACAGCTTCCGGCGCAACCCAGGAAAACGCTCCGCCCGTCTGGGCCTTGGTAAAGCCGCTACCATTGCGGAAGATAAGCAGCGGGTTACCGGCTATTCCCGCCCGCAGGCGCGTCCAGTCAATGTTGTAAGCCTCATGGCCAAAAAGATAGACCACCGGGCGGCCGCCGCTGTGCAAATAGGCCGGTGAGTTGAAATATGTGACGTTGGCATAGTTAAGGTCATCGATCATGGTCTGCGTCACGTCACAGCCCACGGTGGCAGCGCAGGTCTTGATAGCGCCGGCATCGTGCATAATGGCGAAATTGAAGCCCGCATGAAGCTCAGATTGATGCATAAAGCCTTGAGTGGCTTTATCGTAGGAAACAAAATGCGCGTTTGATTCGCCGCGGCCGTACCAATCAATGACAGCGCCATCAAACCCACGGCTAACCATGTCATTCACTTGTTTCTGGAGTTGCAGTATGTCACTGGAGACATAGCCCACGTTCATGTGGTCGCCAAAGCCAAACCAGGGAACAAAATGGGCATAGATCTTGGCCGTGGAGCCAGGATACAGCAGGGTGCGTGTAGGTACCTTGCTGATATTCGCTTGCCCAATGTTGCCATTGGTTTGCGTAGCAAACGAAGAAGCCGTGCTGGTGTTGCTGGAGGTTTCAGCCGTTAAAGTGGTGCTGGCTTTAAAGGCAGTGCCAGCCAGTGCCGGCATGGACAACAGGATGGAAAAGAACACAATACAAATCTGGTGGCGCACACGTCCCCCTAAGGCTCATTCGCGCGATCGCGAGGGAGCTAAGTATTCAATCAGCGAAAAAGTTTTTTATTTTTTTAATTGCTTGATTTAAAGGGATTCTAGGGCCATGCGGGCGTAACCCACATCAGAGAAAGCGCTAGCTTCCACCGATGATTTACCTTAGCGAGTTACGGAGAATGTCTGGGCGGTGCTAATTAAGCGTATAGTACACGTCCTAAGGTACACGGGGAGGTCAGCAGCACGGGACAACGTGTTGGACAGAATTTGCTTCTAACCATCTGACGAACATAGGATTGGTATTTTTGTGCCTTTACAAAACACCCACGAGGGAAATCATATGAGCGCGCAGCCGAAAATGGAGTCCACGCCAAAGATTCCTGCGGAAATTAACACCAAGCTGCGGGCTCTGGCGCATGACCTCAGCAACTCAGTGGAAACGATTATGCAGGCATCGTATCTGCTTGCCCAGTCAAAGCTGGATGACAATACCAAGAAGTGGGCAGACCTGATTGATAAGGCCAGCCGCGACTGCGCTAAGATCAACCGCGAAATACGAGATATCCTGCGCGCCAGCGCCTAAGATTCGGCGCAACTGCTTCCCGGTACGTCAAGCTACAGGAGTGGACCGCGAAACGTGCGCCCGCAGATAGTCCTGAGCGTTGTGATAGCCCTCCAGCGTTCCTACATCCATATAAGTTTCACCGGAAAATTTTCCCTGGACTACATTGCCTGCGGCAATGAAAGCATTCAGCAGCTCACCCAGATACTGATCATTGCGATGGCGGGATTCCCAAAGCAGCCTGAGCTGGTGAAAAGCCTCGCCGGTGGAGGTCACGGCGCCCCAAATCCAGTTGGAACGGGCATTCTGTTTCTTGACCTGGACTTCCTCCACAAAGCCAAGGTCGTCACAAATCACAGCGTCAAAGAGTGAAGGATCATCCACCGGAAACAGGACCAGATTGCAGTCAGCTTCACGTGAGGCTAATGCGGGAAGGTAGGCATTTTCCGGGAACCAGATGGTATCTGGCAAGCCGATCAGCACACGCTCATGGTGGCAGGCAAAAGGCTCGGCGCGAAACAGCGCGTCACAAAGGCCGCGCGGCGTCTGCTGCACAACATAAAAAATTTCTGCCGCGTAATCACGGGCGGCATAGTACTCAATAATGTCAGTCTTTTCAGCAGAGATGACCATGCAAATCTGGTCGGCTCCGGCGGCGATCATTCGTTCTACCAGATACTCAGAGACTGCTTTGGGACGCTCCACTCCATCCACCAGCCGCGAGCCTACAGGCAACAGTTCTTTGGAGCAGCCCAGCGGCTGTATGCGCTGGCCCGCGCCGGCTGCAGGAATAATGCCGATCATTTATGCCACCTCAGTCTGCATGAATTCATGCTTCATGGAAAAAGCTTCATCAAGGTACTTGAGCAATTGACTGGCGCGAACGTGGCCTGTGTGCTCGTCTAAAGTGCGCTGGCGAGCGCGAGCGGCCATGTCTTGTAAATCGCTATCCGGCATTTGCAGCGCGGCCTCCACATCTTCCGCGCACGTAACCACGCGCAAGTCGCGCTGTGGATTGAAAAACGAGTCGAGCCCTTCCCACGAGTCAGTAATCAGCGGCGTGCCGCAAGCGGCAGCCTCAAAGAAGCGCCCGGAAGGGCACCAGCCGTAGGTAGCCATCTCATTGCGTGTCAGATTGAGCGTGATGCGAGAGGACGAATAAAAGCGAGCGTGGTCAGCCGGGGTCACGTGCTCAACGCGCCGCACATTCTGCGGCCACTGCCACTGCCAGGGATAGAGCGAGCCTGCCAGCAGAAACTGCTTGTCTGGATTTCGCCGCGCAGGCTCCAGCAGCAGCTCATTTAACTTTTCCTGGCGGTCGGGGGAGTAAGTCCCCATATAGCTCAGATCGCAGGCAAATTGCGGTTCGGGTACACAGTGCCGGTAATCATCTGGATCAACACAGCCATAAAGAGAGCGCGCCATGCGAGCGCCATATTCACTTTCCAAAATTTCGAGAGTCCTTCCCCCGGTGAAGGAGAGCACCAGATCAAAAGCAGAAATCTGGTTGCGCCGAAGGTACTCCACGCCACCCTGCTCCATTCGGCAAAGAGTCACCGGAGTATCGAGGTCATAAAAGACGTGAGCCGGGCGCGGCAGATCAAGCAATTCGTCGTTGATCCGCTGTCCTTCAGGAAGAAAGCTGGCGGTAATGACCGCGTCTGATTCGGCGGCGACGGCAAGTGCTTGCGCGCGGATTGAGTTCCAATCTGAATAAAGCGTCAGTTGGCAGTAGTCACAGGAGTCAAAATCGCGGCGGGAGCTGTAATAGGGCGCGTCTTTTTCAAAGAAGTGTATCTGGTGTCCCAACCGGTGCAGCGCCCGGATAATGGCCCGGTACGGCGTAGCATGGCCGTTTCCCCATGATGAAGAGATGGTCAGGCCAAAGAAGGAAAGTTTCATCGATTCCTGTCGCTGTGCTCCAACCCGCTGGAGGTTTATTCCGAAAGAGCGGCCTTCCGCTCTTGATGCGCGCCGCTCGGCGCACGTGGGCCTTGCGGCGCAGTTCATGGCTGGCCGCTTCTCTCCAAACTGCTAGAGCGTCCCCGGAGATAGGATGTTGGTTAAAGCAGCACTGTTGCCGAGCGTTTATGGTGCACTCTGCCGCGTAATAGAGTTACACTGCCAAAATATGAGCAAGCAGGACCAGATAGAGCATCTATCGCAGCTTGAGAATGGCAAGCCGGGCCACACTGCGGCTGATCTCTCCAGCTATTGCCCGAATTGCGGATCGAAGATGAAAGATTCCCGCTGCAAGATGGTTTGCAAGACCTGCGGCTTTTTTCTGAGCTGCAGCGATTTTTACTAAAACGAATATTTCACCGCGGAGACGCGGAGGCGCGGAGAAAGATCGTCAATCCTACAAACAATGAATACCTTGCTCTGAGCCGTGAGCGCGACTGCGCTGTGTTGCAACTGGTCTCTGCCGACGGCACCAACTTACTTAGCATGGCCCGCGTAACAGCATTGATTGCTGCGGTTGAGGAGCTACGCGCACAAGCCGAGGTCGGCGCTTTGAAGGCCCTCATCATTACCGGAAATGAAAAGTTCTTCTCCGTTGGGGCTGACTTAAACGAGATCTCCAAGCTCACAGGCCCTGCAGCTTTTGAATTTTCCCAACGAGGTCAGGAGCTCATGCTGCTGGTTGATCGCTTTCCTGTTCCGGTGATCGCCGCGATTCACGGCTATTGCATGGGTGGAGGCATGGACCTGGCGCTGGCTTGCGATTATCGCATTGCCGCGCGGAATGCGATGTTTGGCCATCGCGGCGCCAGCCTGGGCGTGATTACCGGCTGGGGCGGCACACAGCGATTACCGCGCTTGATCGGCAAGGCACGGGCATTGCAGATGTTTCTGCTGGCAGAGATGGTTTCAGCGGAAGAAGCATTGAGGATTGGGTTGGTGGATAAGATTGCGGAAGATCCTGTGGCAGAATCAATACAACGATCCCAAGTGTTTAAGTGACTTTGCGTAGAGATGACATTGCTTTGAGATGCGAATCCTGCCTTCCGGATATCAATGAAGATCAGTGTAATTAGTTTTCCGTGGTAAGGTTTGTTTCGGCTCGTTTGCGTCACTTTCTCGCTCTCATTTACTCTAACTGGTTTGCCTTACTTCTATGGCCGATCAGATACCCAAGCTTCCCAGCAAGATAGACGCTACCTCTGCCCGCTTTGAAAAGAACATGCGCGCCATGGCCGGACTTGTCTCTCAGATTCGGACAGAAGAAGAGCAGATTCGCCAGGGCGGCGGCGAGAGGGGAATTGAGTCGCAGCACGCCAAGAAACGCCTGACCGCGCGCGAGCGCATCAACCTGCTGATCGATCGCGACACGGAATTGTTTGAGTTGGGGCTTTACGCCGCTTATGAGATGTATGAGGAGTGGGGCGGCGCTCCGGCTGCGGGTGTGGTGACCGGGCTGGGGCGTATCCACGGGCGTCTTTTTATGCTGATTGTGAATGACGCCACGGTCAAGGCGGGCGCGTTCTTCCCGATGACGGCCAAGAAGGTGATCAGGGCGCAGAACATTGCCATAGAGAACCACATTCCTACGATTTACCTGGTGGACTCCGCAGGCGTGTTCCTGCCGCTACAGGAAGATGTATTTCCTGATACCGATGATTTTGGTCGGGTCTTTCGCAACAACGCAGTGATGTCCGCCATGGGAATTCCTCAGATCACAGCCATTATGGGTATGTGCGTGGCGGGCGGAGCGTATCTGCCTGTAATGTGCGACACCATATTAATGACCGAAGGCAGCGGGCTTTTCCTGGCTGGCCCGGCGCTGGTCCAGGCTGCTATCGGAGCAAAATATTCAGCAGAAGAGTTGGGCGGCGCGCAGATGCATGCGCAAATCGCCGGGACCGTGGACTATCGCGAGCCGAATGA
>DASRDW010000097.1:0-11926 GCA_035652415.1 Candidatus Angelobacter sp. | reverse complement strand
CTTATGCCCAGGATGCGCGCAATCTCTGGATTCTTTGCCTGTTGCCGCAGGAAGCGCTGGCGGAAGAACTAGAGGCCTCACTATTTGAATGGTGTGAAGCCGAGCATGAAGGCAACCAGATGGGCTTTAACGTTGCCGTTCGCGAGCAGAACGGCAGTGGATGGAAATCTTTGCCGGCGGAGATGCGCCTTGCTAACCGCGAGGAGATCAACTGGACTGGAGATCTGCCGCCCGAGAACCCAAACGTTCCAGCGCTGGCTGGACACATACTCAGGATTCCCGATAGCAATGGATGACTGCACAATTTAGTAATTGGGTAATTGGTAATTTAAAAGCGAACCGAACTTTCGCAGTAGCACTAGGATCTATTGTTGGTTTTCAATTTACCAAATTACCAACTTACTCACTTACCAATTCTCTCCATCTGGGTATAATCTCCCTCAAGTCACCTGACCTTGGGAGTTAGCCGCTGAACCTGCTTGATCTTGCCGGGCACATCTACTTTTTAGCCGCAGCGTTTTTTCTTTTTGGGCTGGTTTTTGGCAGCTTTCTGAACGTCTGTATCTATCGCATGCCGCGGGAAATATCGGTGGTAAGCCCCCGCTCGGCCTGTCCGGCGTGTGAAGCGCCTATCGCTGGGTATGACAACATTCCTGTATTAAGCTGGCTGATTCTGCGCGGCAAGTGCCGCAACTGCAAAGCGCCAATCTCACCGCGCTATGCAATGGTTGAGCTGCTAACTGGCCTAGCCTTTGTGATGGCCTTTTTTGCTGCCATTGAATTGCTGCCCGGAACAGTGGCAAATCTTGATCCGTGGTGCAACATTGTCGGCGGGCCGCTTATAGCCGCATTGAAGCTGTGCGTTTTATGCTTCCTTTTAATTGGCTTGATCTTTACCGATGCCGAGACGCAGCTTCTCCCTGACCTGCTCACCAAGCCAGGGATCGTGCTGGGACTGGCATTTAGTCTCGTGGTTCCGCTGGACGGCCCTGCCCGTTACCTGCCTTTTGCCATTCATAATTGCCGCATTCTTTCTTTTGTGAACTCCCTGGCCGGATCGATTCTAGGCGCGGCCTTTATTTTGGGAGCAGCGCTGCTTTATGAAGCTGTGCGGGGCGTGGAAGGCATGGGCCGGGGTGACGTAAAGCTCATGGCCCTGATCGGCGCATTCGTGGGCGTTGAGTTGACCCTGCTGGTGCTGCTGCTGGGATCGGTAATTGGAAGTCTTTTTGGCATGCTTCTTATTTTTGGCGTGTGGCTCAAGCGGCTGGCGCGCAGGCGAAGACGCATACCATCCGAGCCGGCCAAGATAGCGCGTGCGCGGGCATGGCAGTCAGCCCGTCTGATCCCACGCTACTTTCCCATTCCGTTCGGCGTTTTCCTGGGGACAGGGGCACTGATTGCGGCATTTTGGGGACATGCGCTGATACGGTGGTATATACGATTTTCCGGGTTAGGACATTAATTCTGTCGCTACGGCTCCAACGGCCAATGATTCCTTTTGCGCAGAATGTATTTCTGTGCTCCTGCAAGCCGTCATTGCGTGGTCGGGCTCGCTGCACCCGAATTTCTTTACGCAAGCTCAAGATCATTTAAAGAGCAGGTGCGCAATTTGGCTTTCCCTGTCCCAATAGATAATCGCCAATGCGGTGAGATCAAAGGCGGCATGTATGCACATCAGGATAAAGAGGCTTGGCCTTATCGTGTAAATTGTTCCTAACACCAGTCCGACAATTACTGCCTGTTCAACTCCGGGAATCCCCTGACCAACGTAGTGTGCTGCACCAAATAAAGCCGCGGTAAGCAGGACGACCAGCGCTTTTGCAGCGGGACTTGAGCCAAAGAGTCTGGTGAAGCGTTCGAAGAAGTAGCCGCGAAAGACTACCTCTTCGCCAAAACCAGCGGCGATAATCATCGTCCATATGGCAGCAGGGAGAGCAACGCGATTTCCGGCCAAAAAATGATAGCTATGGTTGATAGGGGAAGCGCCGAGGAGGGGCATCACAACGGCTTTCAGGAGAAGTTTCAAAATGATGCCAGTGGCCAGACCAATAGTAAGACTGGCTATCCAGCTCTTAGGCCGGACAAAGCCGATTTCCCGCCATGGAGTACCTGACCACCACCTCCACAGCAGCACAATCAGCGCGCCACCCGGCACTGCCACGGGCATGCTCCCGAGCGTTGCCACAGGAATATTGCCGGTGAAGAAGACGGCCAGCAGGGCTAGAATGCCAACCAGTCCAAAGCCCCGCCGCTCTTGCAGAAATTGGTATGGTCGGCGATGCTCTATCGGGCGTGAAGCCTGCTGCGGGAGGTCTGATTTGTCAGTACTCATGCTGAACTTTACTCCGGCGCGCAGCCTGGCGCATCTGCCTGCGTGGGAGGTTGCGTTGGCATTACCGGCGATTTACACCTAAAACAACGAAGAAAGCGGCAGGAAGTTCCCTCCCGGGGAGTGCTATCTCAATTTGTGTTACTTCAGGCCGATACAGCGTTTACCCTATCGTTTCCGCCTGCCAAATGCCGGAGAATTCATCTGAAAGCAACTGTAGAATAATAGAAAGAACAAACAGTAGGGATATTCCGATGAAAACGTTTTTTCTGCTAGCCATAATGTCTCTGTTCGCTGCTGCGGCCGTGGCGCAGCAATCTTTGGGTGATGTTGCTCGCGCCAATCGCGCCAAGAAGCACACCACAGCCACCACCAAGCTTGATGACGATACTTTTGCCCGCAGCTCCAGCGCATCGCAACAGCCGGATGCAAAAGCCGATGCGGACGCAAAGAAGACAGACGATAAGACTGCTGATACCAAAGACGCTGATGCAAAAGACACCAAGAAAGATCCTGCAGAAGCGCAGAAGTCGAAAAATGACGAATTGCAGAAGCAGATAGCCGACGAGAAAAAAGAAATTGCTACTCTGCAGCGGGAACTGGATATCGCTGAGCGCGAAGCCCGCCTGCGGTCTGCCGCCTACTATGCCGATGCAGGCACTATGCTGCGCGACCAGGCCAAGTATGCCGAGGATACCCGCAAAGAGCAGGATGAGATTACCACCAAGAAGCAAGCCTTGCAGACAGCGCAGCAAAAATTGGATGACCTGCAGGAGCAAGCACGCAAAGCCGGCCTGCACAGCGAGGAATGAAAGCAGTTAACTTCCGAAAGACATGCACCTTGGTACATCTTTCTGTGTCCGGCTCTCGTCTAGAATAAAAAGAGTGACTCCACTACTTAAAATGAAAAATTTGAAAACTGCTGCGGTGGCTTCAGTGATGGTCATGGCTCTGCTTGTCTCTGGTTGCGATTCAGGCTCTAAAAGCTCCACAGAAGCCAAGCCGACGCCCGCAGCTACACAGTTTGCAACCGGACGTTTTGCTATGCAGAAAATGCTGGTGCCGGCGCACCTCTGGTCGCCGGATGCGCAGCCGGTTCGCCTGGAATCGACAAACATTAAGGAAGGCAGCGGCCAGGATGGCAAGGCAGATTTCTGGCGCGCTCTGTTTGCTTCCGCGTCACGGCAAAAGTCTGAGCCGTTCAGTTGGTCCGGCGTTTCCTCGGCTGATGCTGCGCGAGGCGTGGACCATGGCACGGAAGACTCTTACAATCCAGCCAACCGCTCAGCCAGCGCCTTTGACATGAATTATCTCAAGGCCGATACAGATAAGGCCTTTGAAGTGGCGCAGCAGCATGGCGGTAAGCAGGTGCTGGAAAAAGATCCTAAAGTCAGCATCACTTACCTGCTTGATTGGGACGCTCAATCAAGCCAATTGCGTTGGCACGTAATGTACGGCGGCGCAAGCATCAACAAGCTTACGGTGCTGGTGGACGCCAGTTCGGGCGAATTCATCCGCAAAGAATAAGCTACTTGCCCAAAATGTAATCGATATCGTCGATCGCCTTTTTGGCGTTCTTGGCAAACTTGCCTTTCGGCTCCAGCTCCAGGTACTTGCGATAGTACATTCGCGCAGGATCAAGCCGCTGCATGCCTTGCAGGCTCTGCGCCATGCGGAAGCAGGCCAGCGGATTCTCCGGGCTGAGCCGCAGCGCCTCTTCAAATCGCTCACGGGCAGCATCGTAACTGTTGGCTGAAAGATAAGTTTCGCCGACGTCGATATCATGGGCTGCTGTCTTTTCTGCGTAAGCAGGTGTGTTAGCAGTCGCAGGTTTGAGCGATGCCACCTGTGGCCCAAGCCGCTCAATGGCCTCATTTGCGTCTTTGGACTTAGGACCGTTAGGCAGAATCTCAAGATATTTGTGGTAGTTCTGGCTGGCCAGCGAAAGCAATCCCAGCTTTTCCTGTGTAAGAGCCAGCCCAAAGGTCGCTTCTGCATCGTTTGGCTTATACGTGAGCGCGTGATTGAAGCGCTCCAGCGCAGCCCGATAATTTTTCAGCTTCAGGTAATAGTTGCCGACCTCAACATCCTTTGCTGCTTTGTGCGGGTCCCAGGGCTTAAACTCTGAATTGTCATCTTCCGCGGGTGCAGGTTCAGGCGCGTCCTTTGGCTGGGCGTTTATGTCGATTTGCGAATCGCGGCTGGAACTTTCACCTGTGGCGCCGGTTGCGCCGGTAGGATTGGTTCCCGGAGCATCACCCGGAAAGGCTGGGCGATCATAGCCATCTGACGAAGTCGGCTGCGATCTTGGCTGCGCCGGCTGAGTTCCTGGAGCATCGCCGGGAAAAGGAGGCCGATCGTACTGACCCTGATTCTGGTCCTGCTGCTTCTGAGCTGGACTGGCCTTTTGGATCGGCGTTGGCGTGGGCGTAGCCGTGTTACGCGGCTGGATATGGGGATTGTTGTCCTGGTTGCCATCCTGGGCAGCAGCCTGCTGCGCTCCCAGAAAGGCGAATCCCACAAGGAGTATGAGAAAAACGTAAAGAATATGAATACGGTACTTCATATCTCATTATTCTAAAACCAAGATCGTCCGGCTTGCGCTCTCTTGCATGTTGCTGGAAAAATTAAAGGCCGCCAGAAATCTGGCGGCCTCTGTCTGCGCAAGTTGTCCCGGGGGAGGAGAGACTACCGGCTCGGGTTGGGAGCGGTACTCTGCGCAGAGCTTGGTGATTCTTGTCCGGTCACGTTCGTCATCAGGCGAACATCAACGCGGCGGTTCTTGGCGCGTCCATCAGCCGTTTTGTTCTCGGCAACATACTTGTCCTTGCCCAGTCCAATCAGATAAATCTTGTGTGCAGGAATGTTCTTTGACGAGAGATACTGCACCACGGAATCAGCACGGCGCTCGCTCAGCTTGTAGTTATAGTTGGCTGAGCCAACGGAGTCCGTATCGCCTTCCACCACCAGCAGGTAACCTTTGGTGTTGGGGACTTCGGCCAGAAGCTGGTTCAGGGCCGTCTTTGCCTTGCCCGTCAGGTCAGCCTTGTTGAAGGCAAAATGCACTGAGGTCTCAGCTACCGGGCGATAATTATCCAGGTTGGCAACCGTGTTGGCCAGCGCGCCGGCGCGAGTATTGGCCTGGTCTGCCAGGGTCTGGGCCTGGTCAGCGCGGTTGCGGGCATCCAGGGCCTTTTGATCGGCCTGGCCGGCCTTATCATTCACGCTCGCAATACCCTGCTGTGCGCGGGTATCAACGTCATGGATCGCAGCATTGTTCTTCGCCGTTCTGGCGTCAAGCTCGTTGGATTTGTCAACGATAGGCTGGGTCTCCTTGCGCACGTAATTCTTCGTCGTGCAGCCCGTCGCAATCAGTAGTGACGAACCAGCAAGCAGAACCAGAAGACTCGATTTCAAGTTCATGGGGAAAGCTCCTTAAGGACCCACGCGGCGCAGGGTGTTAGCCGCACATAAAGTCACTCGTTACCAGAGCAACTGGAATGCCATTAAGCTGCGCCATGCAGTCACAAATATAAATAGCTTATAATCAATAGCTTGAATGCCTGTCAACCCGCTTTTCGATAGCTGGCCAGGTCAGCACAGTAGAATTTTTACGCACCTGCCGCCTACCGGGAAGAATCTAGGTAATGGGTCAGTTGAAAACCTGACCGATTGCCTATATTAGCATCAGCGTCTGGCGTCCCGGTGCCGGGGCGCGTGCCCAATCCCAGGACTGTTAGCCTTGGGTGAGCGACGCGAATTGCAGAACGTAAGCCCCAGAACCCTCCGAAAATGGATTTGATCGCCAAAATTCGTACCCTGCCGCTCCAACCCGGAGTGTACCTCTATAAAAATGCAGAAGGCGAGGTCATCTACGTTGGCAAAGCCAAGAACCTGCGTGCCCGGGTCCGGTCTTATTTCCAGGAGGGCGTCGGCGAAGCCAATGCCAAAACGGGAACCCTGCTGCGTGAGGCCGTCGATGTCGATTACATCGTTGTCGATAACAATAAAGAAGCGTTGGCGCTTGAAAATAACCTTATCAAGCAAAAAAAGCCGCGCTTCAATATCCTTCTGCGCGATGACAAGACCTACCCTTATATCAAGCTGACTCTCGGTGAGCGCTATCCTCGCGTTTACGTCACGCGCCGGCTGCGCAAAGACGGTAGCGTTTATTATGGGCCTTATTTTCCCGGCAATCTGGCCTACCGCATTGTCGATCTGATCCATCGCAGCTTTCTGGTTCCATCCTGCAAGGTTGATCTCTCGCGATACCACCTGCGTCCCTGTCTGCAGTACTACATCAAGCGCTGCCTGGGGCCATGCGTGCAGGACCTGACTGCGCCGCAGGTCTATCAGGAAGCCGTTCGCGACGTGCAGCTTCTGCTGGAAGGCCGCCAGGCCGATCTGGCCAAAACCCTTCGTGCCCGCATGGAGCAGGCTGCGCAAGCCCAGGAATACGAACGCGCTGCCCGCTATCGCGACATGATCTCTACCGTCTCACAGCTCCAGGAAAAGCAGCGCATTGCTGCCGTTGAAGGCGATGACATGGACGTTTTCGGCTATCACTATGAAAACGACATGCTCGCCGTAAACGTCTTCCACATGCGCGGCGGAAAAATTCTCGATCGCCGCGAGTTTTTCTGGGAAGAACTGCCAGAGACCGCACAGACTCCAGAAAAATTAGAAGATGGTCGACTAGAAGATCGTGGAGCGCAGGCGCCCTCGCCTGCGAACTCTGTGACCAATAATCAACCCTCGTCCGCAGTCAACGGCGGCTTCGCTCCATCTCCTTCCTTCAACCCCGGTGAATTCTTCTCCGCCCTCATGAAGCAGGTCTATATCGACCAGCAATACGTTCCCCGCGACATCCTCTCTCCCGTCGATTTTGAAGATCGCGCCGAACTCGAAGAGCTGCTCACGGAAAAGCGCGGCAGCCGACTCGAAATCCTCGTTCCTCAACGCGGAGAAAAACGTTCGCTCATCGACCTGGCCGCCCAAAACGCCAAGCAGTCGTTTGACCAGCGTTTCCGCGTGATGAAGCCGCAAGCCAAAGCCGTGCAGGAAGCCCTGCAGGACGCGCTCGGCCTGCCTGAAATCCCCAAGCGCATTGAGTGCTTTGATATCTCGCATATTCAGGGCGCGGAAACCGTAGCTTCCATGGTGGTCTGGGAAAACGGCGCCATGAACAAGAACCAGTACCGCAAATTTATTGTGCGCACCGTGACCGGCGTGGACGATTTTGCTTCCATGCGCGAGGTGGTCACGCGCCGCTATAAGCGCCTGCGCGATGAAAACGCAACCTTCCCCAGCCTGGTGCTCATCGATGGCGGTCTTGGCCAGCTTCACGCCGCCGCTCAGGCGCTGGACGAACTCGGCATCACCAACCAGCCGCTCGCCGCAATCGCCAAGAAAGAAGAGATCATCTACGTTTTCGGTCAGGAAGATGATCCCGTGGTGCTCGATCGCCACTCGCCCGTGCTGCATCTCGTGCAAATGGTGCGCGACGAATCGCACCGCTTCGCCGTCACCTTCCATCGCAAGCGTCGCCAGATGCGCGACCGCAAATCCGAACTGCTGGAAATCCCGGGCGTCGGCGAGCGTACCCGCCAGCGATTGCTCCAGCACTTTGGCAGCGTCCGCGCTGTGCAACAGGCAGATGCCGCCGCCCTGAGCGCCGTACTCACCAAATCACAGACTGAGGCCGTGCTGCGCCACTTCCAGCAATCGAACCGCGCCGACGCAAGCTAACCACGAAGCGGGGTAAATTCTGAACTCGCACTCCGCCATTCCGAACCGCAGCACATTTCACTCCGCTTGTCCATAGATTAACGATTAGGTGCGGAGGGGAAGGATATGCTCTGCTGCTGCATGGGTACAGATTTGAACATCTTTCCTCAACCCACATCCTTTCCTTCCGCTGCTGCGTGAATCATTATTGAAAAGTTTCGCGTAAGCCACTATTACTGTCTGTTTTCCGCGGATCAATCGCCGGAGGCGTGAAAATTAGGTTGGCGAGGGATTGAATGTCCCCGGGATTTCTGGCGGACGGAGTGCCAGCCGGTGAAATTTTTTGCAGAATCTATCTTGCATGAAAATCTTCATAATCTCCTAAGTTGTTGACACCGTCTTAACCCAAGCCTACACTCGGACTGCTTTGTAAGTACTATTTGCGCCATGCGGCACGTAAGACGGAGGAATGGATGTCTGCATATCTATTGAATCTGATTTTTGCGCATCCGGGAAGCATCAGCTCAGCCACTGGGATTTTCAACGACTATAATGCGAGCGATCCGGTGGGGGCGCAATCGAAAGCTTGGTATGAAATTTCGCCAGGATGGCCGAGCAGCCCACCTTCAGGACCGGGACTAGTGAATCAGCCGGCGATGCTGGCGGCCTGGGGACAGAGCGAGACTCCAGTTCCCGATAAACCGGCCCATGGACAATCAGATTTCAGCTGCGATCTGGGTGATTCCGTCTATATTCGCATTGCTGCGGACAGTTCGTGGAACTCTGCGGGTGGAGCGCCTAACAATCTTGATGGACTGATCGCAGCATTTGGACGTCCTAACAGCAACCACCATGACGGAGACAGTATTGCGTCACCCTTTGTATTAGGGGGTCTGACTGGACAAGGGCAGAATTCGCCTTGCAGCTATTTTGCAGTAGTCACGCCCGCAAATACTACCATCGCGCCGCTGCCAGACAATTCCTGGATACTATATCTGGGTACCGTGCAGCAAAATGGGCCCGGCAAAAGCAGCGGCCGTTGCCCCGGCGGTCAATGCACTTATTCATTCATTGTCGGCGCAGGCATTTGGCAAGGCTCAAACCTTTATACTTATGGCCACGATCCGAAGATTATCGTGACACCCGGCAACAAGTAGGCGACGTTATTTTCCCGTCAGGAGAGATTGGTAGCGGACGTCAGTACGGAGAGCAATGAATTCCGGCTCAATCTTGATCTCTTTAAGAGTTGTACCGGCCTTGAGTGCTGCGGAGAGCATGGTAAACGCGACGTCGCGCTCTCCGCACAGTTCGTGTACCACCGCAGAATCCAGCAGAACATCGGACGTCTTTTTGGGGGCAGAGTCAACATCTTTGATCTCCGCCAAAGCGGCTGACTGATCACCGCTCTTGGCCAAGTAGAGCGCAAGAGTTGATCTCGCCTCCAATTCATCCGGTTTTGCGGCAATCTCTTCACGCGCCAGGCGAATAGCGTTTTGATAGGCTGGTTCGGCCTTACTTCGCTGGCCCGGTGCCCACCGGTAAGCATCGCCAAGATTGCCCCAGAGAAGATAATTATTCCCATCAAGTTTCACAGCTTTTTCAAAAGCCGAAACGGCATCGGCATAACGTGCCTGGGAGAAGCGCAGGGTGCCCAGATTGCTGTAGTTGTCGGCGGCAGGCTTAATTTCCAGGGAGCGCTGCAGGGCCGTTGCCGCATCCTCATCACGCTCCATCATCATATAGACGCCGGCCAGATTGTTTAAAGCAAAATAATTGTCGGGTGTAAGTTTTGTTACTTTTTCCCATTCGGCAGCAGCGGCAGAATAACGAGCAGTCTTGTAGTAAAGGACGCCCAAAGTCATGCGGGCCCGCCAATCTTCAGGATTTAAAGCTATCGCACGATTCAGCTCGTCCTCAGCCTGCTTGCTCTTCCCCATGCCATTGAAGAGAAGCCCCATCCAACGATGTGGTGCTCCGTTTTTAGGATCAAGGCTTGCAGCTTTACGAAATTCGTTTTCGGCTTTGCCATCTTTCCCGGCGAGCATGGCGGCTACACCGGCAGCTAGATGAGAATCCGCTAGATCACTGTTCAATTGCAGAGCACGAGACGCCGACTGCTCCGCCTGCTTGGCCCATTGCGGATCAGCATGGAAGCGGTTTTTTTCAAAATAGGCAAAGGTCAGGCTGGCGTAAGCCGGTGCGTAGTCCTTATCTAATTCAAGCGCACGATTCAGCAGCGTGACCGATCGGTCTAAGTTGTCCGCTAGGTCCCAACGGTCAAGGTAGGCTTGGGCCTGTTGCTGCAAGGCAAACGGATTATCAGGCACGGTTTCAGCCAACGGCTGGCTGGGCTTGCTGGATTGACCGGGTGAGATGATTTTATGCCGCACTGAAGGGATTGCAATTGTTGCGATCAGCACGGCTACAACAGCAGCCACAGCAGCGATTGTTAATTTTCGCTTCGATGTGCTGGAGCCTGCCTCACTTCGTTTCTCAGCCGCTGCTTTCACTGCTGGTCCCGAATGGTGCAGGCCTGCATTGATGGACATGGCTGAATGCGTAGCTGATTGTCCAGCGGTGGCCCTCAAATCGCGTTTGATCTCGCCGGCGTTCTGGTAGCGGTCAGCGGGGAGTTTCTGCAGGCATCGGTCCACGATTGCCACGACCCCATCGCTAAGATGCGGGCGAAGTCCGCGGACTGATTTGGGCGCTCCAAAATGCAACGCGTGCAGCACGGCCAGCATATTTTCACCCTCAAAGGGCCGCTCCCGCGTCAGCATTTCAAACAGGACCACGCCGAACGAGAAAATGTCAGAACGGGCATCAGCCACTTCACCGCGCGCCTGCTCAGGCGACATGTAATGGAACGTGCCCAGCGTCGTTCCCGGCTTGCTCATGAATGAGGCTGAGGCAGTTGGGCTGTCGCCGCCAGAAGCAGTGGCTAGCTGAGCTTCAACCCGTGCCAGGCCAAAGTCGAGTACCTTGACCAGCCCATCCTCGGTGATCATGATGTTGCCCGGCTTCAAATCGCGATGAATAATGCCCGCTGTGTGCGCCTTAGCCAGCGCATCGGTAATTTGGATGGCGTACTGCACCGCCTCTGCCTCGCTCAGTTCGCGTTCCTGCAGCAATGCCGATAACGTTTTTCCGCGCACGAATTCCATGGCGATAAACGCCATGCCATTGAATGAATCGCTTTCGTAAATCGTGATGATATTGGGATGGTTGAGAGCGGACGCGGCCCGTGCCTCACGCAGGAAGCGCTGGCGTGCGGCATCATCAGCAGCGCGGTCCGCTGGCAGGACTTTGATCGCGACATCGCGGTTGAGCCGCTGATCATGCGCGCAATAAACCTCGCCCATGCCGCCGGCGCCAATTGCCCCAAGAATCTTATACGGGCCAATCTGGTCGCCTTGGTTCAGCATAGTGGTTCGCTTCCGGACGCACCCCTGCCCTCTTTCGAGGGTGACCTCTGCAAACAACGGCGCGTCGACTCTGGTTGATACATAGACCCTGGGAGTATCAAGTGAGCGAATTATAGCGCGGTTCTGGCCCTACAAGAAGCCATGCCCGGGTACTCCACGCTTTGAACAGGAACACAAATTAGGAAAATTAATCCCCTTCTAATAACAATTCTCATCCCCTGGGCACATTCTCTGCTTGTAAGACGAACTGATGTTCCGGGCCTGCCGGCAACTTTCGCAGGTGATCTTTCCGCTGGATCTTTTGCAGAGCGGATCAGAACGTCCGCGGTCCTCCCCCTTTGATTTCAGGACGAAAGGACGGATGCGATGGACAATAGCAGGGAATTGAAAAATTTTCGTATCTGGATGGCTTTGGGTACGGTAGCGATTTACGTCTTCCTGA
>DASRDW010000096.1:0-2240 GCA_035652415.1 Candidatus Angelobacter sp. | reverse complement strand
GATAGCGCAACATATCGAGCAAAGGCACCTGGCAAACCACAGCTCGAAACAGCTCAGGGCGCTGCGTGAACACAGCTCCCACGAGCAGGCCGCCGTTGCTGCCGCCCTGAATCGCCAGATGATTTGAATCAGTATAGTTTTCAGCGATCAGGTATTCCGCTGCAGCAATAAAGTCATCAAAAACATTTTGCTTTTGCCCCAGCATCCCGGCGCGATGCCAATCCTCGCCAAATTCATTCCCGCCGCGCAATTGGACATCAACATAAATGCCGCATTGCTCCAGCAGAACCAGCATGGCATTGCGATTAAAAAATGGCGTTCGGCCGAGGTTAAAGCCGCCGTAGCCGGAAAGCAAAGTGGGCGTGCGGCCATTTTTAACAAGACCTTTCTTGCTCACCACAAACATCGGTACACGTGTGCCGTCTTTGGAATAAAACCAGCGCTGCTCAATCTGGTATTGCTGCGGATCAACGCCTGATTCCATACGTGCCCATTCCTTGATTGCGCCTTCCAGGCTGACTTCATAGACCGTGGGTGGAATGGTGTAAGAGATAAAGCCGAAGAATCCACGATCGCTATTCCAATTGCCGCCCAGATCAAAGATGCTGCCCAGAGCAGGCATGGGAACTTCTGCGACGGGATGGCCTTCGAGATCAAAAATCTTGAGTTGCGAACTGGCGTTCTGAATGTAATGAACAAAAAGTTTTTTCCCTATAATCCCAGCGTTTCCGATCACGCCTTCGCCTTGTGGAATGATCTCCTTCCAATTGCGCCGTTGTGGCTGGGTGCAACTGGCCTTAAATACATGGAAGCGTGGCGCGTCTTCATTGGTGACGATGTAGATTTCCCCATCAATTATCTCGCCGTGATAGAGAAAGTCTTTGCCTTCGGTGATGGACACAAAACTACGAGCCGGCGCGGAGATGTCTTTCAGGTGCAGTTCAGTCTTGGCCCAGCCCATGCTGATTTCTATGAGCAGCCATTGACCATCGTTGGAAATGGTTACGTTTGGCCAGTGCTGCGGATCAAGCGATTGACCCGAGGCAGGGAAGACAAGCTGGTCCTTGCTGCCATCAACATTTTGCGCAGAACCAAGCGCATGAAAGAAAACGTGCCGGTTATACATTTCTTCGCCGGCAGGCACGTCCCCCGCACTCGGATAGCGCGTGTAATAAAAGCCGGAACTGTCCGGCAGCCACGCTACGCTTGCTGCGCGAGTGCGCTCGATTTTTCCCGGAAGAAGCTTGCCGGTAGCTGCTTCAATGACCTGCAGGGTGCTCAACTCTGACCCGTTGGCGGATGTGCCGTAAGCGACATATCGACCGTCCTCTGATGGATACCACCAATCGAGAGCAATCGTACCGTCAGGTGAAAGCACGTTGACGTCGATCAGCGCACGCTCGGGTTTGTCCGAAATTTTGTTCCCGCTTTCACCGTGCTCCAACTTGGCACGTTCGCGCACATAGACGACTGCCTGGTTCTGCCGGCCATCGCGCCGCTCGTAAAAGTACCTGTTACCGCCAATTCGCGGCGAAGCCACTCTGCCGATCGTGAGCAGTTGCTCAATGTGCGCCCGCAGCTCATCGCGTCCCGCCGCTTTTTCCAGCACGCTGCGGGTGTACGCGTTCTGCTCGGCGACAAAGCGCTGCGTCTCCGGTGACTCTGCGTTCTCAAGCCAGCGGTAAGGATCGGCAATCAGGTGGCCATGAAGATTTTCAACAGGAGGAGAAACGCGGGCGTGAGGCGGCTTCAGCGACGCGCCCTCTGGCGTTTGCTGGGGTGCAGATACAGGCTCAGTGGCAGATTCATTCCGGTCGTGTGCTGGCATAAAAATTCCTTGGGCGGTGCATCGGCCCTGCAGCTAGGTTACTGAAAACATTGGCTGGAGGTAAAATCTCCTACCAATCAGCAATTGCTAAACCTGGCCAATTGATGTTATTTTGAAGATGACAATTCAGCAGGCCGTGTTCGTCCGCAAGCGGCCGTTGTCCACACTCCTCAGTAGCTCAATGGCAGAGCATCCGGCTGTTAACCGGAGGGTTGTAGGTTCGAGTCCTACCTGAGGAGCCAGACTTTTTCTGCTCGCCCGTAAGCGCTTATATGATGCGACCATCCCTCGACCCTCACACTCCATTTCGTCGAGCGAGTTGGATGCCACAGACCGACCGAGCAAGACACCGTGCTGGAAGAAGAGAAATGAATTTCCGAGCTAGCCTCGATTTCTTGATTGGCTAGCTCCA
>DASRDW010000095.1:0-7568 GCA_035652415.1 Candidatus Angelobacter sp. | reverse complement strand
AGCGAGACTTTACATTATCTGCCATGTAAGCCGCCAGGATTTCATTTTTCATGCGTTGTTTCAGTGATTCATCCAAAATTGGACACAGGACTTCAACACGCTCATAGAGGTTGCGCGGCATCCAGTCTGCGCTGGAGATGTAGATTTCCTCATTACCACCATTTTCAAAATAAAAAATACGGCTGTGTTCCAAGAGTCTGCCTACCACGCTTCGGACCACAATGTTATCGCTAACTCCCGGCACGCCTGGGCGCAGAGAGCACATGCCGCGCACCGTAAGATCAATCTTTACTCCCGCTTGTGATGCTCGGTAGAGAGCTTCAATCACATTTTTATCGAGCAACGCATTCATCTTAGCTATGATGCGCGCCGGCCGGCCGCTGGCGGCATGCTCGGCTTCACGATGGATTTGTGCCAGCGCGGTGGAAGCAAGATCAACGGGAGAGATGGCCAGGGGAGCGTAGCTTGAAGCTTCAGAATAAGCAGTGAGGTAATTGAAAACTGAATGCACTGCTGACGTTATTTCCGGCGAACACGTGAGCAGGCTTACGTCAGTATAGTAACGAGCAGTCGCCGGATTGTAATTTCCAGTGCCGATGTGAGCGTAGCGTCGCGTTACGCCGTCAGGATCATGGCGCACGAGCAGGCAGAGCTTGCAGTGCGTCTTTAGGCCTACCAGTCCGTGGTAAACCTGAACGCCTGCATCTTCCAACATGCGCGCCCATTGGATGTTTGAAGCTTCGTCAAACCTGGCCTTGAGTTCCAGGACGGCTGTAACTTCTTTTTCCGCCGAAGCAGCCGAAATCAAAGCCTCCACAATAGGCGAATTCCGGCTGGTGCGATAAATGGTCTGCTTCAAAGAAATCACATAAGGATCACTGGCGGCGCTTTCAATGAAATCAACTACAGCGTCAAACGAGTCGAACGGATGGTGCAGAAGGATATCGCGCTTGCGCAGCTCGGCAAAAATGTTGTTGCTGCTAGGCGGCAGACGCAGTTCGCGGGCAACCAGAGTCCTATATTTAAGATCTGGCCGTTCAAGATCGTAGAAATTAAATAGCCGGGAAAGATTGACCGGGCCTTGCGTATAGAAAATCTGCCAGTCTTCCAGCTCAAAGGTTTGTTGCAGGCGTCGCGCAATCTCAGCGCTGGCGCTAGCATCAATCTCCAGGCGAACAGCATCGCCTTTGCGTCGGCGGTGCAGTTCTGTGCGCACAGACTCAAGCAGGTTGCGCGTCTCTTCCTCTTCCAGATAAAGATTGCTGTTGCGGGTGACGCGAAATGATGCTGCGGAAAGAATGTCATATCCACGATACATGCGCGCAGCGTGGTAGATGAGAAGGTCGGCAAGGAAAACAAAATCTATGCCAGTTTGCGAGGGCAGATGCACCAGCCTGGGCAATGCGCGGGGAACGGTAATGACCCCCATATACGTTCCGCTGGCGCGCCGCTTGCGCTTTAACAATAGGGCAATGCACAACGCTTTGTTCAGGACGCGAGGGAATGGGTGTGCCGGATCGACCGTTACCGGCGTAAGCAGCGGATCGACCTCTTTTTCACAATAGCTATCGATGAAGCGTTCCTGGTCGGCAGAGAGGTCCTTGAGATCGAGCACACGAATATTTTCTTTGGCGAGAGCTGGTAGTAGTTTGCTGTTCCAGCACGCGTACTGTTCTTCAACAAACTCGTGCGTCTCCCGGGCGATCAGTTCGCGTTCCTGTTGTGCGGTAAGAGCATCAGGACCGGCGTCAATAAATCCTTCTTCAATTCGCTGCAGCAAGCCGGCCACGCGGACTTCAAAAAACTCGTCCAGGTTGCTGGCTGAAATGGCAAGGAATTTAACGCGCTCCAGCAGGGGATTACGGTCATCGTTCGCTTCCTCAAGGACTCGGCGATTGAATGCCAGCCACGAATCTTCGCGATTGATGTAAAGAGACGGATCTGATACGGAGCGATTCATGCGCAAAGGAGCATCAGGTTTGGAGCCGTTATTGGAGGATTTACGCCGCAGATCCATTGTAACTTCTCAAGCAGAAGAGTATTGCTAGACACATTAATTACAGACTTAATGTATTACTTTATATTCACTGCCGATTTGAAATGATGATTCTAGCTTTGCGCATGATGCCTGATGTCGGCGCCGCGAACCCAAAAGATAACATCTTCAGCGATATTGGTGGCGTGGTCGGCTACGCGCTCCAGGTTACGGGCCACGATCAGCGTGTCCAACAGATTTCTGTGATTGCTGGTCAATTTGCCCATGCCTGAATCCACGGTCTCAAAAATTTCGCGGTTCATGTTATCAACCAGGTCGTCGCGCTCAAGCACGGTTTGCGCCATATCAACATCGGCAGTCAGGAAGGCATTCAGCGCATCGCGCACCATGCTAATGCTGAGCTGGGCCATGCGGGGAATATCGACATCAAGCGCTGAGTCAGGTCGCGCTGCCAGGTCCATTACGCGCTCAGCGATGTTGACTGCCTGGTCGCCCACGCGCTCCAGATCGGCATTAATCTTGATGCAGGAGATTACAAAACGCAGGTCTATAGCCATGGGTTGCTGCATGGCCAGAAGATCGACAGAAAGCTCGTCCACGTCGCGCTCTGCAGCGTTGATCCTGGATTCATCCCGCAATACCAGCTCGCAGAGGGCAAGATCGCGGTTCTGGTAAGCGCGCACGGCGCGCTCCACAGCCTGCTCCGCCAAGCCGCCCATGGCCAGCAATTTTTGTTTCAGATCGTCGAGTCCCTGGTGGAACCGTGTACGGCTCATCCGAACCTCCCGGTAATGTAGTCTTCCGTTCGCTTGTCGGAAGGCTTGGTAAACATGGTCTCAGTCTTATCCAGCTCCACCATGTTGCCCATAAGAAAGAAAGCGGTAAAGTCTGCCACGCGCGCTGCCTGTTGCATGTTGTGGGTGACAATGACCACTGTGTATTCTTTTTTCAGTTCAAAAATCAGGTCTTCAATTTTAGCGGTTGAAATGGGATCGAGAGCAGAGGCAGGTTCATCCATGAGCAGGACTTCCGGCTCCACGGCCAGGGCGCGTGCAATGCAGAGGCGCTGCTGCTGCCCACCGGAGAGGCTGGCCCCGGATTTCTTTTTCAGATCGTCTTTGACTTCGTCCCAAAGCGCGGCATGTTTCAACGAACGCTCCACCACATGATCGAGCTCTCGCCGGTTGCGGAAGCCATTCAGTTTGAGTCCTGCGGCAACGTTGTCATAGATCGTCATGGTGGGAAACGGATTCGGTTTTTGAAAAACCATGCCGACGCGGCGGCGGATCCAAACCGGGGAAACGCCTTTGCCGTAAACATCCAGATCTCCGATAGAGACTTTGCCTTCCACCCGAGTATCAGGAAGAGTTTCATGCATGCGGTTCAGGCAGCGGACAAAGGTGGACTTTCCGCAGCCTGAAGGCCCAATGATGGCTGTGGCCTTTTTGGCTGGAATCTCCATCCCAATATTGAAGAGCGCCTGCTTTGGGCCGAACCAGGCATTCAGCTTTTCTACGTGAATACTGGCGTCCATTAGCTTGCCCCTCTGATAGCGCCTCGGCTGGCAATAAACCGGAAAACAATGACGGTAATCATGATCATAGAAATAAGTACAAGGGCCGCAGTCCAGGCCTGTGCATGGGCCTGGTCATAAGGCATAAGCGCATACAAGTAAATCTGCAGCGGCAGCGCGGCTGTCGGCTGATTGGGATTCACGTTCCAGAACTGGTTTCCAAGAGCGGTAAACAGGAGTGGCGCAGTTTCTCCGGCAATTCGGGCAAAAGCCAGCATGATGCTGGTAACAACGCCTGCGCTTGCAGTTCGCAGAACCACGGACAGGATAGTGCGCCACTTGGGAATGCCGAGCCCAAGCGCGGCTTCACGAATCGATTGCGGCACCAGAAGCAGAACTTCTTCCGTTGTGCGTGAGATGGTGGGAACCATCATGATGCCGAGAGCGACGCTGCCGGCAAACATGGAAAAATGCTTTTGTACCACCACTACAAGAGCATATGCAGTGATCCCAATCACGATGGAAGGAACTCCGTTCAGCACATCTGCGGTAAAACGGACAATATTCCCCCACTTATTTCGCCCATATTCCGCCAGATAGATGCCAGAGCCAATTCCCAGAGGCACGCCGATGATGCTGGCCAAGCCGAGCAGCATAATTGATCCAACAATGGCATTGGCCATGCCGCCGCCTTCTTCACCAATCGGTTTGGGAATTTGCGTGAAAAAGGCCCAGTTCAGTTCGCCCAAGCCACGAAAGAGCACAGTTCCCAAAATCAGGAAAAGCGGTACCGTTACTACAAGCGCAGCCAGCGTAATTGAACCGAGCGCAAGCCAGTTGGAAAACCTGCGCCGCAAAGAGACGGTTCGCAAAGGATTAGGCAAGAGTCCTCGCAGGCATTCCTCGCGTGATAGACCAGACCAATAATCCGGCCAGGGCATTCACGATGAGGGTAATAACGAACAAGACCAGCGCCATTTCCACCAGTGCGCTCAGATAGGTATTTCCTACAGCTTCAGAGAACTCATTTGCGATCACGCTGGCCAGTGTGTATCCGGGAGCAAAGAGTGATTTGGCAATCTCCGGGCGATTACCGATCACCATGGTCACAGCCATGGTTTCCCCCAAGACGCGCCCTAAACCAAGGATGATTGCTCCAAAAATTCCTGGGCGGGCATTGCGCAGGACTGACATCCGCAACATTTCCCATCTGGTCGCGCCCAGTGCAAGGGCTGCTTCACGCTGCACCCGCGGAACGGCGGTGATGACCTCGCGCGTGATGGAGGCGATGTTCGGAAGAATCATGATTGCGATGACTATTCCGGCCGCCAGCATGCCCCATCCGTACTTTGGCCCGCTGAACAGACCTGTCCAGCCAAAAACCTTGGCCAGGAATGGCTCAACGTGAACGCGCAGAAAGGGCGAGAGAACGAAGATAGCCCACAGACCATAAATCACGCTGGGAATTGCCGCCAGAAGCTCAACCAGCAAAGAGAGAATTCCGCGAAGCTGCCTAGGACAAAGCTCAGTAAGAAAAAGAGCTGTCCCTACCGAGAGCGGAACGGCAATCATCAAGCCCAGCAGCGACGAAACAATGGTGCCGTAAATAAATGGCAGCGCGCCAAAATTTTCAGCCACCGGGTCCCATATTTGCCGAACCAGGAACTTAAAACCGAATTTGCTCATGGAGAGGCGAGATTGAGTGATGAGCTCAAACAAGATCAAGCCCACTACAGCCAGGACTGTGAGAGCGCAGAGCACCACAACGCCGCGAAATGCCCTGTCAGCAAAAACGCTTTCACGAGCCCCAACCCTGCTCTTGGACACGACTTTCAATTCTTCATGGGTGGCTGGAGTAATTTCCGCGGTAGCAGGCTCTCCTGATTCTTCTCGCGCTTGTGAAGACCTGGGATTCGGCAGGATCTGCATGTTTGGAAGCTAGCAGACGATTGTTAACAGATTGTTAAAAAAAGAGCGCCAGTCAGTAAAACTGGCGCTGTATGGGAGTAAGGAAGAAAATTTCTAAATGAATCGAAGCTTATTAATTAAAACGCCAGCCCACGCAGCCGGCGTTTCATCTTAAACCGGACTGAACCTTTCATCGCCTACTTCTTCGCGGTTTGTCCTTTCACTTTTACTTCTTTGATCCGAGCCTTCACCTTGGCTGCAACGTTCTTT
Source organism: Candidatus Angelobacter sp. (assembly GCA_035652415.1). GTDB lineage: Bacteria > Acidobacteriota > Terriglobia > Terriglobales > Acidobacteriaceae > Angelobacter. Next base: position 1,881 of record DASRDW010000095.1, on the reverse strand, counting down.
GGCAGAGGCGCGTAAGCGAGTTGTTCTGTCATGGTCTGGCCTTTGTCCACCATCCAGTTCAGGAAATCGACAAACGCTTTTTCTTTGGTTGCGTCTGACCACTCAGCCGGAACCAACAGCCAAGTGAAGCTGCTGATGGGATAAGCAGTCTTGCCCGGTGCATTGGTAATGGAGACGCGGAAATCATCCGGCATCTCTTTTACTGAGCCCGCGGCAGCCGTTACTGATTCCAGGCTTGCCTTTATAAATACGCCTGCGGCGTTCTGTACGCTGCCGTAAGGCATTTTGTTGGAAAGCGCATAAATCAGCTCGACGTAACCGATGCTGCCTTCTGTCTGCTTCACCATTCCAGAGACACCCTCATTACCTTTGCCGCCCAATCCTACCGGCCAATTTACTGAAGTGCTTTTCCCGACCTTGCTTTTCCATTCCGGGCTGACCTTGCTAAGAAAATCAGTAAAGATATAAGTGGTGCCGCTGCCATCTGAGCGGTGGATTACCGCGATGTCTTCATCCGGGAACTTCACCCCGGGATTCGCCTTGGCCAAGCGAGGATCGTTCCACTTCTTGATTTTGCCAAGATAAATATCAGCAAGCACGTCTGGGGCAAATTTTAATTCGCCGGTGATCCCTTCAACGTTGTAAGTGGGCACTACCGCACCGAGCACGGTCGGGATATGGAAGACCTTTTGCGGTGTTTGCGCAAGCTGTTCGTCGGTCATGGGGCCATCGCTAGCGCCAAAATCAACCGTTCCGGTCTGCAGCTGCTTGATGCCGCCGCCGCTGCCAATGGATTGATAGTTAATCTGAATGTCGCTGTGTGCGTTGTGATATTCGCTGAACCATTTCTGGTAAATGGGATTGGGAAAGGTTGCGCCTGCACCGTTAAGGTTGGTCTCAGCACTGCCTACACCGGCCAGAGCTGCGGTGAGCACCAGTGCCATGCAAAGCTTCAGTTTCATTGCTCCTCCTCGCGTGTACGAGATGAACGTACCAAAGCAGTGTTAAATGACTGTTAAAACAGGAAGAGCATTTTGAATACGCATGAGAGGGTTGCGAGAAGTAAAAATCAGATGTCGAAAGCCGGCTGCTGTTTAGCTACGGTTTTGGCAGGACGAAGAAAAATGTAGTGCCGTGACTTACTTCACTTTCAACACGTACAGAGCCTCCGTGGTTTAGCACAATGTGTTTTACAATGGCCAGTCCCAGGCCTGTGCCGCCGCTTTCGCGGGAGCGGGCTTTATCCACGCGATAAAAACGCTCAAAGATTCGCGGCAAATGCTCCGAAGCGATTCCTGGGCCGAAGTCGCGAACAAAAAACTCAATGCCATCCGGCTTCCCAGTGGCGCCGATGATGATTTTCTTTCCACTCTGGGCATAGCGCACGGCGTTGCTGATCAGGTTGCTAAAGACCTGGTGTACGGCGTAAGTGTCCGCCATTACATCCCAGTCGCCCACTTCTTCAGTGATTAGTTCCATCTCTGCGGCACGGACAGTTTCCTGCAGTGAAGATGCTGCTTCGGCCAGCAAGTGGTTCACGCGCTGCGGGCGCAAATCAAGTTTGTCTTCGCCTGATTCAACTCTCGCCAGCACCAACAAATCTTCCGTAAGACGGCCCATGCGCTCGGCGTTACAGCGGATCACGTCAAGGAACTCGCGTGTGCTGTCATGGAGCGCGCCATCAGATTCAAGCAGCGTTTCAGCATAGCCACGGATCGACGTAAGCGGTGTTCGCAGTTCGTGCGAAACGTTGGCAATAAAGTCGCGCCTCGTTTTTTCCACGCGCTCTATTTCCGATATGTCATGCAGAACGGTGACTACGCCGCCATCCGGCAGTGGCTCTGCGGTTACAGAAAAACTCCTGCGTCCGGAAAGGGAAGC
>DASRDW010000094.1:0-6894 GCA_035652415.1 Candidatus Angelobacter sp. | reverse complement strand
ACGCAGGCTGGTGGAACAGAGAATTGCCGATGGCATGTCATACTCCAGCATAGTTAGTGCATAGCCAGGTTGCGTTGTGTGCACCACTTCAAAGCCTTCAAGCTTCAGAGCGTCGGTAATCCGCCGCGCCAAGAACACGTTGGCATCGATCAACAGAATTTTGGCTGGAGCGGAGACAGTCGGGTTCATGCCCGCGCCTCCGTGGAGATCAGTTTTTCCAGCGCAACGATTTCGACGATCTCATTCCCCATGTCCAGCATGCCGCTGATGTATTGTGGTTCATTGCCGGTGAGCGGCGCGCGCGGAGCGCTGGCTAGCTCGCATTCGCCAGTAACGGGAAGCGCAGTGAGCTGCTGGATGGATTCGAGCTTGCAATTTGCGATCAGATAAAACTTTCTTGCCGGAGCCGCAGGGCCAACAAGAATCTGGGCAACATCGCAGACAGGAACGATCCTGCCTCGTCGCACTAAAACTCCCGTCAAGAGAGGCGTGCGATGCGGAAAGGTCTGCAAAGTATCTGGTCGGGCAAGTTCTGTAACGGCTTCAGCAGGCAGAGCAAAGCGCTTCTCTCCCAAAGGAAAGAGCACGTACGCTTTGTCTCCGTCAGGGATCATACCGTCACCACTCCGCGTACCCGTTCCAATCCAGAGCGCAGAACATCCAACTCCGCTTTGTTCAGAAATGTGTTGTGGTTCACTACCGGCACTACAGCACCGTTCATCACTGCCAGGCCGCGATACCAACCACGTTCTTCATGCGTAAAAATTCGCGGCAACGCATGAAGAGCCGAAATTTCCATGATGCGATCTGTTGCGCCTACCAGAACAGCTGTGGGTGTGTTACGCAGAATCATCACCCGCGAAGGCTGAGCAGGCGGCAAACCGAAATGCTTTGCTGCATCGATCACAAAATAAGTTGTTCCTGCGCGCTCCAGCGTGTAAACCAGCTTGGCAATCTGTGCCGATATTCCTCCCAACGTGAAGGTGTGCAGGCCTTCCATGCCACGAATCTCTTTTACCGCGCCGGCAGCAATGGCAAACCTGAATCCGCCCACGGTAAACACAATCACGTCTTCATGCGCCGGCTGTGTGACGGCTTGTGCGCGTGATTTTGGCGAACCCTTCACACTGCCCCCACTTTGGCCGCGCCAAAGATGTACAGCACGCGCTTTTCAATCGCGTGATAAATCGCCTCCATGGGCAGAACCTGGTCCACTGCGCCGGTCTTAATGGCCTCCTGAGGCATTCCAAAAATTACTGCCGTAGATTCATCCTGGGCGATCACATGCCCGCCGGCAGCGCGAATTTCCTGCACGCCCTTGGCGCCGTCATTGCCCATGCCGGTCAAGATCACGCCGATGGTCATGGGCCCGGCATACTCCGCTGTGCTCTCAAAAGTCAGGTCAGCGCAGGGACGATAGCCGCCGATGCGCGGCCCGTCATCGAGTGAAATTCTTCCCGTAGGCGAGACCCGCAGATGGTGCGAGCCAGGACAAACATAAAGCTGGCCGGGAACGATAATTTCTCCGGCTTCCGCTTCCTTTACCTTGATCTTCGATATTTCCGCCAACTGCTTGCTGAACTGTGCAGTAAAGTTGCCGGGCATGTGTTGAACCAGGATCACCGCCCCGGGAAAATCCTTAGGGAAGTAGGGCATTAAGTTCATCAACGTAGCAGGGCCACCGGTAGAAGAAGCCAGCACCACGATCGGGAATTTTCCTGCGCTTTTGACTGCTGCGTTTACTGCGGCACGTACTTCCTGAAGTCCGCTGTCACCGTTCTTGCTTGCCGGTTCAACTCGCGGCGATGAAGAAGCGATTTCATTCTGCAGCTTTGAGCGGGTTGCCGTCCGTACTACGCGAACTTTAGCTGCCATTTTGAGCTTGCGGCACAACTCGTCTTTCACCGAACTCATGTCAAGATCGATGCCGCCGGAAGGCTTAGCTACAAAATCAATCGCGCCAAGTTCCAGCGCTTTCAACGTGACATCAGCGCCTTCACGCGACTCTGAACTCACAATCAGAATCGGTCGCGGATTGCTGGACATGATGATCTCTGTGGCCTGGAGCCCATCCATGTGCGGCATATTAATGTCCATACTGATAACGTCAGGCTTAAGCACCTCGGCTTGAGTGACTGCGTCGCGGCCGTCGCGGGCCTCGCCGCAAATCTCCAGTTGCGGATCAGACGCAATAATAGTTTGCAGCACCTTGCGCATGAAGGCCGAATCGTCCACCACCAGCACCCGAATTTTTTTGCCTTGCGTCATCTTTTATACTTGTCGCTCCGCTCCAAACCGCCCGGAGCCTTTAAAACCTCGTTCTTCTTTCAGCTCTTACATCAGGCCGCTCAGCATTTGCCTTCAGCTTTTGGCAAGCGTTAAACTTCTAGCGTCCCGCCGCTACTTGTTCCATCCGCATGCCGCTTGGCGATCCAATCAAATCTCCTACTGCGGCAATAAATTGGTCTTCCTGCACCGGCTTGGTAAGAAATGCTGCCGCGCCCTCTTTCATGGCGCGCTCGCGATGCTTGGCTCCCGCGCGCGAGGTCACCACCATTACCGGAATGCCGCGTGTCTGCGCATCCTGGCGCAGGTGTGAGAGAAGCTCATAACCATTAGTCCGCGGCATTTCCAGGTCGGTAACCACCAGATCGCAGTGCGTTTGCGTAACAATCTCCAGCGCCTCCAGGCCATCAGCCGCAAGCTTTACGCGATAGCCCGCTTTTTCCAGCATCCGGCCGACGAATTTGCGCACGCTGATGGAATCGTCCACCAGCACAACGAGCTTTTCCTGGGGTACAAAATCCATGGCTTCCTGCGGAATTGCGCCATGCGCCACGGCTTCTGCGCCGGGAGCAAAAATACGTGCCGCATTCGCGCTGGTCATCAGTGGACGGTGCTCAATAGATTCGCCCGCAACCAAACGATTCACGTCAATCAAAAGAATCAAGCTGCCGTCCGGAGCGATGGTTGCGCCAGGGAACATCTTGAGGTTGCGCAGGAACTCGCCCAGGCTCTTGATAACGATTTCATCTTTGCGCACAACATCTTCCACTACGATCCCAACTTGCCGTCCTGCGACATTAGCGATGACCATGCGGAAGTAACCATTGATCGGCTGGATAGGCTCAAGACCGAGCGCCGAATCCAGGCGCACAATCTCTGTAACCACGTCGCGCACTTTGGTGAGCAGCTTTCCGCTAACCTCTTCAATCTCAGTGATCCGGAGCCGCCGTATCTCTTCCACAAAGGCCAACGGCACCGCGAACATAGAAGTCCCGCAGCGGACAAACAATGCCTGCGAGATGATCAGCGTAAGCGGGACCTTTAAGGTAAAGCGCGTGCCAAAACCTTTTTGCGTTTCGATCTCGATCTCGCCGTTGAGCTGGGCCAGGTTTGCCTTAACTACATCAAGTCCCACACCACGACCGGCCAATTCCGTTTTACGCGGAGCGGTAGAGAAGCCGGGCTGGAAGAGCAGATCCAGCAACTCGCGCTCGTTCAGCTCCGCATCAGCAGAAATCATTCCGTTTTCGATCGCAGTCTTGCGGACTTTTTCGTAATCGATGCCGCGGCCATCGTCTTCAACTTCAATATAGATATGGTTACCGCGATGGTAGGCGCGTACGGCCACGTTGCCGGAATCGCTCTTGCCCTGCTCGTACCGTTCTTCGTCGCGCTCCAGGCCGTGCGCCACCGCGTTGCGCACCAGGTGAATCAGCGGATCGGAAATCTGCTGGATAATGTTGTTGTCCAGTTCGGTTTCGGCACCTGCGAGCGTAAGTTCAACCTTTTTATTGACAGCCTTGGCGGCATCGCGCACTGTGCGTGAGAGGCGCGTGTAGAGATTGCCGATTGGCACCATGCGCGCCTGCGTGATTTCATCTTGCAGACGGTGCGCCAGCTTAGTGAACTCATCGATATCACCATCGACGCGGCGAACAAAGCCATCCAACTGCGTGAGCACTTCAGTGATGTCGGCTGAAATTTCCGTCAATGACCGCGAGAGGATATTGAAATCGTCATAGCGGTCCATCTCCAGCTCGCTGAACTCGGCGAGAGAGTGGTCAAAGGTATGCGAATAGCTGGAGTATCCGCTGCGCAGCGGGAAATTGTCCGTGGGTTTGGGCGTGGGAACGGAGTGGATACGGCTGAACTCGTATTTCTCCTGAAATTCAGCCACTTTATCCTGCATGCGTCCTTTAGAGAAATTCAGCACGTCAGCCAGGCGCTCCAGTTCGGCCACGCGGCCCAGCATACGAGTACGGTTGATCACCAGCTCGCCGACTGCGTTCATCATGCGATCCAGCCGTTCCAGCGCGATGCGCACGGACTTGGACTGCGGCATGGAAGCAGGCTCTTTGCGCAGGAACTCTTCTTCCGCCAGCTTGTCCAGCTTTTCGAACTTGTTTTCCGGTTTCTTGGTTTCAGCGATTGCAACCTGCGGAAGCGTAGCTTCAACTGGCTGAGTTGCCGGCGTTGCAAGCGCAACTGGTTCGGCCAAAGCAGCCGGCTCTTCCGCACGATGCGCTTCTTGCAGATAACTCGGGCCTGATAGCGATGGCTTTTCTGCTGCCACAGGCTCGGCATGGGCGACAGGCGCCGCTTCTTGTTCCAGCTCTTTCTCCGCTGGCGCTAGTCGCGAGATGCGCGCAAACAATCCCTGGACGGAAGACTGCATGGCAGCTTCATCCGGCCATTGGTGATAAAGAAATTTTTTGAGCGTATCCACTGCATCTAGGCAGATATCAATGATTTCAGCGCTGGGGCGCAACTCGCCCTCGCGTAGACGTCCAATCAAATCTTCAGCGCGATGAGCAACGTGCGAAATGCGGTGCAGACCCACTTGCGCCGCCGATCCTTTCACCGTATGCATAGCGCGCAACAGACGATGGATCTGCTCAGAGCTTGGATTGGTCTCCAGCGAGAGCAGGCAGCTTGTTACTACCTGCAAATGCTCTTCCGCTTCAGGAACAAAGAACTCCAGGACCTCAGCCGGGACCTCGCCATCTTCCGGCAGAGGCTCCAGCTCAGGTTCTTTTATTGCAGCAACAGAAGGCTTGGAAAGAGCAGCATTCTCCGAAGCAGGCGGCTCTGGTTTCTCCGGCGATATAGCTTTCGGCGAAGCTTCCTGTGCTGGAGTTGCAGCCGGAGCAGCAGCCTGGAAGGCAAACGGATAACGCTGCTTGAAAGCGCTGATATCTTCTTCTGCCTCCACGCTGTTGGTGCTGATCATGATGAGATCAGATTCCAGCAGCGCGACGGCTTCAGAGATGAATTCCACCAGCGGAACAGCAGCGTCGGCGGCGATGCTGGCATTCATCGCATATTGGAAGATATGCGCCAGCTTGCCGGAAATTTCAGAAAACAACGGGAAGCCGTAAGAAGCTGAGGTCCCAGCAAGGGTATGCGCCGCAATGTGCAGGCGCTCCACGTCTTCCGCCCGTGGATAGGCGTCCTGCAGGATGCCGGAGTACTCGCGCAAAAATTGCAGGCGCTCCGACGCTTCCTGTAAGAAGACCTCTACGAATTCTTGGCCTTGCCCGTTCAAGCTCTCTCCTGCGCCACCGTGGGCCGCGCCAGATTGGCCGGCTTCTGGTAGATGCGCGCGTCACGATAAATATGAGTGTCAAACTTTACGTCGGCCCGATTGATGGATTCTGCATGGCCCAAAAACAGATATCCACCCGGCTCCAGGTACTCATAAAAACGCTGGATCAACTGCGCCTGCCGCTCTTCAGAGAAATAAATCAGCACGTTCATGCAGAAGATGCAGTCAAATTTGCCCATGTAAACGACCTGGGCCAGGTTCATGGGCGCAAAGGTCACCATGTTGCGAATACGCGGCCGGACCAGGCAATGGTCGCCTACTGAAGAAAAATATTGCTCGCGCTGCCGCGATGTAACCGTCTCCAGATCGCGCGGCTCGTAAACACCGTGCTCCGCATACTCAAGCGCCTGGCGGCTGATATCCGTGGCCAGGACGTGTATGTTCCACGCATCGGCAAACTCAATGGCATCGGCTACTGTCATGGCGATGCTGTAAGCTTCTTCACCGGTCGCGCAGCCGGCGCTCCATATACGCAGCGAGCGTGGGCTTTCCCAGAACTTCTTCATGTGCAGGTCAGGCAAGACCTTTTTTTCCAGCGCCTCAAACACCGCCGGATAGCGGAAGAATGAAGTTTCCTGCGTGAGCAAGCGCTGCAAAAGCGAGTCATACTCCACGTTGGAATTTTTGATCAGGCGAATAAGATCGGTGCCGTGAGTCAGCTTGCGGGACTCAACATGTTCGAGCACACGGGTAGAGAAAAAACGCTCGCGCGAATTATCAAATAGAATCCCGGAGCGGGTCTCAATGAGGCCGCGAATCTCGCTCAGTTCATGCTCGCTGACTGTCACTACTCCCCCTGCCATGTCATTCCCCTAATGGTTACCCCACGTTAGCTGCAGACGTTACTGCAACGTTTAAGTCAATCTTCAGCGCTGCTTAAGCGTTAGCGTCGTGCCATGGCCGCTGCCGCGCTTACCAACTCCGGGCGCGCTTCACTGGGGAGAGTTGGCGCAGCGCCTGTAGCCACGCGGAATTGCGCCAGCGCTTCATTGAGCTGTTCTGACATGTGCACCAGTTGCTCCACGGTGCGCGATGTCTGGCGCGCGCCCTGTGAAGTCTGGCGGGTAATGTTGGAGATGATTTGCATTGCGTTGGCCACGCCTTCTGTGCCGCGCACCTGCTGCTTGGAAGCTAAGGAGATTTCCTGCACCAGCTCTGCCGACTGCCGCACTACAGAAGAGATGGCGTCCAGCGCTTTGCCGGCCTGATCGGCCAGCTTGGCGCCAATTTCCACTTCCTTTGTGCCTTCCTCCATCACGATTACGGCATCGTTCGTTTCCGCC
>DASRDW010000093.1:0-4061 GCA_035652415.1 Candidatus Angelobacter sp. | reverse complement strand
GTAACCAGAATCGGACGCTTCTCTCGCAGTTCCTTGAAGAACGGCAGCGGCTCATTATCGATCCATTTGCGGACCAGCGGAAACCTCTCAGCCGGAGCGGCTGCGTCAAATTGTTCAAGATAATTCGTCGGCCCTGGTGCTGGTACTGCGCCCATCTTCGTTCTCCTTGCTTCTACCGATAGTGTTTCAAATTGTGAAAACGCATCACAAAGTTTTCAGATATTCCAGCAGGTCCATGCGCTCGTCTTTGGTTAAAGGACCGCGTTTTGTGCCATCAGGCAGGGTGATGCCTTTCATGCCATATTCATGGCCGGCATTGCTGTTGCCGGGCAGGCTGGTATCAAAAATGAACCCTTCATAACCGGAGCTCTTCAGTCCAACTTTCACCGGATCGAATTCACGCGAGCCAACCATGAATGTATTTGGACGGTATTCGGCTTCTGGCGAATCCAACGGCTCTTTTGCTTCCTTCAATCCTTTAGTTCCCTTTTTCGCGACCGGCTGCGTTGGCGCTTTCGGCAGCAACAAATCATAGAGCGTTGGCACCGAACCATTGTGCAGGTACGGGGCAGTGGCCCAGATTCCGTTTAGTGACCTTCCTTTATAGGCTTTCAATGACTCATACGGTTTGGCCGTTGTGTCTGGATCGTAATTTCCATGCTTGATGGAAGGCTTGATGTTATTGCCTAGGAATGAGGTAATCAGGTCGTCTGCCCAATCGAGTCCGCGACTGATGAAATTCTTGTTAGGATTTGGCGTGGCCACTACGCTCAGTGTGGACTTGGTCAGCAGCGCGGCCACGGGCGCACGTTCATCGATCAAAACTGGACCGCCGCCGGAATTGGTGTACTGATTTCTGAGAATGCCGCTCAGGCCGTTGTAGCTGGCGGCATTCAATGCCATCTTGTTGTCCGTCCCAATCTCTTCCAACTTAGTCATATTCGCCACAACGCGGCGCTGGGGATCATCACGACCGATGTTCGTGTGGCAGCCAGCGCAGAACTCGCTGAATAGTTTCTCGCCGCGCTGGCTCTTTTTTGTATCAGTCGTTCCAAGGATGTCTGTTGGCCACTTTGGCGACTCCAGGCTGTCCAATTGGTGCTCCAGACGTACCAGGTTATAAACGTTCACAGACGACTTGTAATCAATGTGCGGCCCCTTAAATCCCTGACCGCTAATGACTGACGAAAAAGATATGCCCGGCTTCTGCGCCCAATCCAGAGTGGCGAAAACTCCAATTACTTCGCCTGTATTGCGGCCTACCGGCCCCAATTCGGCATTGGGGACAATGCCGTTCCACTGCACATAATCATGCTGGGGAATGTCCCATAAAAAAGGGTAGCTAACAGGCGCATCTGGAGGATTAAAAATTCTTTTGCTCAACTTTCCCTGCTCGTCTCGAGACAACATTTGGGCAAGGCGGAATACAAGGTGGTCTTTCTGTGTGCCGTCTAGAACATTGTGGCCATTGTTGTAGTTCTTAATGAAATCTGCTTTGGCTTGCGTCAATTCGCCGTCTCTTACCATGTCATTAATGACCGATTTGAGCTGGTCCAGCGTAAGAACATGCTCCAGAACACGGTTATAAATACGGCCAAATGCGTCCAGACGGTAATAGCCATAAGGGACGGGGCTGTCATTCTCAATCTCATACATGGCCAAACGCTGCGTAAAATTATCCAGGTCCTTTTCTACATCGTCAGCAGAAGAGTAGTGGCCCAGCTTGAGTACTTTCTTGATAAATTGCGCACGCGCATCTGATTTGGGCGGAAGGGCAAGCAAACAATCTTTTAAGTTCTTGAGAAATGAATCCATATCACTGCCGGCCGGCCCGCCATCAATGCGTATTGCAATCCCCTTGTAATTGATCTGCCCGGTATGGCATGCAGCGCAGGTAAAGCCCAGATAGTCCTTGCTCATGTAAGTGTCTTTAACAAACCCCACCGGAAGAGCATCAGGATTGCTGCTGGTTTTGATTTGCGGCAAATAGCCAAGGTCGTACAGATTATCGTTAGATCGAAAAAGCTTTCCTGTCTTGGGCTGCTCCAGCACCATAAAGAAGTCATACGGAATCAGGTCAGAGCCTTGCGAGGTCTTATAAAACCACAGGCTTTCCTCCGGCGACCATCTCTGGTCAAGATAGCGTATTTCCCGGTATTCATTGCCAAACTTACTTGGCTGGCTCATGATGGCGGCGCCACGCTGCAGCGCCAACGGTGTCTTGTCACCCTCGAAGTGTGCAAGCCAGCCGCCGCCGACGTCCCAATAGTCAAGCCAGCGCGTGTACGCGGAGTTAAGAGCAATGGCCACCACCACCAGCAGGAAAAATGAGATCCCTATTTTGTGCCAGCGGCGTCGCCTTATCCACCATCCATTGAGACGATCAACTCTCCGGTACAACCAGCGGTTTCTCTTTCGAGACGGCTTTTGGGAGTCAGTTGATAGTTTATTGGGAACTTCGTTTGATTCAGGTTTATCCGAACCTGAATCACGACCACGGCCAGGCTTTGTTGACATGGCTGCTCCTTGCTTGAAAGCAATCCAAAGGGGTGGCACATTATGTCCCCGCGCAAATTGAAATTCAAGACGGAAAGCACAGATTAGTACAAAAGATTTCGTGAAACGTTTTGCAGGGTTGTGTCACTGCAGCAGAGAAGGATTTCTAGGCATTTAAAGAGATGTGCCTGACTAGATCACCACTGTTTCCTGATATTCCCCAAACACCCGCCGCAACGCGTCGGATATCTCGCCCACCGTGCAATAGCTTTCAACCGCATGAATGATGTGCGGCATCAGGTTGGCTTCGCCACGGGCGGCTTCTTCAACCGCGCGAATCGCCGATTCCCACGCAGCTTTATCGCGCCGCTGACGCAGTGCGCGCAAACGCTCTACCTGGCGATGTTCAAGTGCTTCGTCGATGCGCTGAATCGGAATCGCCTTCTCGCCTTCGCCTTGAAACCTGTTCACGCCCACCACTACGTTTTCCAGATGATCTACGCCCTGTTGGAAGTCATAAGCAGCGTTTTGTATTTCCTGTTGGATATAGCCTTGCTCAATGGCGCGCAGCGTGCCGCCCATGTCCTCAATTTTTTCCAGATAAAGGCCGGCGCGGTGCTCAATCTCATTCGTAAGCGACTCAATGTAATAAGACCCGGCCAGCGGATCAATGGTGTTGGCCACGCCGGTTTCATATCCGATCATCTGCTGAGTACGTAATGCAATTCGCGCGGCTTCTTCAGTGGGAAGACCAAGAGCTTCGTCATAGCCATTGGTGTGCAATGACTGCGTTCCACCCAGCACCGCCGCCAGCGCCTGCAACGCCGTACGCACGATGTTGTTTTCCGGCTGCTGCGCCGTGAGAGTGGAACCGGCTGTCTGCGTGTGAAAGCGCAGCATCAGTGAACGGGGATTCTTCGCCTCAAACCGTTCCTTCATAATGCGCGCCCACATGCGCCGCGCCGCGCGGAACTTGGCCGCCTCTTCCAGAAAATTGTTGTGCGCATTAAAAAAGAAGGAGAGCCTCGGCGCAAATTTGTCTACATCCAGCCCGGCGCTGATCGCTGCATCCACGTAGGCAATTGCGTTGGCCAGTGTGAAGGCCACTTCCTGCACTGCGGTGCAGCCGGCCTCGCGCATGTGGTAGCCGGAGATTGAGATGGGATTCCACTCCGGCACATGCTCATTAGCGTAAGCAAACATATCCGTGATGATGCGCAACGCCTGGCGCGGCGGATAGATATAAGTCCCGCGCGCAATGTATTCCTTGAGAATGTCATTCTGCACTGTGCCGCTCAGCTTGCGTACCTGAGCGCCGTTGCGCTTGGCCACCGCAATGTACAACGCCAGCAGAATTGCGGCGCTGGCATTGATGGTCATAGAGGTAGAAATTTTTTCCAGATTGATCCCGGCAAAGAGCCGCTCCATGTCTTCAATGGAATCAATCGCAACTCCAACCTTTCCGACTTCTCCGACCGCCATCGCATGATCTGAATCCATGCCGATCTGTGTAGGCAGATCAAACGCGACGGAAAGCCCGGTGGTCCCATTTGCCAGCAGGTAGC
>DASRDW010000092.1:0-17387 GCA_035652415.1 Candidatus Angelobacter sp. | reverse complement strand
GAGCAAATCCGCGGCCACGATTAATGATGTTGATGTTGGTTACATTGATCACGTTGACGCGATTAAAGCCGCGTCCGTACCAAGGATAGAAGACATCATGCGGGCCAACCGGGAACCATCCGATGGAGCCAAAGCCGAAGCCCGCACGGTGGCCGAAGCCAACAAAGAATACAAAGGCCGGCGACCACACTGGCCGATAGCTGACATAAACTGGGCCAGGCCACCAGCACCAGCTTCCGCTATAGAGGAACCAACGCCCATAGTGATAAGGGGCCCATCCCCAAGGCTCGTAAGAAACCCAAGTCCAGCCGTAATAGGGTTCCCAAACCCAGCGGCCCGCCTGATACGGCGCCCACGTAGCCTGCTGGTAGGGCTGCCAGACGTTTCCGTATCCCGGGACATAAACCCAGCGGCCGTAGCCATCCAGATCGTTCACGCCGGTGTAATAGTGGTTGGTGCGGCCCCAGCTTTGCGAATCGCTCATTATTTTGTCGCGATCTCTATTCCACTGGTCCCAATCGTCCTTCTCCGGCGCCGCTGAAATCTTATATTCCGGGTTGTCAGTCCCGCGAACCGTAATCAGTTCGCCTTGCCTTAGCCGAGTGCTGCCCTGAGGCGTCGTAATCTCCGCTTCGCCATCGCGGACAATCACATCTGTCTCCGCGTCAGAGTTCACCTGCACGCGATACCGTCCCGGCTTCGTCGGATGCACCGAGACATTCGGCGTATCAATCTCCACGTCCGACTCGTTGCCTTTGAACACGGTGTAATCGGCGTAGCCTTGCGCCACCTGAATCTGTATTCGCTGGCGCGTAAGATCAGCCAGCTTCATCTGGCTATGCGCCGCCAGCCGCACCACATTGGCAGAATCCAACTGAATTTCCGTGCGTGCCTGGTCACCTGTTGCGATCTGATCGCCACGCATCACCGGCGCATTTACTGTTGTAGCTGCCCAGTCACCTGTATCACCGCGCTGCGCAGAGACATCACCCTTAATCAAGCTGATATGCGCCACATCCGGCGCCGGACCTTCACTCCGAGGCGCCGCATCCTCCGGTCCCGGCGCGCTCGGCCCTGGCCCTTGCGATTCCGGCCCCTGCGACTCTGGCCCTTGCGCCGCAGGCGGATAGCCCTGATCCGGCGGCCCCTGCGGATAGTCATCCGTCTGCGCCCAGGCGCCCACCGTCATCGTCACCGCAAACATCAGTACCGCTAGAAACTTTCCTCGCATCGATTCACCTTTTGGCGCGGCGACCACCAATTCGCCGCGCCAGAGTCTTCCCTTAAAGAGACTTCAACCGTTGCCATTGATTAGGCAATCCCTATGCCAAACCACAACGGCAGTTATCCTCTTGATTTTGTGTGATTTAGTGAAATCCAAGCTGCTTTGGATCGGTAAATGGTGGTTTTCAACCAGTTCAAACGGTGCTTTTGGGCCGGGTTGTGGGCATTGGCGGGTTGACTTAATCGTACAATCTACTCAGGAATCGTCAATCCACAGGAATAGATAATGCCCACGGTTGGTATCTGTAAGCTTTGTCGGAAGGAAAAAGAGCTTTTGAAAAGCCACTATATGCCTGCCGCTCTCTATTCGCGAAATTTGCGACTGGAATATGCGACTCGAAACAGTGCGGGTGTAGTGATGAAAGAAAATGAAATAAAGACGCGGTTGTTATGCAGGGAATGTGAAACCCTCTTTAAGGTAAACGGAGAAGATGAGGTTCTTAAATATGTTCAACCGAAATTAGGCAAGAAGAAGGGCTTTCCTTTGAGTGACCGATTGCGGCTGGCATTATCCCGCGATAACCATCCTGAAATGCCGCGATATTCGGGTGCGGATTTGGGTATGGACATGGATAAGTTTGCGTACTTTGGTTTGAGTATTGTTTGGCGTGGGACGGCGCATGATTGGACGATGTTAGACGGAGTTGTGCAACCTCATTTTGCGCTAGGGGATTTTGAGCCACCTATGCGTGAATACCTGCTCGGCGGCGCGATGCCTCCGGATACCGCTGTCATTGTGATTGTTGCAAGTGACGACGGAGCGCGAAGCGTATGGACCGTGCCTTCAGTTGAAGATGTGAGTGATTTGGTGCCCTGTATATCGTTTAGATTTTTGGTGAGAGGAATTTTTTTCCGCGTAATGATGGGCAGGCATCTGCCTCAGGTCTATCGGAAAGCTTCTTGTACGACATGGAGAAAGTGTCTGTGGTATGGCAGCTTAAAACGCAGAATGCCTGAGATCATGACGATTTTTGACGAGAAGCGCGGCGCGATTGCGGGACAATGAGATAGACATGGCCGACGAAGACAAGCTCATAAAAGCCGGCGTTGAAGCCGCGCTCAAGCCGTTTGCTGATCTGCTAGATAAGCTGGCGGGACCAGCGGCTGAAGAGATCGGACTTACGCTTAAAGATCATGTGAGGGTGTTTCGATTGAAGCGGCAAATACGTCTGTTCGAGCGAGTGAAAGCGATGCTGGCTGATACGGATATGGAACCGGAACGGGTACCGTTTAAACTTCTTGTACCTGTGGTCGAGAATGCTTCGATTGAAGAAAACGATGAGCTTCAAGATCGCTGGGCGGCTATGCTTGCGAATGCCGCAATCAAGCGAGATGTTCATCCGTCATTCCCTGAAATTCTGAGACAATTAAGCGAAAAAGAAGTTTTATATCTGGATGCTTGCTATGAATATTCAGAGGGAAAGCGTCAGGTGAATCGCGACAAAGTTGTTCCCGCAATCAGGAGAACAGAGCGATATAGAGAATTAGATAAAGAGTTCTTTTTCAGGCTTGGACAATGTCTAGGGGTTTCAGACAAAAGCTATATCATGACGCGCAGTAAAGCGGAGAGGACGTTCCCGAGTTCAGGGCTTGAAGATAATGTTATCCGATTGGGCCTGATGCATGCTTCCACGAAGGATCTAAAGCACAGACTTACACATTTTGGAACAACGTTTGTAAAATCATGTCGTCACCCGTGTCGCGAGGATCACAGAGCGCGGAGCATGTCATCGAGCGAATAAGCCAATCCCGGAGCGCCGCCAGGCGCGAGTGAGAATAGCCCGGCAGGAACTGCCGGGTAAAGGTTGTAGCAAAACAGAGTCCCGCCAGGGACGGCTGAGAATCACTCATCCATAAAATCCGTGTGTCGTTTGAGAATGGTTTTCCATTCGTCATCAAACCGCATCTTTTTGTGATGCCGGGGCTGATTCAGAATGTATCGAATGGTTGCGGGCACCTGCGACGTGCCAATGCTGAATGCCCCATAACCTTCCTGCCATGCAAAGCGACGGCTGGCAGTTTCGTCGTGCATCCATTTTGACGAGCCAGATTTTACCAATTGGATTGCCTTGGCCACGGTCATCGTCGGTGGAAGGGAAAGAAGGATGTGGCAATGATCGGCAATCCCACCGACGGCAAGCGCTTTCATTTGATTGCTCCGGGCAATTCCGCCCATGTATGCCCATAGCCGCGCCTGCATGTCTTCACGGATGGCGGCAACGCGGTTTTTAGTCGAAAAGACAAAATGGTGTAATGAGCAATTTCGTACGTGATAGGACATAGGGCTGTGATTGTAACTTCAGCCGTCCCTGGCGGGACTGGCGTTTTTTGGGCAACGATAACCCGGCAGTTCCTGCCGGGCTATTTTCAGACGCGCCTGACGGCGCTCATTTATATTGGGAGGGTTTCTGCACCCGTTGTGCCAGGCGGCACTCTATACACGGTTCTGGAAATGATCTCGGCCGTCCCTAGCGGGACTAGCGTTTTAGGGACACGCATACCCGGCAGTTCCTGCCGGGCTATTTTCATTCGCGCCTAACGGCACTCATGGGCTCTCAATGGCACACGGATTTTGGATGAGAATAAAAAACCATCCTCAATCGACATGCAGATTTTATGGATGAAGGATTGAGTTCAGCCGTCCCTGGCGGGACTGGCGTTTTGGACACGCTCACCCGGCAGTTCCTGCCGGGCTATTTCACACGCGCCTAGCGGCACTTGTGCTTGGGCAAAATGCCTGACAGATGCTGCACGCGGGGATCTTCATCCTGTCGAGCCAATACCGGCTAGTCGACGGCCGGGACCTACGGCGCAAGGAAGTTCTAGTTTTTTGAAAACCTTTCGCGGCCCGGAAGGCCGCCCGGCAGTTCCCTGCTGGGCTATTTTCAGACGCGCCTGACGGCGCTTTGATTCCTGGTGTTCCTATTGGGTATTTCAGGTGCGCCTGACGGCGCTTGGGATTGTTCTCTCCCACCCTTTTGCGTCTGCGGTCAGAATGTGGCCAAACGAAAAATCGAGGGACGCAAAGGTGGGGTACCCAGCGCCTGGGTATTCTCGATTTTTAGACATGATGTCTATTGACATCTATAAGGACATTGTGAGAAGATGGCGATTGTTCGACCCGGGAGCGGCGCCGGGGGATGCAAGTTCCGCTTTGAGCACTAGTTCTCTAGGGGAGGCTAGCAAGGCGGAAATCCGAAAGGCCTGCAACTTGTGACGCATCCGCCAGGGCGCGCAATAGCCTACGCCGGTTGGCCTGCGCCCACCCCCTGCCTCAGGATAAGTGTGTGTGTGCGGCCTAACGGCCGCAGTTCTTAGTATTTAGTAGTCGGTTCTTAGCTAAAACCCCAAATCAAAGCCAAATACCTGCAGTACTGAGTACTTAGTAGTTAGTTTTTAGCAAAACCCCAAAATCAAAACCAAAAAGCAAGATCAAAAATCTGAACAACCATTAAAGCCGCCCAATGGGTGGCTTTTTTATTTTCCAACAACATTTGCTTTAAACAACATTTGTTTCAACAACATGCTCAACAACATAGTTCAACAATATGGAGAAAAACTGTGGAAACGCAGGAAGAAAAAATTGGCAACAGAATAACGCCGACGTTTACGAAAGAAGAGATGATCGGGATGATTCAAGAACTGGCGAAGCAGCTTGGACATTCACCCAGCCTGCAGGACCTGGAGATGCACAGTCCGCTGCGAAGATGGCACATAAGGAGAGGGTTTGGAAGCCTGGTGGGGGCATGGCGAGAGTGCGGGATTGCCCGAGGACGGACGACGCTGCCAACACCTACGCATGAGCTGTTTCTGGAGTGGGCTGGGATGGTGCGGCAGATGGGGAAGCTACCGACCTGCAAGGAATTTGAGACGTTTGGGCAGATGACGATCCGTCCGTACCAGAGGCGGTTTGGGAGATGGTCAAAGGTGCCGGCGGCGATGGAAGCACACGCGAAAAAGAATGGGCTGGAGAGCGAATGGGCAGATGTGATGGAGATGATCTGCGAATTTACGGCACGAGAGCAGCAAGCCGCTGAAGGCAAACCGTTCGCCAGTTTACTGAAGCCACCTGGCATACGGGAAGACCGCTTGGTATACGGCCAGCCGATGATCTACGGGCCACTGGTGAACGAACCGGTAAACGAGGCGAGCGTGCTATTTCTTTTTGGCGCAATGGCGGAGCCACTGGGACTAAGGATGAAGTTGGTGCAGACGGCGTTTCCGGATTGCAAGGCGTTGCGGGAGGTTGCACCCGGCAAATGGCAGGACATGAACATTGAAGTGGAGCTTGAAAGCATGAATTTTCTGCGCCATGGACACAAAATTGAAGACTGCGACGCGATTGTGTGCTGGGTGCATAACTGGCCGGATTGTCCGATTGAAGTAATAGCGCTGAAAGAAGTAATCAGCAATCAGCAAGCAGCGGTCAGCCAAAAACAACAACCTTCGCCGCAGATTGACGCTGATGAACGCTGATGGGCCGTGGTCACGCGACATCGCCCGAGATCCTACCCCAGAAAGCCAAAAGCGGGCTTTCAGGGGGGCCCGGTGATCGGAAAGACAAAACCTTGACACTGATTGAAAAAGATATGGGAAAGCTTACCGCGAAGGAACGCTGATCATCGCGGGTTGGGCAGGTGGTAAGCCGCGAAAAGCTGGCGGATCGACGGTCGAACCGAGACAGGAGCGGGGGTAGTGGGTGCCCGGGGAGTCACCAAAGTGACTTGTCGCGCTGGCAGAGCTGTGCCATAAAAGGGCCATGCACGCTAGAAAAATACTGATCGTTTGCATGGTCTGCTTCCTCTCGATACCCTGCTTGCCCCTGCAAAGCTCGCCGGAAGTAACAAAAATCCTGGCCCTGGAGCAGCGCTGGACGGACGCTTACAGGATTCGCAACATCCAGACTATGACCTCAATGCTGAATGATGATTTTGTCATCACGGTGGAAGATGGCAGCGTCTATGGCAAGGTCGGATACATGTCGCACACCATGGATACCTCAACCCAGGTGGAGCTGGCGGAAGAGTCAAATCTGAAGGTCCACATGCACGGAAATGTGGCCGTGGTCACGGGCGGATATCACGAAAAAGGAAGCTCTGCGGGAAAGAGCTATGAATATCGTGACCGGCTGACCGATATATGGATGAAAAACGGCAACGAGTGGCAGCTCATCGCTGCGCAGTACAGCGTGCCGCTGGCGAAATAGCTTTAGCCTGCGGCAACACTCGGGTAGTACAGTTTGGCTGAATTGATTCATCGCTTGCGCGATGACGTCTGCCTAAAGGCCCGCGATTCGCAAGCGAATCGCTAGACGCTGACACTGCTAATGGGCCAGTTTTTCAAACTGACCCACTACCTCTTTCGCCGCAAATGCGAAAGTTCAGCCATCTTATGGCTGGGTGATACAATCCAAATTGTAGGATAGCTTTAGCAAGACCTGAAGACCCATCGTTGCCGAATCCACGGCACACTCTGCGACTTCATTCAACAGCGGCCTGAATGTTGGTCCGCGAAGGGGCAGAAATCCAAATGACACCATTGCAGTCTCCTGCAAGCCTGCAGGCGCAGATCAAGGAATGTATTGTCCAGAGCCAACGCACGACCGAGTGGTCACAGGAGATGATTGCGTTGAGCAACGAAAAGATGCGCAAAACCAAGGCCCTGATCCGGCGCGGAATCGACCGCAAAAAGCTGTGCAAGCCGCCTGCGGAAGTCCCTGTGTCACTCGGCTCACGTTTCCTTCAGTTGAGCCATAGTTAAATGGCGTTTTTTGGCGCTTACACAAAGACGAGCAGTGCTCATCCAAATGCAACATGCAGAACCTTCGCCGCGCTAAGAACCATCTCGAGATTCTTCGCGCCCGCAAGCTGCGCGCCCACGCCAGGCGGCTGCGGGCTGAAGCGCATTCCCTTGCCCAAAGCGCCCGGCTAGCCTATTTTCTGGCAGTGAAGCACTATGACAGCCTTGTTGATACGACGGCCACAATACAGAAAAAGTTCGGGATCGTGACCATTGAGGAAGCCAAGGCATCGGTTCGCCGGGCCAGAAGTGCCTTAGATTGATCCGCTTTAGCCCCTGAAAAACTTGGGCAAATATTTCAGCTTCCGCTGGCTGCACCCTGTGCTGTCTCTGCCGGATACAGAGTGCTCATCTCCATTGGCAGCCGCAGTGCGGTTGCAGTTTGCGGCGTCATATCATGGCCGCCGCGGAAATTTACCGCTAGCGATTGCACGGTGTAAATCGGTCCCCAGGGAATGCCCCACCAGCCGGCAACCAGTGTAAGCACGGTCCAGGTCAGGCCTTTCGCCACTTTGCTCTCGCCTGGTTTGACGAGAAAAATGTCTGTCCCCCGCTTGAACGTAACCACCAACGCCGAGATGCAATACTGATACTGAACAAACCTCGCGCCCTGCTGCAGTTCGGATATAAGCTGCTGCGGAGTCATTCCTTCAATTCCAACGATTTTCGCCATGGATCCTCACATGAGGCAAATTGAACAACAGATGGATTTGGGGGGTGTGGCTAGACAATACCTGATTCCTCTACGAAATCAAACAATCATTTGCATCTTTTTTCACAGCAAAATCGCAACAAAATCGCCGGGACTGCCAGGGTCCCGTGAAACGCTTTACAAATTAAAAGCACTAATACTGTGGCAAAGCGGGTTCGGATTCGTGTGTCTTGGGTTACAATTCCGTACCGCGCATAGGTAGAAGGCTGTAGACCGGCCCCCAGGTAGGCACTGCTATGCATATGAAACGCCAGCCGCAAGGCACGTTTGTGGTTGCTGGCCGATACGAAATTAAAGACCCTCCCATCGGACAGGGCGGAATGGGGGTAGTGTACAAAGCCTATGACACTGTCACCCGGCGCTTTGTCGCGCTTAAAACCATCTGGGGAGGCCTGAGTCAGCAGGCGCTGGAGCTCTTTGAAAAAGAGTGGAGCGTGCTGGCGCGGCTGAGCCATCCCAACATTGTTGACATTCTTGAAACCGGAGAATTTGAAGAAGCCGGCCAGCACAAGCCTTTCTTTGTGATGCCCATGCTGCCGGGCGTCACGCTCGATCAGCTGATCAAAAAAGCCAGTACGCGCCTCACCGTGGATCGCACAGTCGATATCATTGTGCAAGCTTGCCGCGGCCTGCAGGCGGCGCACGATCATGGCCTGGTGCACCGCGACCTGAAGCCCTCCAACATCTTTGTAATGGATGACGATTCGGTCAAGCTCATTGACTTTGGCGTGGTCCACCTCTCTGACACGCACAGCATGACCGGCATTAAAGGCACGCTGCACTTCCTGGCGCCGGAGTTGCTCGATCACAAAGCGCCTTCGGTGCTCTCCGATGTTTTTGCCCTGGGCGTGGTGAGCTATGAAGCGCTCACGCGGCGCAAGCCCTTTGACCTGCCAACTGAAGCCGAAGTTTTTGAAGCCATCCGCAGTTATATTCCTCCGCCGGTCTCGGACATTAATAGTTCAGTCAATGAAGCGTTGAGCCGGACGATCGCAAAAGCCATGGCGAAGCAGCCATATCACCGCTTCTCCAGTGCGCGCGAATTTGCTGAGGTCCTCAAGAAAGCTCTTCGCAATGAGCCGATTGAATACTTTGACTCTGCCAAGATCCAGCCGCGCATTGAGCGCGTGAAGAAAGCCCAGTCCGAGGGCGATTTCCAGTTCGCGCGCGAAATCCTGAGCGAGCTTGAGGCTGAAGGTCACATCGATCTGCAACTCTCTCTGCTGCGCATGCAGTTGGATCAGGCCATCAAGCAGAAGACCATCCGCCAACTCATGGAGAGCGCGCGCACCCGTGTGGAAGAAGAAGAGTATCCGCTGGCGCTGCAGAAAGTTCAGGAAGTGCTAGAGATCGATCCTAACAACACTGACGCTCTGCGCCTGAAAACGCAGATCGAGCGCCAGCGCAATGAAAAGCAGATCGATAACTGGTACCGGCTTGTCCAGCAGCATATTGAAAACCAGTTCTTCAGCCAGGCGCGCATGGGTCTGGAAGAAATTCTGCGCGTCAATCCCGCAGACGCCAAGGCGCACAGCCTGCTTGATCAGGTGGATCGCCTGGAAAAAGATGCCGGCAAAGCGCGCGCGGAAAAAGAACAGCTTTATCAGTCGGCACTCAAGGCATATCAATGCGGCGAAGTCAGTACCGCGCTAGACAAACTCGAACGCCTCCTTGAAATCTCGCGCAACGCCGCCCGCACCTCAACGCCTGAGAAAGACGCGCAGTATCAGTCTCTTTACAATCAGATTCGTTCTGAGCGTGAAGCTCTGCGCGCCGGCTATGCGGAAGCGCGTCGCTGCCTTGAAGACAAGAACTTCGCCAAAGCTGGTGCTCTCTGCCAGGAATTTCTCACCAAAAATCCTAACGATCCCATGTTCCAGGCACTCAAGCTGGAAGTGGATGAGCGTGATCGCCAGGAGCGCTCCGCCGCCGTTGCCGATGTCGATCAGCGCGTAGAAACCGAAGCCGACCTCGACCGCAAAATTGAAATCCTGAAAGGCGCAGTTGACAATTTCCCCAACGAGCCGCACTTCAAAGAATCGCTCAAGCTCGTCCGCGGACGCCGCGACCTGCTTGACTCCATCGTCAGCCGTGCCAAGCAGTATGAGCAGAACTCGCAATTCAATGAGGCCCTGGGCCAGTGGGACATTCTCCACAACATTTATCCGCAATATCCCGGCTTTGACTCTGAAGTCCAGCGCCTCAAGCTCAAGCGAGAAGCCCAGCTGCGTGAAGAATCGCGCTCTCGCTGGGTCCGCCAGATCGATCAACACCTCGAATCCGGCGAATACGATAAAGCCCAGCAAGCTGTGCGCGATGGCCTTGCCGAATTTCCTGACGATCGCGAACTTGCCAGCCTCGACAAGCTGGCCATTCAAGGTGCGGAAAAGCATCAGCAGGCGCAGCAATTCTTTGCTGAAGGCAAGCAGGCAATCACTTCCGGCGATACAGCCGTCGGACTCGACCGTCTCCGCCAGGCCGTCGATCTCGATGGCCGCGACCGCACCCTTCGCGGCGCTTTTCTAAGCGCACTGCTTGAGCAGGCCCGCGTTCGCCTCAACGCCGACTGGCGTGAATCGCAATCTCTGGTGGAAGAAGCTCTCAAGCTTGACCCCACCAATCCCGTAGCGCGCAGCCTCTCCGCCCAGGTTCAGGATCGTGAGCGTCAGGCCGTTGTCGATGCCACGGTGCTGGAAGCGCGCGAACTTCAGGCCGCAGGCGATCTCGCCGCTGCGCTCAGCAAAGTTCGTGAAGCCATGGCCCGGCATCCGCGAGAATCTCGTCTGGCTCAGCTTGAAACCACGCTGCTGAACAGCATGGACAGCAAAACCCGTTCGCGCTTTACTGTTCAGGCTCCCGCTGCTCCCTCCCAACGCGGACAATCAAGCGCAAATGCGGGAAGCTCATCTGACGCCGCAACAGCCTCGCTGATCCGATCAGATAGAGCAACCGCCGCTGCCGCGCCTGCTCAAGCCAAATCAAGCTCTCAGCTTTCAGAAGCATTAACTGCGTCATTAGTCAGGACAGACAAGACTGCCGTCCCAGCACAAGCCAATGCTGCTTCAGCTTCGCCATCAACCGCTCCAACTCCTGCGCAAGTCCAAAGGCCTGTCGTCGCCAAAAGCACCCCAGCGTCTTCCATCAAGCTCTGGGTGGCAATCGTTCTTATTCCAGTTTTGGCCGTTGCTGCATTTGTAGCTTACAAGCTCATCAGGCATCGCGCACCGCAAGCGCCACCGGCGGCTTCATCCATTGCTTTAACCGCCAACATTGCAGACACAAAGTTCACAGTCGACGGGAACCCCGCAACTTCGCCCGTAACTCTTGAGCCGGGACAAGAGCACGTGATCCAGGCCACGCATGAGGGCTATCAGCCTGCCGTGCAGCACGTAACCACTGTCGCAGGTCAGTCCACTGCGCCCATTCAATTCACGCTCACTCCGTTGCTGCCGCGGATGGAAGTGCTTTCTGACATCAAAGATGTTTCCGTCGCCATTGGAGATCAGCCCGAAGCTCAGCTCACCAATGGAAGCCTGGCTCTTGAACAGATTGCTCCGGGTGCGCCTGTAGTAAGAATTTTCAGCGGCCAAAACACCATCCTCTTATTGCCGCTCAAAGTGGAATCCGGCAAAGCCGTTGAGTTGGGTGGACCGCTCGAAGCTAAAGGATATTCCGTTGCCATCGCCAGCATTCTGGGCGACCGCGCCCGGATGTTTGCCACCTCTGATCTCAAAGCCAATGTCACCGGACAGGATCCGCAACCGATTCCGCAAGAAGGCCTGGAAACTGAGATCAAATCTTCTGCCTCAACCTTTACCCTCAGCAACGATCAAACGTTGAACCTGGAGTCTAGCAACCAGCCGCTGATAATTGTTCTGTTGAGCGCTCAGGAAGACCAGAGCAAGCCGCATGGCACCACGGCCAAGGCTCACCTGGTCTTGTCCGCCCTGCCGCCGGATTCCGTGCTCCATATTGATGGCGATTCGCAACCCGCAGGCGCAAGCACCGCTCAGCTTGAGCTTCGCGCCGGAATTCATAAGCTTTATTTGAGCCGTCCTCATTTTGAGGATTCGCCGTCCAAAGTCATCCATCTGCAGCCGGGAGCAACAACCAAAATCTCTGCCAATGACTTCCCTCTGCAGCCTCAGGGTGCGCTCTCATTCAAGATCACACCGGCCACTGCCATTGCGACCTATAGTTCGCAGGATCCGAAGTCGGGGATGGTGCCGCGCAAAGCCAAGCCCGGCGACATCGTGTGGCTCAAGCCCGGCAAATACACCGTAAAGATTGAGGCCCCGGGCTACGCCAGTGACCAGGCCGATCTTGAAGTCAAAGCCAGCGCCGCGCCTCTTGAATTAAAGCGGAATTTGAAATCTCTGGTCGCAGAAACGCCGGCAACTCCACCCACGCCTGCGCCTCCCACCAGCACCAGCGTCTTTGAAGAAACAAAACAATGGAAACACGAAGGCGATTGGTGGATATGGAAAGGCTCAAGCTACGCCTGGCTTCATGCGAATCAAGGTTCGTTTGACGTGACCATTCAGCGCCCCAAGAAAGGGCTGTTCAGGGGACCAAAGAGAATTGAGTGGGTCATTGATAGCACTGGCAATGACAAAGTGGTCTATACCATTGCTGAGAATAATTTCCATCGTACCGTGTATGTGAACGGCTCTCCGGTTTCAGACCGGGCCAGAGACCTTCCCAATCACACAGGAGATTTCCACTTCACCTTTGATGTCTCGGCCAAGCACTCCGCCATCACCGATGCCAGTGGTGAAAAAATAGACGACTATGACCGTCCCAACGCCTCAGCGCCATTGGGCAAAATCGGGTTCAAGGGCGAGATAGCAGTTTCCATAAAACAAAAATAAATTCTCGCGGTGCCTGGCATTCATCGCGGGGCAACAGGCTGTAAACTCACACTTGTGAGTTCCCTTTCCCAGCCGGTGGCCTCCATGCAAAAGGCTGCTCAACGCATTCCCGGGATAGATCTGCTGCGCGGGCTTTGCATTGTTGCTGTGGTCTTGCACCACACCAACCTGCGCATCCGTTTCAATCAGAGCAGCTTTGGCAAGCTGCTTAGCCCTGCTGCTGACCACATCCTCTTCTGGAGCGGATATTACGGAGTAATTGTTTTTTTCGTGATCTCCGGCTTCCTCATCACCACATGGTCGCTTAAGCGTTGGGGCGTTCTTCGGCAGCTCAGCCTGCGCCAATTTTACCAGATGCGTTTCGCCCGCATCGCTCCCTGCCTGCTGGGCCTGCTGCTGATTCTCATCATTCTTGATCGCGCCGGCGTGCCGCGCTTCACCATCAACACGCAGCATACGTCGCTGGGCCGCGCACTGTTGGCGGCGCTCACCTTCCACGTCAACTGGCTTGAGGCCCACACCGGCTACCTGCCTGCCAACTGGGACGTGCTCTGGTCGCTCTCCGTTGAAGAGGTGTTTTACGTTTTCTTTCCTCTACTGTGCGTGTTGCTCAGAAAGCAGGCGTTCATCATCGGCCTGCTCTGTTGCTTTGTCCTGATTGGGCCATTCGCACGCGTCCAGACGCAAAACCAGCTCTGGGCTGACTACGGCTATCTCTCCTGCATGGATGGTATCGCTCTCGGCTGTCTGGCCGCGATATTCGCCGCACAAATTCGCCTCAGCCGCAAAGCCAATTTGGCTTTGCGTATTGCTGGATCGCTGTTCTGTGTATTCATTGTTGTCTTTCGGTCCGCTGCTGGCAGGCTCGGCCTGTACAAACCAAGCATGAACGTAACCATCCTCAACCTTGGAACGGCCTTCCTGCTAATCGCGCTGCAACAACGGTTTGAGGAAAAATCCGCAGCGGACGTGTCACTTACAAACTCCACTGCGCAGGGCGTGCGATCTGCGGCCCATGCTCTGTGGCGCTCTGCCGGATTTCTACGCTGGTTCGGCCGCAACAGCTATGAGGTTTATCTCACGCACATGTTTGTTATCTGGCCCGTGGTGATCGCCTTCCAGCATTTCCAGTGGAGCATCAACCTGGCCCCGCTGCTCTTTCTGGCGACTACGATTATGGCCGGTATCGTTGGATACGCCGTTGCGCGTTTCTATTCTGAGCCGCTCAATCGTCGCTTGCGCAGCTTATGGCTGCCACAGAAAAAGGCCGTTGCGGCCGAAGGTTGAGTTTTGCGTTTAGCCATTAAATCATTTCAGGTTCTTCTATATTCACGCGCGAGGCGGAGCACCGGCTTGGGCTCATTAAACCATTAGAGAGCCACAGAACACCTCGAAATCCTTCGCCAACAACAAGTGTCACTTGCAGCATCAAAATTTAATAAGGAGGATTTTATGACCGCTCTGGCTTTGCGCTTGATTGGCCGCTTTGCTACTGGACTACGGATTTCAATGGTGCTGGCGCTGCTGACTGCCACCGCGTCTTTGACTCTCTGGAGCCAGCCTGTTCCACAGTTCCCGCGATCATCAAATCCTCCTGTTGCCGCTGACAATGCGCCCAACACCAAGGAACACCACGACCAAATGTCCACCAAAGACGTTCAGGAAAAGCTGCAAAAAGGACTGGATAACAAGAACGCAGCTTATACCGGGTCTGACATCAAGGTCGCAGCCGATAATCAAAGCGTTACCCTTAATGGTACAGTCACAAGCTCAATCCAGCATGAAATGGCCATGCAACTGGCGCGCGCCTATGCGGGCAGCCGGAAGATTGTGGATCAACTTACAATCAAATAGCAATGCAACCGCTCAGGTGCACGAAACAGAGCGGTTGTTTAATTTATAAAGATGCTCACAGTGGGATATTATTTTGTGCATGGCAGAGTTCCCCGTAGAGCAGCTTCGCGCGGTCTTTCCCGCGCTGCAGGATGACTTTATCTTCTTTGATAACGCGGCCGGTGCGCAGTCACCCCAGGCCGTACTGAACGCCGTAGCCAACCATCTTCTTCACCGCAATGTGCAACGCGGTGGCCGATACAAACATTCGCAGGAAGTGGATGCCGCCATTTCTCAGGCCCGTGCCAGCGTTGCCCTGTTAGTCAATGCCCGCCATCCCGATGAAATTTCTTTCGGCATGAACGCCACTTCTTTCATGCGGCTTATCAGCATTGCGATTGGTCAATCGTTCAAAGATCGCCGAGAAATCATTGTGACTGATCTTGATCATGAATCCAACATCGCCGTTTGGCTGGCTCTGGAACGTGAAGGCGCAAAGATTGTGTGGTGGCACTTTAGAGATGACGGCCGCCTGCATCCTGAAGACCTGGAGAGCCTGCTTACTCCGCGAACCCGCATTGTGGCTTGCACGCTGGCTTCAAACGCAATTGGCTCCATTCTGGATATCGCTGAGGTTTCCAGGCGCGCTCATGCCGCCGGTGCTGAGGTGTTTGTTGATGCCGTGCACTATGGCCCGCACGGGCCAATTGATGTTCAGGCTTTTGACTGCGATTACCTGGTTTGCTCCGGTTATAAAATTTTCTCGCCGCACATGGGATTTCTCTGGGGCCGCCGGGAAACGCTGGATGCGCTGCCAACCTTTCGCGAAGATTTTGTGCCGGACACCACTCCAGCCAAGCTGGAAGTCGGAACTTATATCTATGAAAATGTCGCCGGCATGGATGCAGCCGTGCGCTATCTGGAAGATCTTGGCCGGCGCATGAATCCGAGCGCAACGTCTCGCCGGACCGCGCTGGTAGCGGCCACAGAGGCCATCAAGAGTTATGAAGCCAAACTTTCATCCGCAATGCTGGATACTTTGGCCAATGTAAACGCAACCGTCTATGGCATCACCGCCAAAGATAAGCTTTCATCCCGTGCGCCAACGTTATGCTTTAATCTACCGGACGTAATACCGGCTCAAGTCACGGAAGAGCTGGCCAAACGAAACATCGGCGTGCGCGATGGCCACATGTATTCGCCGCGTCTGATGAAGCGCTTGGGGCTGACCAAAGAAAGCGGCGCAGTTAGAGCATCACTGGTGCATTACAACACTTTGGATGAAGTGCGCCGATTTGGTAACGCTCTGGCTGAAATAGCATAACACTGATTCAAACAAGGACCCCATGCTGACCGAAAAGCAAATTCAGGAGATACGTTCCCGCTTTCCCATCTTTCAGCGCAAGATCTATCTCAACAGTTGTTCCCAGGGAGCGCTGTCAGACTCAGTCCAGGCGGGCCTTGAGGCCTACATTGCCAGTTGGCATGAGCAGGGTTCACCGTGGGAGCTTTGGGTGAAGCAATATGAAGCCGCGCGAACTGCCTTTGCCCAGTTCATCAACGCCAGTCCCGATGAAGTTGCCATTGTCACCAGCGCCTCTGCTGGCATCAACAGCGTTGCCAGTGCGCTGAATTTTCAGGATCGCAAAAAAGTTGTGCTCGGTGAATTTGAGTTCCCCACCATGGGCCACGTCTGGCTGGCGCAATGCGCTCGCGGCGCGGATGTCCAATTTGTACCTGCACAAGAAAACACGATTCCCGCAGCGCACTATGAAAAGATTGTCGATCGCAACACCTGCATTGTGCCGTTGACGCACGTTTGCTTCAAGAACGGCTTTCGTTCTGATGTAAGCGCTGTCACGCAAATTGCCCACCGAAATGGCGCTCTGATCATGCTGGATGATTACCAGGATTCTGGTACTCGCCCAATCGAAGTAAAAGCAATGGATTTGGACTTCTATATCACCGGGACCTTGAAGTATCTGCTTGGCCCGCCCGGTATGGCTTTTATGTATGTGCGCAAAGAACTGATTGCGTCGCTCACGCCTACTGTAACGGGGTGGTTTGCTCAAGCAAATCCGTTCGCCTTTGATCCCCAGCATATCGATCTTTCTCCTACCGCTCGGCGGTTTGAGTCCGGCTCGCCTTCCGTGCCCAATGTGTATGCTGCGGTCCCTGGATTCCAGCTTCTACAGCAAATTGGCATGGAAAACGTGGCTACGCACATCAGGGAGCTGGCGCAATCGCTCTTGAGTCAGGCGCTTGATCTTGGCATTCGCAGCAAAACGCCTGCGGATAGTGCTGGCCCGCTGGTAGTGCTGCAATCAAAAGATTCCAATTTGCTGGTGCAGAAGCTCGCGGAAAATGACATTGTTGCTTCCAATCGCCATGACGGCTTGCGCTTGGCCTTCCATGTGTACAACACTATGGACGATGTGAAAGCAGTTGTGGAAGTTCTCAAGAAAAATATTGACCTGCTGGTTCTTGAGCCTGCCGGTGTTGGTCGCCATGGCTGATCAGGAGCATTCCGCAACCGCGCTTACAGCAGATCCTTCGGCGGCAACGGATGGATTGCATCGCCGTCTCGGCCAGCGGCAGCTCACCATGATGGCCATTGGTGGCGCGATTGGTGTCGGCCTGTTTCTGGGAAGCAGCGTAACTATTCGCCTGGCCGGCCCCGGTGTAATTCTTTCTTATCTTCTTGGCGCCGCTATCGCTCTCATTATGTCTTATGTGCTTACGGAGATGGCAGTAGTCCATCCTGTGGCCGGGGCATTTGGTGTTTACGCGGAAAAGTATCTCAATCCTTGGGCCGGCTTTTCCGTTCGCGCGACGTACGGCGCAGCGCAGATCATTGCCATCGGCGCAGAAGTTACGACTGCGGGAAT
>DASRDW010000091.1:0-20128 GCA_035652415.1 Candidatus Angelobacter sp. | reverse complement strand
TTCCGCGCGGAGAAGATCGGCTTTATCTTTCAGCAATTTCACCTGATCCCATATCTCACGGCACTTGAAAATGTAATGCTGGCACAATACTTCCACAGCATGACGGACAAAGACGAAGCTATGGCCGCTCTTGGCCGTGTTGGTTTGCAAGATCGCGCTGACCATCTACCTTCACAGCTTTCTGGCGGCGAACAGCAGCGCGTCTGCATTGCGCGCGCCTTGATCAACGATCCGCAAATCATCCTGGCCGACGAACCTACCGGAAACCTTGACGCTCAGAATGAAGAGCTGGTGCTGCTTAAATTGCGCGAGATGCACGCACAGGGCCGCACCATCATCATGGTGACGCATGATCCCGTTGTCGCCCGGCTGGCGGACCGTCGCCTGGAGCTGCACCATGGCAAGATCGCAGCCCAGGAAACCTACTCCATGTCTGACGAAGAGCAGTTTGATGAAGTCCTGGAAGAGCTATGGGTGCTGGCAGAAAATGGTGAGCCGGCAGAGCTTGGACGTGTGGAAGTGGAGGGCGCTCTGCCGATGCGGCTGGCGCTACAACGCATGAAAAGCTTGGGACTGGTGGATCTGACTGAACACGCTCTGGAACCGCATACGCACAAGCGCGTGCTAAATCGCTGCCATGTGGCGTTTCGTCCAACCAACGAATACGCTGGCCATGGCGATCACATGATCATATTCACGGAAAAAGGACGCAAGCGCGCAGAGGACGTCATTCGCCGTCATCGTCTGGCTGAGCGCCTCTTTACTCAGACCTTTCATATTCACGATGAAAAGGAAGTCGCGGAGCAGGCCTGCAAGTTTGAGCACATCTTGTCGCCAGAAGCCACAAACCGCATCTGTTCATTCCTCGGTCATCCGCGCACATGCCCTCACGGTAGCCCAATCCCAGCAGGCGAATGCTGTATTGAGGCAAAAAGCCGCAAGTAGCAATCAGCCATCAGCTATCAGCACACAGAAATAGCTATCAGCCCTTAGCAATCCCACTAACACTA
Source organism: Candidatus Angelobacter sp. (assembly GCA_035652415.1). Taxonomy (GTDB): domain Bacteria; phylum Acidobacteriota; class Terriglobia; order Terriglobales; family Acidobacteriaceae; genus Angelobacter. The sequence goes on along the minus strand of DASRDW010000091.1, from coordinate 19,118 downwards.
AGTCAGCTATATCCTGCCAATTGCTCGGCTGATTGCTGATGACTGATAGCTAACTGCTCCCAAAAGCCAAAAAGGAGAGGCAGGTTTTCCTCTCCTTTTCGCGTGTGTGGATAAACGCAAGTTGTATTAAAGCGAATCAATACAAGTGGAAATCCACCTCTAAATTCATGGCAACTGCGACAGGCGTGCCGTTCTTTTTGCCCGGCTCAAACAACCAGGTCTTTACCCGCTCTACAGCTTTCTGATCCAGGCCCATACCAAGAGCGCGGACTACGTGGATGTTGCGCGGTCTGCCGTCAGGGCCAATGATTGCCGCCAACACAACCACTCCCTGATATTTGGCTTTACGGGCTTCTTCGGAGAAATCCGGCTCCGGAGTGAACTTGGCAACCGGCGCGGTTACGCCAATATCGCCGAGTTTATAGATTCCGCCGCCAAATCCGCCGCCTTGTCCAGGACCATGTCCCGGCCCAGTGCCGCTGCCAATTCCGTTGCTGGCTCCGGAGCCAATGCCGCCGCCCATACCGGTGCCATTGGAAGCAGGCCCAGTCACCCGCGCCGACATGGGATTACCTATGTTCGGCATATTGGGATTGTCAGGCAGTTTCACATTTGGAGGCGCAACCACAGTGGCCTCTACCACCAGCTTCGGTTTTTTGTTCAAGATCTCAACCGTGGGAGGCGCAAGCTGCTGCGGCGCAACCTTGGGTAGGTGCCCTTTGCTCTCGTAAACCTTGGCTACATTGCCACCACCACCGCCGCCAGCCAACACTTTAGGAGCCACCGCTGGTTTCATTACCGGTTGATAATCTGTTAATGGCGGAGCTACCAGAGTAACGTGCTCCTGCTGCTTGGCCAACGTTGCCATGCGGGTGCTCCAGATTGAAAACGCAATCAACCCGGCGATCACCACAGCATGCAAAGTGAGGGAGCTGCTGGCCGCTTTCTTGCGCCGTTTGGTGCTCCAAATTTCAGAGACAGCAACGGGACGTGATGTGAGCCGCAAGGGCGGTAATTTCTCTGGGAACAAAGCTTCCTTGATGTTCCTGAGCAGAGAGGTCAACATTGATTGGTGGACTTGAGGTACCCGGAACGTAGGTACATCTCGATTAATTAAGCGATTGGGAACGATTACGTTATTCGCCATGGGTCCGACCCGCGCCACCTTTTCGCCACAACTTTCATGTGGTCTGGATTCACTCATAGGAGATGAAAAAACCAAAGTTCAAGTTGCATTTCCTAAGCAGAAACTTTCTCTTTGTACCTGGTCACTCAACACAGTTCATCGCTCAAAGAGGACCGTTTATCAGTAACGTCCTCATGTTTGTCTCATTTAAATTCGAAGTGGCGCGTAATCTAGTTAGATTCAATTTTGCTCGTCAGGTTTTGTAAAGGATGGTAAATCCCAGAAAATATTCTAGAACGTTGGGGCAACGCGGATTGTTGATCTCGCAGGGTCAACTCAGCACGCGGCAGGTGAACTGTTTATAATGAAAGATTCCCTCTTATGGAGCAAAACGAAGCAAAAATGCGGCCGCCGCTTGAACTCAAGAAGACGCTGAATCTTCCTCGAACGGACTTCTCCATGAAGGCCAACCTTCCGCAGAACGAGCCTAAGTGGCTGGAGCGGTGGGGGAAAATGGGGATTTACGCCAGGATTCGCGAATCTCGCAAAGGCGCGCCTAGCTACATTCTGCATGACGGGCCGCCTTACGCCAATGGCGCCATCCATGAAGGACATGCACTGAATAAATGCCTGAAAGACTTCGTGGTTAAGTCAAAAACCATGGCTGGTTTCGACTCGCCATACGTTCCAGGCTGGGACTGCCACGGCCTGCCGATTGAAATCAAAGTAGACGAGCAGCTAGGCCGCAAAAAACTGGAGATTCCAGCTTCAGCCGTGCGCCGTGAATGCCGGAAGTACGCGGAAAAATATCTCAACATCCAGCGTGATCAGTTTAAGCGCTTGGGCATTCTGGGCCGCTGGGAGCAACCTTACTCCACCATGACGCCGCAGTACGAGTCGGTGATCGTGCGCCAACTTTTTGATTTCATGGAGAATGGCGCGGTTTACAAAGGTTTGCGCCCGGTTTACTGGTGCATCCATGACAAGACGGCGCTAGCGGAAGCCGAGATCGAATATGCCAACCACACCAGTCCCAGCGTGTGGGTTAAATACCGCCTCACCAGCGATCCCGCAAAGATCGATCCGGCGCTGGCCGGCAAGAAAGTTTCCACGATTATCTGGACCACTACGCCCTGGACGCTTCCTGCTTCCATGGCCGTGGCGTTCCATCCCGATCTTGAATATGTAGCTTTAGAACACGAGGGCGATGTCTATATCGTTGCCGATGCGCTAGCCAACGCAATCAAAGATGCGGCCAAGCTGCACCATGCGCACAAGATCGCGCACTTCCCCGGGCGCAAACTGGAATTTGCCACCTTTGCGCATCCATTTCTGGATCGTCAGATCCTTGGCGTGCTGGCTGATTACGTGACCACAGATCAGGGAACGGGCGCAGTGCATACCGCGCCATCGCACGGCGCTGACGATTTCTACACCGGCTCCAAATACAAACTTGACCAGCGCACCAAGGTTGACGAAGCTGGCCGAATGCAGGAAGGCCAGCCGGAATACGACGGCAAAACGGTTTTTCAGGCGAATCAACCGATTATCGAGTTGCTGAAGTCGCGCGGCGTGCTCATGGCTGAAGCCAAGATTGAGCACTCATATCCGCACTGCTGGCGCTGCCACAATCCGGTAATCTTTCGCGCCACGGAGCAGTGGTTTATCTCTATGGAAGCTCCGGTGGATGGCAGCACTCTGCGCCAGCGCTCGCTGGATGAGATCAAGAAAGTAAAGTGGATTCCCGCATGGGGAGAAGAGCGCATCAGCAATATGATTGCCGAGCGGCCTGATTGGTGCATCTCGCGCCAGCGCGTGTGGGGCGTACCGATTGCGGTGTTTTTCTGCGAAGGTTGCGGCAAGCTGCTGGATACAAAAGAAGCACATACTGCGGTAGTGGACCTCTTTGCCCGCGAAGGCGCTGATGCCTGGTACACGCGCGATGCCAAAGATATCTTGTCTTCAGGCGCGAAATGCCCCGGCTGCAACAGTGCGAATTTCCGCAAAGAGACTGACATTATCGATGTCTGGTTTGAATCCGGTTCCAGCCAGGCCGCAGTGCTTGGGCACGAGCCCGGTCTCACTTGGCCTGCTGATCTTTATCTGGAAGGCGGCGACCAGTATCGCGGCTGGTTCCACTCTTCCCTGCTGGTTGCAGTGGGCACGCGAGGGCGCGCGCCGTATCGCAGCGTGGCCACCAACGGTTGGACGCTCGATCCTCAAGGCCGCGCAACTTCAAAATCACTGGGTAATGGAATTGATCCTATCGAGATCGCAAAAAAGCTTGGTGGCGAAATCATCCGCCTCTGGGTGGCTTCCGTGGATTTTGAGGAAGATGTAACCATTTCTCAAGAATTGCTGGAACAGCAGATCTCAGAGAATTACCGCAAAATGCGTAATACTTTCCGTTACGTATTAAGCAACCTGCCGGATTTTGACCCGGTGCACAACGCTGTCAGCTTTGCCAATCTCAAGCCTCTGGACCAGTACTGGCTTATGCGTACCGCCCAGATCAGCGATCAGGCACGCAAATGGTATGAGAGCTTTGAGTTTCACCGCATCTACCATCAGCTAAATGATTTTATGGTGGATCTTAGCCGTGAATACATTGACGTCGTAAAGGACCGTCTTTACACGGCAGCGCCAAATTCGGCGGCCCGCCGGGCCGCACAGACGACCCTGTGGCGCATTGGTGAGGCCCTGGTGCGCCTTGTGGCGCCCATCATGAGCTTTACGGCAGATGAGGTCTGGGCCTCACTGCCTAAAATTTCCAGCAGACCTGAGAGCGTGCATCTGGCATACTTTCCTAAAGCAGAAGAGATCACGGGCACGATTGCTGATGTGGCCAAAGCCAACGCGCTTTGGAAGGATTTTGAAACACTTTTGAAGGTGCGCGATGTTGCTCTTAAATCCCTGGAGATCGCACGCCAGGAAAAGCAGATTGGCAGCGCACTGGAAGCGGTGATCACAGTAACAGCGCCGGAAGAGCTTGTTCCCCTTTTGGAACGGTACCGTGATGACCTTCGCTTTATGCTGATTGTTTCCGGCGTGGAAATAAAACAGGGTTCTGGCGGGAACGGAAACGCTCCATTGCACGTATTAGTAGAGAAAGCGCCGGGAGAGAAATGCGAGCGATGCTGGAACTATTCCTTGCAGGTGGGCAAAAATGAGCGTTATCCCACCGTGTGCGAGCGCTGCACCAGATCGCTGGAAGAGATTGAACGGGAGTTACCTTGAGGCACTGGCCCATAATGTTAAATCATGTAAACATGGGTCTTAGCCAGCAGGAAAGACGTCTAAATTAAGTGACGATGCGGAAATACCACATCATAATTGCCGGCCTGATCGTTTTTTGTGATCGCATGACAAAATGGCTGGTCGCGCAGAAGATCACTCTGCACGATAGCGTTGACGTGATCCCGGGCGTGTTCCGCCTCACACACGTACAAAATCAGGGCGCAGCATTCGGGCTGTTTGCTGAATCGCCTTCTGAGTGGAAGGTGGCGATGCTGATTCTATTTTCCATCGCCGCGCTGGCCGTAGTCTCAACACTGCTCTGGAAGAATGGGAACGCGCTGAATGCTACCGCTATCGCCCTTTCGCTGGTTTTCGGTGGCGCGCTGGGCAATCTGTGGGACCGCGTTGTTAGCGGACGCGTCATCGACTTTCTGGATTTCTATGTAGGCTCTCACCACTGGCCGGCATTCAACATTGCCGATAGCGCAATTGTGGTTGGTGCGCTCCTGTTGTTGAGTGAGATATTCCTGGCGCCTCAGGAAGAAAAGGTCGTCAGCCAGTAAGCCCAAACATGCGCAAGCACCATTTCCTGATCGTCCTCACCGTGTTTCTGCTCGACCGCCTTACCAAATTTCTGGTGATCCGTTCTATCGCCCTGGACGATTCCATCTCCATTATTCCCGGCCTTTTCCGGTTGACCCATTTGGAAAACACCGGCGCTGCCTTCAGTCTTTTTGCTGACTCCACATCTCCCTTCAGGACCGGCTTGTTGATCGCTGTCTCTGTGGCCGCTCTCATCATTGTAGGTCTGCTGCTCTGGACGCGCCGCCACGACTTTAACACCACTACCCTTGCTCTCTCACTGATTATGGGCGGCGCTTTAGGGAATCTGTGGGACCGCTTGGCCGATGGAAGAGTCACGGACTTTCTTGACTTCTATATCGGAACGCAACACTGGCCACCTTTTAACGTGGCTGATAGCGCGATTGTTGTGGGCGCGCTACTGCTCCTGATCAGGACGCTGAGAAGAGAAAATCCAATGCACGCTGTGAAATAGTTCAGCGTCTAGCTTGTGCTTTTTATTGAATCCTAGCTTTTGGGGTAAAGCAGCTTGTATAGCATTGCATTGCGCATGATCGCCTGCACGTATTCACGCGTCTGGGTGAATGGAATTGACTCCACAAATTCCTCGACGTCGGCAAAATTCCCATTTTTGCGCCAATCATCCACACGATCTTCGCCGGCATTGTAAGCAGCCAGAGCATATTCCACCTGGCCGTCAAAATGGTCCACCATATGCTTGAAATAGCGCGTGCCTAGAAGCAGGTTGGTGTTCGCCACCAGCAACTCGTCAGATGAAAAACGCCTGATCTTCATTTCTCTGGCCAACTTTTTGCCGACGCTCGGCAGCAACTGCATCAACCCCATGGCGTTCGCGGACGAGATGGCCGCAGGATTGAATTCTGATTCCTGCCGGATAAGTGAAGCTACCAAAGCAGGATCAAGTTGATTAGCAGTAGAATCTCGCTTGAGTTCCACCCAGAACGGGCGTGGAAATAAGCCTTCCCACACCGGCCGCGGTATCTGCGGAATCTCGGCAGAAAAGTAGCCGGGAACAGCGCGCTTGAGCGCTTCAATGGCATGGATATAGCTGCCCTGCTCGTTATAGATTTCCGCTACTGACCGCGCTTCCCACGCGGGCGAGCCAGGGCTGGCCGCTTGCATCTCTGCAATAGCAAAGTCGTAAAGCGCTGCATTGGCCAGGAGCCGTGCATTTTGTGCCCGAACATTGTCTGCGGGCGGGTTCCAGTTCTGAGGTGGCGCAGATAGGGGTGGCAGCTTATCCAGCACTGCGGGATCACCTGTCTCTTCACCCACCTTGCTCATTCGCTCGCGGGCCAGGTTTCCATAATAGAAATAGCGGTAATTTTCTGCGAGCTTCTGATAGTAAGCGCGCGCCAGCGGCTTATCGCCGTCCTCTTCTGCCATGCGGCCGCGCCAATACATGGCCGCCGAAACTTCCGCCGAGGCTGGATACATTTCAATCTGTTCTTCAAACAGCTTCTTCGCCTCGTCCTTCTTGCCCATGCGATACGTAAGCCAAGCTGTCTTCCAATGCGTGTAAGGCGAGAAGCGGCCATTTTTTTGCCGCTGGTAAATCTCGGCATAAAACGGCACGGCTGTGTCGTAATCTCGGCGCAACATATACATGTTGCCCGCCGAGAGCAGCGCATCGCTCATCCAGGGGCTGTCCGGAGCCAGAGTGCGCAACTGCGCTACGTAGTCACGGTTCTTTTGCCCATCGTCTTTGTCGCGCGCAATTTCCGCCAGAAAATACAGCGATTGCGCCTTGGCATCCACTCCGCTTGCCTGGTTTCCAACAATGCTTTCAAACAAATGCTCTGCGTCATCGCGCTTGTGCACGTGGTAAAGCGCGGCCGCGAACTCAGCCTGCAAATCAAATAATTTGTCCGGCGGAGCCTGCTCAACCAAGGGGCTTAGCTCATTGAGCGCATCCTGGTAGCGCCGCGCCTTGGTCAGCAGACCGATGCGGACATGGCGCTGATCAAAAGTTCCAACCGGCTGCTCTTCACCCATGTTGCGCAGTTCCTGCGCAGCCGGCTCGGCTTCTGCGCTGGTTGGCATTTCAAAATAGATTTTGTGGAAGATATCTGCTGCTTTTGCTTTTTCACCAGTAGTCAGGTAGGCGCGTCCCAGCGTGATCTCAATATCAGGTTTCACCGGCTGGCGATGCTTTTCCAGATAAGCAATTGCCTTCTCTGGCTCTTTGCTTGCCAGCAACGCACTGGCATAAAGCATGGCTACATCGTGCGCTTCAAGCGAATCAGGATATTTCTGATCAAAACCTTCCAGCGTCTGTAAAACTGCAGCAGGATTGCTCTCACCCTGATAGGCTGCTGCGTTCAGATAGGCCAGATAATCGCCCAGCAAAGGCTCCAGGAGGCGGCTGTGCTTCCATGATGAGCGAGCGTTAGTGAAGTCACGATCAAGATAGTGTGCGTAACCGACTACCAGCCAGGCCAGCGGACCGGCATCGTCCTTTGCGTGCTTGCGAGCATAAGCTTCAACACCCGCATACGCCTGGGGCGAACGATTTTCCAAAAGCTGTTGCGCCATGAGCCGCAGATCGGCTGAGGCCACAAATGCGCGTTTGATATGCCCCAGCTTGCGCGCCTTCTGGGCGTTCTTATGTGATTTGGTGGAATGGGTCTTCTTTCTGGATGTCTGGCCGGAAGATCCCGCCTGGAATGACACCAGAAGCAACAGAAAAGAAACGAATACAGAATGTCTAACCAGCACTGCTTTTAATTATCGCGGAAAACCGGCCCCCATGAGCGAAACATCATTGTCCGCCAGAATTCTGACCAGTTCCTGAGTAAAGTAATCCGAGGAAGCAACGGCTGATTCAGCGTAGCGTTTGTCATAAGTGGCACGGCTCTTCTCGATATCCACTTTCAAGCGATCATACAAATCTTTGCGCTGCCTGCCCTCTTCCACCTTAGGTTGATTGTACAACTTAATTTCTTCCACCAGCAGCTTGGCAAATCGTCTGGCTTTCTTATGCAGCTCATCTTCCTCTGAGGCCGGAACTGCCGCTGGGGCTGCAGCAGCCGCACTGCCAGATGCCACGGCAACTGCCTGTGGGGCTTCTTCTGTGCTTGCGCTCCCGTTCACTTTGCGTAGGGCAGAGACCTCCAGCCAGATGGCTGCGAACCGGGTCAATGTCTGCAAGGCTGAAGCATCGAGTTGGCCACCTGGCGCAGTGCCGCCATCGGCATAGATCGCTGCAGCTGTTTTGTCCTTGACTACCAGAGGCAATACCAAGCAGCCGTTCTCTGCCGGCTCTTTAACCGCTGAAATAAACCCTGCATCGAATTCGCTCGCCGTACCTGCTGCTGGGGCACGGCTCTGGATCGCCCGACCAACCAAGCCAGAAGATGAGCTAACGCTGAGGTTTTTGATGGAATCATTATCCTCAAAGCCGATTCCCTGCCAGCCATTGATCGTCGCGCCTTTTACCACGAACAACGCAACCCGCCCGGCAAAGCGGGCTGAACCTTCCAGCAGATGCCGCAGGATCTCCGCCTGCGAGCCGGATTCCTGTATGGAAGCCATAGCGGCATTCAAAAGGTCGGATGGCGAGGCTCCGGGAGCTGGAGCCAAGGATTCCACCACTTCAACGGCGCGGCGAACGATCTCAGCACGCAGCTTAGGCAGGGCTGCATCGAGTACCTCGGCAACCGCCTCTTCAATAATGTTCTGGATTTCAGTCGGACGTGGCATTCCCTGGCGCGATTATATGGTGTACCGGGTGAGTGTCAACCAGCGAGGTTACTGAAGTCTGCATAACTAGTATCTTAGTCGTCACCCAGGAACGACAATCCTATCCACCGCCCAACGGATTTACCCCGAAAAGCTGTTGGGCACGCGGGACAGCTATTCCACTACCAGCTTGGCCTGCATGTCGTCATGATGGGGGCCACAGATGATCCCGCAGACAACGTTGTATTCGCCTTTGGCCGGCGATTTCAGCATAACCACGGCGGTTTGCCCAGGATGGACCGGCTCCTTGATCCCCAACCCGGGTACGTCAAAACCGTGTTGAACGTCAGCCGTGGTAATGTCCAGTTCTGTGGTCTGGCCAGCCTTTACGTGAATGACTGAAGGTTCAAAAGAGTACTTTTTCATTACGACTTTTATACGCTCTGCAGCCTGATCGTTCTGCTTGTGGCATCCCGCCGCAGATATAAGGAAACATAAGAGGATAAGCACAAAAGGTCTGTTCATATAAGGAAATGAGCCGCTCACGTAACAAAAGGTTACGACTGGCGTCTAAACCAATAACAATTATTTTTGGGACATTTTCACCCTGCAGGTTTGCAGAACATAGTAAATTAAATTGAGTCGGGGCGGCATGGAAACCATCCAAAAAAGAGCCGAGGAAGGTATTACCAGCGAGCTGGCGCTTGTCCAGGCAGCCAAAAAAGGCGATCTGGAAGCTTTTAGCGAGCTGGTGAAGCGGTATGACCGTAATATCTTCCGGATCGCGCAGCACATCACGCATAATGAGGAAGACGCCCAGGACGTGGTCCAGGATGCGTTCCTCAAGGCGTACCAGAACCTTGAGCAGTTCCAGGGAAATTCAAAGTTTTATACCTGGCTGGTTCGGATCGCCGTAAATGAAGCGTTGATGCGTTTGCGCAAGCGGCGCAATGACCGGACTGTCTCGCTGGACGAAGATGTGGAGACAGAAGATGGCGCTATCCCCCGTGAAGTTGCGGACTGGTCGCCAAACCCGGAGCAGTTATACGGAACATCAGAACTGGGCGATATCCTAAAAAAAACTATTCAGGGGCTTTCGCCGGGCTTCCGTACGGTGTTTGTGTTACGTGATGTTGAAGGGCTTTCTACGGAGGAAACGGCGGAAATGCTGGGTTTGAGCGTACCTGCGGTAAAATCTCGGCTATTGCGCGCCCGATTACAACTCCGTGAGCGGCTGGCAAAATATTTCAAGTCCAAGAATGGCGGAGACGGCCAACGGTGAAGTGCAAACAGTTTTTAGAAGAGTTGACCGATTATTTAGACGGCAAGATCAGCGAAAACCTGAAAGCTGAACTCGATGAGCATCTGCATTGGTGCCACGAATGCCACGTCGTGATGAACACCACCAAAAAGACCATCGAGATTTACCGCGATAATCAGGTTTACGAGCTTCCGGAAGACCTCAGATCCCGCCTTCATCAAGCAATCATGACAAAGTGCCGAAAATCTCATCACGGCAAGAAGTCCAGCAGCTAGTTTATAAAGTCAACGTTTTTCATTGGCTTTATGAAATCGCGGAATTGCCATCATCAAGCTCGATGACCGATCGCAACGCAATAGACCACACCTTGCTTTACACAGTCGAAACCTAAGGCATTGTTCAGCTTAGAGTCGATGAACCCGCCTATGCAAAGAGATCCCAATCCCTGCGCTGTTGCGAGCAGGCAGAGGTTCTGGGCGAGATGGCCAGCTTCCAGCAGAATGTATCGATATCCTCGCGGCCCGTATTTTTTGAGCGTGCGTTCAAAGCGCGCCGCGATCAAGATCAAGGCATTTGCATTTTCTACAGGTTTGGGGTCCAACAGACATGCGGCAATTTCATTCATGCCAGACTTTCTTTGCAGCTTTTCTATAGAGTGATCTAAGAGGTTGTAACGATGCAGGCCCTGTTCCAGCCCCTCTATTTCCTGTGCAGCCAGGTAAAGTTCCAGCGGGTACAAGGCACCTGCGGAGGGCGCGGCACGAAGGAGAGTTTCCATTCCGGGCCCCAATTGGTTTGAGCCTGTGATGCCACAAGCGCCGCTGAGGAGTGTTCCAAGTTCGGCGCGCGTCATTTTTTCACGAGTGTACCGGCGGCAGGAGCGGCGAGATTTCAGAATTCGTAACAGGGCGGATTCCTGCGCGGGGACCGGCAATGCCGTGGCGTTCGCTCCAACCGGAAACTGCTCGCGTGGGATTTCATAAATCAGTGAATTAGGGTCCGGAGGCGCCGTAGGCTCAGAGTTGAGATGATAAAGCAGAGATAGGGAAAACATGTCTTCAATAGGCAGCATTACGCTCTCCTGAATTTAGACCGGTATTCGAAGTCGGTGTGTGCCACATCTCTCCAGACCAGCTCGAATTGTCTATGCCAGAGGATGCGGGCAGGGATTGATATCGGCCTGGCTCCTGGTGGCGCTGGAGTGTCCCAGCAATCGTGGAACTTCATAGAGTCTTTTTCCGCCCAAGCGCTCCAGTCCATATCCAAAGTGCATCGGCTGGAGCTGGGTAACCAACATGCGAGTCACGCACAGGCCAAAATCTTTTATGTCCGGGGTTGTCAAGTCAACACATACCACGCGCAGCCCTGCCGACCGCAGAGCATCCACGCAGAAATGCAAGTCAGCCTGAATGCTTCCGTGGGAGTAGTCGGGCCAAACTTCAATTTGCTGGACTCGAGGAGCTTGCAGCAGAAAGCTCATCTCATCCAGGGCCTCAATCCTGCTGAAGAATGCGCTGTGGTCTTCCAGGGTTTCAACATCGGAAAAAGATTTCACCTGTTTTCGGTCCTCGGGCCGGCCAAACCCGATCATTTCTCCGGAATAGACTTGGCAGACCTCTGTGAGCGCTTTCGTGATTGCCCGCACCGGATCAAGGCTGCATCCTAAACCGACCACAGCGGCGGGCCGGCGTCCGGAACGGTCAACCGCAACTGCCATCATGACGTGAATGGGAATATCAACCGTAACGTTGAATACCAGGACTTCGATCCCGAAATGCGCGTAATGCTGAACGATTCCGCGGGGCATGCCTTGCAGTGGGGACAAATCAACAAGCGGAGAAGGAAGCCGGTTCATCCAGGAGATCAGAAAAGCATCCCGTTCAATCAGCTCACAAAGGCCGTTCAGCATGGCGGATTCAAGATTAGGGCCGGCCGCCAGCCCGTTGGAGGTGCCCAGGCAGAGCTGCGGCTCCGGTGATTTCGGGAAATAATTTAAATAGACAAGCGATGCCGGGACCCATACGCTTTTTCCTTCAGGCAGCTCTCGCCCTGAAACCCAGCCCAGTTCGTCGTCGCCAGGACTTTGCAGCGGGAAGCCCTCCCGCTTGTACTGTGCGTCCGAATAGAGCACAAATTCGAAGGGGGAAATTGCCGTTTCCGATAAGTCCTTCCACCGCGCCATGCGCAACAAGTCTGGGTCAATATGATAGGCGCAGTAATGCTCTATGGCTTCGCCAATAGCGCTTGCCATAGCCTCCTCTTCCGTTTCTCCTTTTCCGGACGCACCGCGTTCAAGCGGACCGCTGCGAATGAAATCAAAATGGGCGAGCACCGCTTGATATAGGACCGGCGGATTAGGCTGCTCCATACCGCGAGAGATTTTAGATAGACTTCGGATAATGCCTGCGCGCGGGCTAACCAGCTTGCGCAGCTCTTTGAGATTGCTGGTCTCCGCACTGGCCTTTGACCGGGATGTGCCGCCTCTGCTTGCCTTCACGTTCGCTTGTTTCCGAAACAGACAGGGCACCGTGGCTTGCGCAACACCAGGTGCTTCTGCAAAGTGAGTTGCAGGAAGTCAACTACGATCAGTGACCCCAGAGCTGAAGGAGGCGCGAAACCTGTCAGTTGTTTCAAGGCTTCCAGGCCAATCATGTTTCCCATAATGCCGGAGCCAAAAGCCAGGTTTTCGCGCGTTCCGCTGTCGTCCTGCTTGCGACGGTCGAGAAAGCGCAGATAGGAGAATGCTTCGTCAGGGTTATCGGCGCAGGCGACGGTGCGCATGCTGTAACACATGTAGCAGGCCGTCTCATGGGGGCGAATGGTCGGGCCTAACAATCCCTCAAAGCCTGAGATTGTGCAAGAAGTCCAGGGAATTCCGGCCTGTAGACAAACGCGATTCAACCTGTAAATTACGGCGCTCAATCCAGGATCGACGCAGCAAATTACAAAATCACATCCCGTGATCGCCTGGAGAATGGAAGCTTCGGTTTCCAGTGCATCGGTCTGGGCGCTTACCTTGGTCTTCGGCGACAAGGCCCGGATTCGCCGGCAAACGGCATCGACTCGCGGTGCGCCCACGTCTTCAGCGGAAAACAAACAGTTCAGGTAAGGGTCAGCGGCGGCAATGGGAAGCGCGTCAAAGCAGCGAATTGCTCCTACCTGGGCCGCTGTTAGCGAGAGGGCCGCAGTAGCGCCCGGTCCTCCCATCCCTATTACTGCGACTTGAGAATTCGCAAGCTTTTGCTGCGCGCGGGCTGCGTCCAACCCTAGTTCGTGGAAGAAGTTAAGCTGCGGCTCCAGACGGGGGGAAAGCTCAGGCGACAACTGCGTTTGTCCGTCGTCTTGAAGGATATGATGGGCGCTCAGCAAATCCAGCCCCTGCTTGAGTTCCTGAGAAGTAAGCACTCCCGCCAGGTTTGCTTCGATCTCCTCCACCGTGTGTCTGCCATCCAGCAACGGGATCACCCGCTCGTGAAACTCCCGCGAGCGCGCAGTTTGAACTTTGATCCGGCGGCGCTGGGAAATGAAGTAGAGAAACGTTTCCCCTGACTCGCCCGCAGGTTCAGTCAACACGTGGAAGTACGCTGGCAATCGTGGTTTCTTCAAATTAGCCAAGCCTCTCGAAACCAGTCGCCCACATTACTGCTTGGTCAAGACGAGATTATTTTGAGGCAAGCTTCAACAACCGCTCGCCCGGAGACGCTTACGCGCAAAGATAGGCGCCAGCCTCTTTGCACTTTGGCTGGCGATAGTTGAAAGCGTTATTGGCCTAACGATGCAAACCCGGCGCCCCAAGGGCCGCACGCCTGGGGTAGCTCCGGCTGGCTCAATTGCGATTGAGTACACTCCGGGCGGCAGGGAGTGCATGTGGTGCATGGAAAGACGCATGGGGGTAAGACGCATGCGACAGCTGGCGATTGTTCCGCTTCACTCGCGATCATCCGGTCTTCGATCTTTGTGATTTTCATGCTAAATCGCTCCTTGCTTTAAAATGCACGCCGATAGTACGGCTCATTCCTGTCCATTGTCAAGTTAGGCGGGATTATGGATTGAAAATTCTAGGATTCAGGATTTCAAGCTTCACACCCTGAAGCGGCGCTGGTCATAGGCTGTAATATTTACATCATCTTCAGTAGGTGCAAAATTCTGCCCGTTTGGCTGCGAACCTTTTCCGGCTACTCTGAATCTAATGTAACAGTACGGCAGACACTGGACTAATGTGTACATTAGGCCATGTCCTGTAGTACAATATGCCAGGTCGGCAAGATAACGCTTCTTAGGAACCCGCAGTTTTGGGGTTGGTGATTTTTATGGCGAGTCTGCTTGATGTCCTGTTCGGTTGCAGCCACAAAAACTTCAGCTTTCCGATTACTAAAAGACCAGGCCAGCGCTTCTCTGAAGCAGCTTCTATCACGGGAACTTACGTGGCATGCCTGGATTGCGGCAAGGAGTTTCCTTACGACTGGCATGAAATGAAGATTGTTGAAGGCAATCTTAACAAAGCAAAGGGATTGTCTGCCAAAGCAGCAGAGTCGTTCGCCAGCAAATAAGGTTGGCTGGATTGCTGTTTTAACACCCCAGGTGCTTCTCATCTCAAGGGCGGAGGTATCTCATTCCCTTCGCCTTTTTAATGGTCGCTTTCCAAAGCAGCTTGCCTCTTCAGCAATTGAATCAGAGCTGGATTTTGGCCAAGGGCCATCCGTAACTCTTTTACCTAAAAGTCGCGAATTATTACTCACGCTAGTTGAGACTTCTGTGGCATGATCATTCACAGAATTGGAGAAAAGCCATGAGAACTCCCCCCAGCGGACGCAATCCGTCTGACCATGGTTTCTTTAGACGAAGCCTAAGACAAGCGCGGCTGACGGAATCTACCTGCAGGAAGTGCCGGTCTTTTGTCGCTGCCAGCATCCGGCCTGAAATGCTGGATTTAATGGAAAAACTGCATCTGTGTATCCTGGGCAAGCATTTCCCCGGGAAGCCGATTACCTCTGCCTAAATTCTGTTCCCTAACGCAATAAAACAGGCGGCCTCAATGGGCCGCCTGTGGGCTTTTGAAAGCGTAATTTCGTTTATTGCTGATCGCGACGCTTCAAGGTTGGGCGATCATCGTCCTTCTTGTCGCCGTCCTTGGTAGAGGCTTGTGAACGCCGCAGCGAAGGCTTATTGGGGTTATTAGCGTCATCAACTTTGTGGCGGTTTTCAATTGCCGCCAAGCGTGCTTTGACATCATTGAATTCTGACGTCGTCTCAATGTACTGGTCACGTGGAGGCAGAATCGTAGCAATCTCTTCCTGCGATTTCTGGATGCGATCTGGCGTCTGCGGATGGTCAGAGAAAACTTTGGCCATGGAACCCGGCTTCTTCTTCTCCTGGGCCTGGATCTTTTCAAAGAAGTTCACAAACTCGTTTGGATCGTAGCCGGCTTTATACATGTATTGAATGCCAAGGTAATCAGCCTCAGCCTCAAATCCACGTGAGAACTTGAGGAACGTAACGGGCAAGCCAATACCGGCCGCTTCGCGCGCCGCTAAGCCAATGCCGCCGCCCACAAAGATCAGGGGCAAGCTGGCAAAGTTGGCAAACTGAGCACGAGTCATTTGTCGAGTGGTGTGGCGGGCAGCAACGTGAGCAATTTCATGGGCCATTACGCCGGCCAGCTCAGCTTCATCATCGGCAGCCAGAATCAGGCCTGAATTCACATAGAAAAATCCGCCCGGCAGTGCCATGGCGTTGATCACGTCAGAATCCACCACTTTGATGGTGAATGGCACTTTGGCATCAGAGTTACGCACCAGATTCTGGCCAATGCGATTCACGTATTCGTTGACCACAGGATCAGTCACCATTTTCAGGCTGGATTCAATCTGAGTGGCGTATTCCTTGCCCATGCGGATTTCGCTCTCAATGGAGTACCAATCCCAGCCAGCCACCTTGCGGTTGCCGATGGCGTCCACGTCGTCTTTGCCGCCGCTGTGTTTCTTTTTTTTGTCTTTTTTGTCCTTGTCCTTTTTATCTTTGTCTTGATTCTTCTGATCGGTCACAGGCTGATCTTGATCCTGAGCGGCCGTTGCCTGGCTCTGGTCAGCGGGTTGTGCCTGGGTCTGATCGGAGGACGCTGGCGCTGTCGTCTGGCTAGGCTGCGCCTGGGACTGTGTCTGATTGGCTGCAGGCTGCTGCGTCTGGCTGCTTGGAGTCTGGGCCTTTTTTTGATCATCCTGGGCAAATGCCGAAGCGGACAGACTTAACCCGGCAACCAGGAGGGACGAAAGCAATAATGCCTTAAATTTCATAACACACTCCAGCTAGGAACGGGACCTGCTTGAGGACACGCTCATTATACCTCTGTGATATATACGTATCTTTGGATTTATCCCGTACTGGGTGCGATGCGCAATTATCAGAGTTGGTTAGCCTTCTTAGAGAGAGGGACGGAGTTAAGTTTAGTAAAGAAGCAGTTTTCTGGTTCGCACCGGCTATCTCTGTGGCCAAATGCAGTATTTCCACTCGCTTGGCCCGCCATTCCCCTGCTGAATCCTGCTGGGCCGTCACTCTCACTTCCTGCCCTGGAGTGAGGCAGTCTGAATTGCATTTTCGGCGCTGGCTGGAGGGGATTTCTTCACCAAAGACAACAACGGCGTGGGCCACTTCCACGCGCCGTAACATACGGTTCCTGCCTTGGACGAATATCCAACCGGGAACATGGGGCGTATTTTCTGGAGGATCAATTACCTTTCCGCTGAAGGTGCCGTCTGCGGCGGGAAGTGGGATGCAGCTCATCAGGAGCGCGAAAATGAGACACCACATCCACCCCGTCTTCATCTTCACTCTGATGCCAAGCTGCCGCGCGGTGTTTCTCTGCTCTCCGGATCGGGACGCATGGTATGTCCCGCAAAGGCGCGTTGGAACCTTGCCAAAGGCTAAGACTGGGGAAAGCAATGCGAGCTTTTGTTTTTATGGCAGGGGCCAGTTTAAACCGGCTACGCCATGGGATGCTTTAAAGACTCAATCTCTTGAAGAATGCTCTGAAGCCGCTGCTCCAGTTGTTTCTTCGTCCTGGGTTTACGTTCTGTCTTGGCAAATTCCCAGTAATCTGCAATGGAACGGCGATAGAAATCTGCGGTTTTATTGAGAAGGTCAACTTTCTGATCAACGTGGACAGATATATCGTGATTCGACATAATTTTATTCTAGCGGATTATTGTCTCCAAAGCCAGCTTTTCTGCGCAAAACAGCATCCCGCCAACCCATTAGTCGTAGTACTCAAGGCCAAGATGGGTGATAAGCGGCTCACCCCGTAGGTGGCGCAAGGTGTTCTTGAGCTTCATTGACTGGATGAACAGATCGTGCTCAGGATAAAGCCCCGGCACAGTCATTGGCGACTTCAGATAGAAGCTCAACCACTCCTGTACGCCCAGGCCACGTAACTGCTCACTGCGCTTGGCCAGATCAAGAAAGAGCACCAGATCAAGCACAATGGGCGCGGCCAGAATCGAGTCGCGGCACAGGAAGTCTATCTTGATCTGCATGGGGTATCCGAGCCAGCCAAAAATATCGATATTGTCCCAGCCTTCTTTGTTGTCACCCCGCGGCGGATAGTAGTTGATGCGGACCTTGTGATGAATATTCCCGTAAAGTTTGGGATAGAGCTTGGGCTGGAGAATATGCTCCAGTACTGAAAGCTTCGACTCTTCCTTGGTTTTGAACGAGCCGGGATCGTCCAACACCTCGCCATCACGATTGCCGAGAATATTGGTAGAAAACCAGCCGTGCAGGCCAATCATGCGCGCCTTGAAGCCCGGAGCCAGAATCGTCTTAATCAGCGTTTGTCCGGTCTTAAAATCTTTCCCGGCGATTGGCGCTTCATTTTTCTTGGATAGTTCATGCATCACCGGAATATCCACGGTGAGGTTTGGAGCGCCATTGGCAAAAGGCACGCCTTCAGAGAGAGCCGCATAGGCATAGATCATTGAAGGCGCGATGTTCTCGTCGTTCTTTTCCAGGCCACGCTCAAATGATGCAATCGATTCGTGCACAGCAGTCTGCTTCAGGAAAATCTCAGTCGAGCCGCACCAGATCATCGCCAGCCGATCAGCGCCAGACTTCTTTCTGAAATCGCGAATATCAGCGCGCAACTGCTCCGCCAGATCGCGCTTGTTCTTCCCTTTCTTTATATGCTTGCCGTCGAGTTTCTTCACGTAATTGCGGTCAAATACCGCCTTGCGTGGCTTAATGGAGCGCAGGAATGGCTTGATCTGGTTGAGCTGCTCTTTCTCCAGCACGCCGGCGTGCATGGCGGATTCATAAGCATCCTCTTCAAAGAGGTCCCAGCCCGTGAATACAATGTCATCCAAATCAGCCAGCGGGACAAATTTCTTAATCTTTGGCGATCGCCCTTCCGTGCGCTTGCCCAGACGGATGGTTCCCATCTGCGTCAGTGAGCCGATGGGCTCGGCGATTCCTTTGCGCACGGCCTCCACGCCGGCCATAAAAGTGGTGGCTACGGCGCCCATGCCGGGAATCATGATCCCCAGCTTGCCTTTGGCGGGAGCGATTTTGGTTGAATTCGACTTGTCAGAAGATGCCATTAATACGGAACCGTCCTTAAGGTGAGTGCAAACTTATAATCTTCTCGTATTGAGAAGCGTTTGTAAACTTAGTTCTATGGTTAAAGACCTCAGGCCGTCACTCGTACCCGGCCCTTCCAATGCGACCACACGAACCAAATAATGCCCGCAAGCAGAATTAAAACAATCAACGCGTCCATCCGGTGGAACCACTGTTTCAGGCGCGGATCTGTCTCCCATCGCTCTCCCAGCTTCATTCCAATCCAGGCCAGCGCAAAGCACCAAGGCCATGAGCCTGTGAATGTATAAATATGAAAGCGCAGGCGCGGCATCCGGGCAATGCCGGCGGGCAGTGCGATGAAAGTCCTGATCACCGGAAGCAGTCGCCCAAAGAAAACCGCAACCGCTCCAAAACGCTTAAAAAAGCGCTCGGCTAATTCCAGCTCATGCCTGCCCAGGAAAATATGCGAGCCGTAGCGCTCCACTAGCGGACGCCCGCCGTAACAGCCAATTTCATAGGCGATCACTGAACCCAGATTGCAGCCCAAAGCGCCCACGGTGGCCACGCCCAGAAGCCAGAGCGGCCCATGACCGTAACGCGCAGCCACGCTTGTTACAGTCAGCGCACCTGCAAAGGGCATGA
>DASRDW010000090.1:0-19610 GCA_035652415.1 Candidatus Angelobacter sp. | reverse complement strand
TCACGGAACCTGGGCCGTGCTTTGCCATGTTTATCCGCAAGCGGATGTTCCAGTAGTCCAGCTCAGCATCGATGAAACCCAGCCTCCTGCGTTCCATTATGAAATTGGCCAGCGATTGGCGCCGCTACGTGATGAGGGAGTCTTGATCGTTGGCAGCGGCAACCTGGTGCATAACCTGCATGCTTATGCGTGGGGCCGTCATGTTGTGGAACCTTTTGATTGGGCGGTGCGATTTGAGCAAGAGGCACGTGAAATGCTGCTGGCTGCTGAGCATAGGCCACTGGTCGACTATGAAAAGCTGGGCCACGACGCCTTGCTCTCCATTCCTACCCCTGACCACTACCTGCCTTTGCTCTATGTGATTGGCGCTCGCCAGACCGGCGAAGCAGTCTCATTCCCGGTTGAGGGTGTGGATGGTGGCTCGATCTCTATGCTGTCTGTTCAGGTTGGCTGATTTTTGTCTTTTTGCGGGACAAGCACCAACAGTGTGCTTCCTTAGTGCTTTGCAGCGCTCATACCCGCAGCGTGTCCAATTTCCATCTCAGTATTCAGCCAGCGATCGACAAGTTTTTGCAGGCAGGCCTGCCCGCACAGATGTTTCACTGTGGCGTCATGAGCCAACATGTTTTCCCACGGATAGATCTTGAACAAATGCCGTTGCGGAGCATCCGGATGAGGACTGTAGGGTTCGCTCCACGCCAGCCACCAGTGATCCACGCTCCCCTTCTGCTTGCCGCAGATATCGCAATTAAATGTTTCAGTCCAGGTCACCTTTTCTCCTCCGGCGATCCTCATCTGGGGTGTACCGCGCCAAGAGTAGCCTACATCTGTCATTCCTTCAACCTGCCAAATTTCTACCTGCCCATCACCCCAAAATCGGCCGGATTTACCAAATTTCATATCTCAGCGCAATTTGCCAAGGTTTACACAGCTATCCACAGGACTTCCACAATTAATTTGTTGTAGCTTCATAGAATCGCAACAATCGCTATGTAAGATCAAGCCGGAACACGCTGGGAAAATTCTGTTTTCTGGCTTGCTTTTCTGGCGTTCATGAATATGATGGGTGCCCTGGTTTCACGGTATCCCGCCAATTGAAGTCCTTCACAGGAGAGAGAGCAATGAAGTCACGCTTTTGGAGTTTACTTCCACGGCTAGTTACAGTAGCGCTGCTTGCCATGTGTTGCAGCGCGCTGCTGTATGCGCAGTCCACCACCGATGGCGCCATTGGCGGCACAGTCTATGACAGCACAGGAGCTGTCGTCCCTAACGCCAGGGTTGTGGTCCACAACACCGCGACCAACGCCGAACAGGCGGCCAACAGCGATGCATCCGGTTACTATCGCGTTACCGGACTGCAGCCCGGCAATTACACCGCTACCATTACCGCCAGCGGAATGGCCAAATACAGCGCCCAACAGGTAATTGTCTCGGTTGGCAGCGTCACAGATCTCTCGCCGCGGTTGGGCGTGGCAGGCACTTCAGAGGTTGTGGACGTAACTGCTGAAACGCCGCAGATCAACACTACTTCGGCTGATTTCGCACCCACACTGAACCAGGTTGCGATTGCCAACCTGCCTATCAATGGCGGCCGCTGGTCAAACTTTTCTCTGTTGACGCCCGGCGTGGTAAGCGACTCCAACGCGTTCGGTCTGCTGAGCTTTCGCGGCATCAGCACCCTGTTGAATAACAACACGGTAGACGGCGCTGACAACAACCAGGCTTTCTTCTCTGAAGAGCGCGGACGCACGCGCGCCGGATATTCAACGCCCAAGGTTGCCATTGAGGAATTCCAGGTCAATACCTCAAACTACTCCTCTGAGTATGGCCGCTCCGCCGGTGGCGTGGTCAACACCGTAACAAAGAGCGGCACCAACCAGATCCACGGCGAAGGCTACTTTTTTGATCGTGATAATGTTTGGGGCGCTGCTAATCCGTTCACCCAGATCGCTGTACAGACTTCTCCCGGAGTTTTCACTCCAGAAAACTTCAAGCCAACTGACTGGCGCAAGATTGCCGGGTTTGGCGTCGGCGGCCCGATTATCAAAGACAAGCTTTTCCTGTTCGTAGCTTATGACTGGTATCGTCACAACTTTCCCGGAACTGCGGTAACCAGCAACCCGACAGCATTCTTTGCGGCTCCCACAGCCACAACTCTCTCCACTCTCGCCACACGGCTTGGAGTTACACCCGCCCAGGCCGGCACCATCTATACCAACGATCTCGCAGGACTGAACACAATGCTGGGGCCTGTCGCACGTACTGGTGACCAGAACATCTTTCTCCCCAAGCTTGACTGGCAGATCAACACCAAGAATCACGCATCATTTGAAGTGAATCGCATGCGCTGGTCATCGCCGGCAGGTATTCAGACTGCACCTACTGTGACTCGCGGAATTGACAGCTTCGGTAATGATTTTGTGAACGATACATGGGGCGTGGCTAAGCTGGATACTTCCATTAGTTCGACCATCACCAATGAAGTCCGGTTCCAATATGGCCGCGACTTCGAGTATGAGTTCAGCCAGCAGCCCAGTCCCTATGAATTGGCAAACCTGGTTAACGCTCCCACGTTTACCAATCCGCTTGGTTTGCCGCCCACCGTTTCCATCACCAACGGCTTTACCTTCGGCGTGCCCAACTTCCTGCAGCGGTCAAAGTTCCCTGACGAAACCCGGAACCAGATCGCGGACACCGTGACCTGGGCTCACGGCAAGCACAATTTCAAGTTCGGCATGGATTTCAGCCACGTCAATGACAATTCTCAAAACCTGTTCAACGGCTTTGGCAGCTATAGCTACAGCAGCCTATTGAATTACTTCTCTGACCTGAATGCGCCGAATACCTGCGCCGGGAAACCCTGCTACACATCGTATTCTCAAGGTCTGGGCCTGCCAGGTCTTGAGTTCACCACCAATGATTATTCATGGTTCGTGGCCGATGACTGGAGAATTCATCCTCGCCTGAGCCTCTCGCTTGGCCTGCGCTATGAATACGAGCAGATGCCTGACCCGGTTGCCAGCTTGGTCAATCCTCTGGCCCCGCAGACCGGGCAGTTGCCAAGTGACAAGAACAACTTCGGTCCTCGCGTAGGTTTCGCCTATGACGTGTTTGGCAACGGCAAGACCATCCTACGGGCTGGCTATGGCCTCTATTATGGCCGTGTCATCAACTCAACCATATTCAATGCTCTTACCAATACCGGAGCGCCTGGCAGCCAGGTATCGCTGTCCTTTACTCCATCAACACCCGGCGCGCCTTCGTTCCCCCAGATCCTGACTTCACTGAGCGGTACGGGCAAGAACATTGTTTACTTTGATCCGCATTTCCAGAACCCACAAGTCCATGAGTTTGATATGAACCTGGAGCACGATTTTGGCTGGGGAACGGTGGTCACGCTTAGCTACCTGGGTAGCATGGGCCGTGAGTTGCCTACCTTTGTTGATACCAATGTTGCCACCAACAACATCAGCACCATTACTTATCAGGTACTCAACGGTGGGCCCTTGGGATCAGGGACTTACACAACACAGCTGTTTGGGCCTTTTAGCCCAACCCAGGCTCGTCCTAACGCCAACTTTGGCTCCATGAGTGACATCTTGAGCGGCGTCAACAGCAGCTATAACGCGTTTGTCGTTCAGGCAAACCATCGCATGAGCCACAACATTCAGTTCGGCGCCAGCTATACCTGGTCGCACGCTATTGATTTCGGTCAAAACCAGACCACCTTCACCTCAACCAATACGTTCTTGTTCCCCAACAGCATCGCGGCGGAAAAGGGCAACTCACAGTATGACGTTCCCAACCGTTTTGTCCTGAATGCCGTGATTACATCGCCCTGGAAGAAAGAAGGCTGGGCCGGAATACTCGCCAATGGCTGGGAGTTTGCGCCCGTGTACCAGATCCAGAATGGGCTGCCGTACACCCTTTTGGTTTCCGGTAACGCACCTTTGCCGGGCGTTACCACTCCCGGAGCATCCCTTGGCGGTATCAACAACTCCGGTGGCACCAACCGCATTGACATTCTTGGCAATAACTCATTCCGCCAGCCCATGACGTGGTTGACGGATGTGCGTCTTGGCAAGAACTTCAGCTTCCGCGAAAAGTACAGACTTGAGCTGATGGCTGATGTCTTCAATATCGCCAACAAGCAGAACGTGATGGGCGTGAACACGACTGGTTATTTCGTCTCCACCGGCAATGTGAACACGGCATCTGGCACTGTTGCCTGCTCTGCAACAGCGCCATGCTTGAATTTCAATGTCAACAACAGCTTCACGCCGCTGTTTGGCTCAACCACCAGCGTTAACAACAGCAACTTCCTGTACACGCCCCGGCAAATCCAGTTGGGCGTGCGTGTGCATTTCTAAACCGTATCGTGAACTCACTCCGCGGCAGCTTCGGCTGCCGCGCTTTTATTGGATACAATCGGGTCCTCCATGAAAAAACTTATCGCTCTCCTTCTCCTTTTTGCCTTGGTCTCCACTCAACTGGTGGCCTGGGGGCCTAAAGGCCACGCCATTGTCGCTGATATCGCCCAGTCACGCCTCACTCCGCTGGCCCGCAAGAATCTTCAGTTGCTGCTCGGCCATGATAGTCTGGCTTCCATTGCCAGTTGGGCGGACCAGGTCAGAAAAGAGCACGACGAAAGCTACGACTGGCATTTTGTCGATATTCCCAAAGACGCAGCAGGCTTCTCATCTCAGCGTGACTGTTTTCGCCCTCAGGACAATCACAAGGACGCGCAGACTGACCATCACAACTGCGCTGTCGATCGCATAGAAATTTTCAGCAAGGTCCTTGCCGATGAAAAAGCTTCTCGCGCCGACCGGCTGGAAGCCTTGAAGTGGGTCGTTCACTTTGTCGGCGATCTGCACCAGCCTCTCCACGCCATTGATGAAGCCCGCGGCGGCAATGACATTAAGCTGCCGGTCTTCGGCTCTTCCAAATGCGGTGGCTATGATTGCAACCTGCACTGGGCCTGGGATTCGCTTTTGCTCGAACACACCGGGCTTTCTGAAGAAGAGTACGTGCAGCATTTGAATAAACTGATTGACGAGCAGCATCTGTCACAACAGGCGCAGGGCACTCCGGAGGATTGGGCGAATGAGTCACACTCAGAAGCGCGGCAGATCATTGAGCAAAAGCCTGCGGCAATCGATGAGCATTATTACCAGTCCAACATTGATCTTGTAAACAAAAAGCTGGCGCTGGCCGGCCTGCGCCTGGCCGCGCTGCTCAATGACACGCTGGGGAAGACTTCCACTGCCAGGCTCAAATCAAGCATGGAGAAGAATTCGCGGGGGATGTAAATTGGACAACCTCAGTCTTGCATCATCAGGCAGCGCTCTCACCTCCAGAATTTTTGCTGTGGTCATCCTCTGCATTCTTCTTCTCTGCCTTTCACGCGCCGAAGCCCAGAAAAAGACTGCTACACCAGAGCGGGTGCCAACGGGAATGAGCATCACCCCAACGGCCGCACTTGGATCCACTCTGCAATTCCTAAACCCTGATTTGCCCGGGATGCCCGAATACCTCGCGGATCATCCGATTGCAACCGCACTCAGCCCAGACGGCAACACGCTTCTGGTTCTCACCAGCGGCTACAACCGCGTTTCAGACATCAAGGGCAAATCCATTTCTGCGCTGTCGAACGAATATGTCTTTATTTATGACGTAACGCACAATCCGCCGGTAAAGCGGCAGGCGTTGCCGATACCGAATACCTATATGGGGATGGCTTGGGCGCCGGACGGCAAAACCTTTTTTGTCTCCGGCGGGATGGAAGACAACGTCCACATTTTCACCCAAGATCAAAGCCCAGACCAAAATGAAGCTCGCTGGTCTGAATCCCTGCCTGCTATCTCTCTGGGGCACAAGTATGGGCTCGGCAACGGTGACGAAGAAGGGAATAGGAACAACAAGCCAATTGCTGCCGGGCTGACCGTAAGCGCTGACGGCACGCGCTTGCTGGTTGCAAATAACGCAAATGATTCTGTTTCTCTTGTCGATCTGGTTCAGAGAAAAGTTATCGCTGAGCTGGACCTGCGTCCGGGAAAAAATGATCCCGCGCAGAAAGAAGTCCCCGGCGGCGAGTATCCGTATGACGTAGTTTTCAAAGGGAACGATAAAGCCTACGTTTCCTCGCTGCGCGATCGTGAAATTGTAGTGATTGATTTACGCGCCGCTCCGGCTATCACCGCCCGGATCAAAACACGCGGCCAGCCCGGTAAGATGATTCTGAATCCGGCCCAAACAGTTCTTTTCGCCGTAGCCGATAACAGTGACTCCGTTGTACTCGTTGATACGGGCAAAGATCGAGTTCTATCCGAGATCAAAACCACTGCCCCAACCGGCATGTTGTCCGCACGATCAAATTTCAAAGGCGCAAATCCAACCGGCCTTGCTCTTTCACCAAACGACAGGACTCTTTACGTCACCAACGGCGGTACAAACTCTGTCGCTGTGATTCATCTTGATCGCGAACTGGACGAAGGCCGCGTGAGGGGTCTGATTCCAACCGCCTGGTATCCCAACGCTGTGAGTGTAAGCCGCGATGGCAAGTTCCTCTATGTCGTCAACGCTAAGTCCATCCCCGGCCCAAATCCCGGAAACTGCCGCAAGGATTTTGCCACCACTGGCGATCGCCCTTGCGCTCTGGCTCAGCAATATGTGTGGCAGTTGGAGAAAGGCAGCCTTACAACCATTCCACGACCTGCGCCAGAAGCGTTGAAGATTCTCACGTTGCAGGTTGCGCGCAACAATCACTTTCCTTTGCCAGCAAAGCACCCTGAGAGTGATGCTCTCTTTGCGTTTTTGCACAGCAAGATTCATCACGTCATCTACATCATTAAAGAAAATCGAACCTACGATCAATTGCTGGGTGATCTGGAAAAAGGCAATGGCGATCCCCGGCTTGCTCTCTTCCCTGAACCTCTTGCGCCAAACCACCATGCCATCGCGCGTCAGTTTGTCACGCTTGATAATTTCTATGACAGCGGCGAGGTCAGCGGCATTGGCTGGAACTGGAGCACGGCCGCGCGAGCCACTGACTATGTTGAGCGCACTATTCCCATGAATTACGCGGACCGCGGCATTGGATATGACGTTGAAGGAATGAACCGTGGCATCAATATCGGCGCGCCGCGGGCTGAAGACCATACCCACGGCGAAGCTGAAGACCAAGATGATCAACTGCCCGGTCCTGCCGATGTGGCTGCGCCAGATGGTCCGGAAGAAGATGAGACAGGCGCTGGTTATCTATGGGACTCGGCGTTGCGGGCCAAACTCACAGTACGAAATTATGGCTTCTTCGCCAATTTGGCTCACTATTCCGCCACGCCGAATGGCGGCCCTGCTGTGCCGCTGTTGCATGATCCTGCCGCAGCAGGAGTGCGTGTTGCTTTTCCCACCAATGTGCGCCTGCAGGACATTACCGATCCCTACTTCCGCAGCTTTGATATGCGCTTTGCTGACTATTGGCGCTTCAAAGAATGGGAGCGCGAGTTTGACGGCTATGTGAAGAACAACAACCTGCCGAACTTGGAACTGCTTCGCCTGCCGCACGATCACTTCGGAAATTTTTCTGAAGCTCAGGATGGCGTCAACACCGTGGAAACCATGATGGCGGACAATGACTACGCCGTCGGCTTGGTCCTGGAAAAAGTAGCGCACAGCAAATATGCCAGAGACACGCTGATATTCGTGATTGAAGATGACGCCCAGAACGGCGCCGACCATGTAGATGCTCACCGCAGCATTGCTCTTATTGCTGGCCCTTATGTGAAACAGGGCGCTGTTGTTTCCCGCTATTACACAACCGTCTCATTGCTGCGCACCATTGAAAAAGTTTTGGGAATGAAGCCGCTGGGTCTATACGATGCGTTTGAGTCTCCCATGACCGAGGTATTCTCCACCAAACAGCGCTCCTGGACCTATACTGCAGCCGTGCCCAAAATTTTGTACTCCACCCAACTGCCTCTGCCTGCGCCAGAACCTAGACCGCAGCAGAAATCCGGCGATCTTGCCTCCTGGTCGGCTCCCATGCATGACGCGGCCTATTGGTCGGAACAAACCAAAGGTTTTGACTTCAGCGTGGAAGACAAGCTGGATACCGATCGCTTCAACCAAATCCTGTGGAACGGGCTTAAGGGTGAAGATCCTTATCCCTCAGAGCGTGACGGTCGCGATCTCAGGGAAAACCGCCCCGCGCTGCTGCGTGAATTTAACAAAAGCAAGGACTGATAAACGCATCCCGTAACAATGCGTTATCATTAGAAAAAAGAATGTTGGCGGTTTTTTGTTGTGGATGAACAGAGCGCACACTCGTCCGCAGCATGAAATAACCCATCGATCCGAATTTTCCGCCCGGGCCAAATAGGGTTGTGCAATAAAAGCGCAACGAATCACACTTTGAGGGAATCATTGATTACTTATGAGCACCACCATGCCGCCCCGGCACGACCTTGGTTCACTGCGCATTGAGGACCACTCTCGCCGCTCCAGTAAGACTGGCAAGCGTTTGGGAATGTTTGCCGCGGCAGTGGGCGGTCTTGTGCTTATCGGTGGGCTTCTTCTTGCCTTCCGCACGCAGAAACCTGTGGTTGAAGTGGCAGCAGCCCAGCCGGCAACGGGCGCTAAAGCTGAAGCTCTTCTGAATGCCAGCGGTTACGTCACGCCGCGCCGCCGCGCTACTGTTGCCGCCAAAGTTACCGGCCGCATTGATCAGATATATGCGGAAGAAGGCTTGCGCGTAAAATCCGGGCAAGTGCTTGCCACGCTCGATTGCTCCCAACCGGATGCGGCGCTGGTCTCAGCTAAAACCGATCGTGACGCCACCGCAGCGGCGCTCTCCGATCTGCACGTTCAATCAGCCAATGCAGATCGCGAGTGGCAACGGGCCCAGGGTTTGCATAACGCAGGTGTCATCAGCCCTGAAGCGCTTGATACGGCCAGGACTACGGCAGAGAGCCTGCATTCCAAGATCGCGCTTACCAAAGAGCAGGTCCGCGCCTCCGATGCAAAAATCGGCATGGCCCAGCAGGATGTGGATAACTGCACGGTTCGTGCGCCGTTTGACGGAATCATCGTATCCAAGGACGCGCAACGCGGTGAAATCGTCTCTCCTCTTTCCGCTGGTGGCGGCTTTACCCGGACCGGCATCGCCACGCTGGTTGACATGAATTCGCTGGAAATCGAAGTTGACGTAAACGAATCGTATATCGCGCGCGTAAAGCCGGGGCAACCTGTAAGAGCCACGCTGGATGCATATCCTGACCGCGACTTGCCTGCCCATGTGCGTACGGTGATTCCCACGGCCGATCGCCAAAAAGCAACGGTCAAGGTGCGTATCTCTTTTGACAAACTCGATGACACAATCTTGCCGGACATGGGCGTGAAGGTGGCATTTCTAAGCCCTGAACCGCCCGCCGGGAAAAAAGGTGGAACTGATGCCAGAGCAATTATCCCTAAGTCTGCTGTGCACACAGATGGGGATAAGCAGATTGTGTATCTGGTGCGGGAGCAAAAGCTGGAACGTCGCGCAATCAGCCTGGGAATGGATCGCGGCTCTGATGTAGAGGTGCTGGCGGGTGTTTCTCCGGGCGATCTTTTGGTGGTGCGCGGGGCAGAGAAACTGCACGAGGGCCAGACAGTAGAAGTGAAGCAGTAGGAGGGAAATGATGGTACGCGTTGACGGACTCGGCGGTTCAGATAGCCTGATTCAGGCCCGTGGCCTGGGAAAAACATATTCTCGCGGCGGCGAACAGATTCACGTCTTGCAGGCTTTGAACCTTGACGTGCAGAAGGGCGAATTTGTGGCCTTTATGGGCCCCAGCGGCTCCGGCAAAACCACGCTGCTCAATTTGCTGGGTGGCCTGGACGTCCCTTCAGCCGGCAGCATCACCGTGGCAGGAGACGAGATCACTCACATGTCGCGCCGCCGTCTTACAGAATGGCGCGCGCGTCACGTTGGCTTCGTTTTCCAGATGTACAATCTCATCCCCGTGCTCAGAGCTTTCCAGAACGTTGAGCTGCCGCTGCTGCTTACTAGTCTTTCCAAGGCCCAACGCCGCCAGCACGTGGAAACCGCATTGGGAGTTGTGGGGCTGAGTGATCGCATGCACCACTTCCCGCGCCAGCTTTCCGGCGGCCAGGAACAGCGTGTCACAATTGCTCGCGCTATTGTCTCTGACCCAACGTTCCTGCTCTGCGACGAGCCTACGGGCGATCTTGACCGCAAAAGCGCTGACGAAATTATGGAACTGATCCTGCGCCTGGTAAAGGAATACAAGAAGACCGTACTGATGGTGACACATGATCCCGTGGTTGCTGGGCGGGCCGACGTGACCCTGCACCTGGAAAAAGGCGTCCTGGTGGAAGCAGACTCCCGGCAATCGGTTTCGAGCGGAGGTGTGCGATGAAGTTTCTGGGTCTCATTCGCGCTAATTTATTTCGCAAGAAAATACGGCTGTTCCTTACGCTGGGCTCGTTCGCCGTGGCCATGTGCCTGTTCGGCCTTTTGTTTGTCATCAGAGAAGGCTTTAATCAAGGCATTGACGTGGCGGGCGCTGATCGTCTGATCGCTTATAACCGCGTTGGGTTGGTCACTCCGCTGCCTCTTTCTTATCGTGACCGCATCATGCAGATTCCTGGCGTTACGCTGGTGACCCACCAAAACTGGTTTGGCGGTGTATATCAGGACCCCAAGAATTTTTTCCCTCAGTTCGTCATTGATCCGGAAACCCAAAGAAAGATGTATCCCGAATTCAGCATTCCTGATGACCAGTGGCAGAATTTTGTAAAAGATCGTCAGGGGGCGATTGTTGGCGCTTTCACGGCAAACAAGTTCGGCTGGAAAGTCGGAGATAGAATCCCCATTCAGGGAACGTTCCTGCCCGGAACGTGGGAATTCAATATTGACGGCATCTATCACGGCACACGCGCCAAGGATGATGAGACGCAATTCTGGTTTCAATGGGACAATTTTGAAAATTACCTGGAGACCCACAAGATTGATCGCTATCTCGGAATGGTGGGCTGGTACACCATCAAGGTCGATAATCCTGACAACTCTCTGCGCGTCGCCAAGGCCGTGGATGCACTGTTCTCAAATTCTGACTACGAAACGCATACTGATAGTGAAGCCAACTTTGCCGCGGGTTTCGCCAAGCAGATGGGCAACATTCAATTCCTGATCCTGAGCATCGGCTCAATCGTGTTCTTCACTTTGCTGCTGGTCACCGGCAACACCATGGCGATTGCCGTGCGTGAGCGAACATCAGAACTCGCCGTATTGAAAGCGGTAGGTTATTCAGACCGCTTTGTACTGTTCTTGGTGTTGAGTGAAGCGGCCCTGATCGCCATTGTAGGAGGCGTATTCGGGCTTGCTTTGGCCAAAGGCTTTACCTTGCTGCCGGCAAATGTCAATCCCGTCCGGACGTTTCTGCCTCTTCTGTATCTCTCCGGCGAAGTGTTTGCCATTGGGATTGCCGCGGCTTTATCCGTCGGCTTGATAAGCGGTTTTTTCCCCGCGCTTGGCGCTATGCGGCTGCGCGTTGTGGATGCTCTGAGGAGGGTGTGAAATGGCCATACCGGTTGTTTACAATCTGCGCAGCGTAAAAGAACGCTGGACATCGGCCATTGTGGCTGTGCTGGGCATCGCCGGCACGGTCGGCGTCTTTGTGGCTGTGCTTTCTCTGGCTCGTGGATTCAAAGCCACGCTGGTCTCTTCCGGCTCTTACGATAACGCTATTGTCAGGCGCGCTGGCGCTACTTCAGAAATTGACAGCAACGTACCGCTCGATCAGGTCAAAATCATTCAAGATGAGCCGGGAGTGGCCCGCAATGGAGGCCAGACTCTGGTCAGCCCTGAGGTTGTGCTGATCGCGCCGTTTCCCCTGGTCACCACCGGAACTGATGCCAATGTCCAAGTCCGCGGCATTACGCCTGCAGCCCTGGCAGTGCGCAGCAAGATCAAGATCGTAGAAGGCCGGATGTTTCAGCCCGGTCTTTTTGAGTTGGTCATCGGCCGCAATGTCAGCCATACCTATCAGGGGTTATCGTTGGGCAGCACCGTAAAATTTGGCGGCGCAAAGTGGCAGGTGGTGGGAGTCTTTGATGCCGGCGGCAGCGCCTTTGACTCCGAACTGTGGTGTGACGCCAAGCTGCTTAAACAGGCTTACCACCGGCCGGAAGATTTTTTCAATTCGGTCACGGTTCACCTCTCCTCTCCTGATTCATTGCAGCAGTTTAAAGACGCTATTAGCGCAGATCCCAGAATGAGCGTGGACATCATGCGCGAAGTAGAGTATTACGAAAAACAATCAACGCTGCTGAGCACCCTGATCAGGGTGCTGGGATCGATTGTTGCCGGCATCATGGGCATTGGCGCTATCTTTGGTGCGCTGAATACCATGTATTCAGCCGTGGCGGAACGCTCGCGTGAGATCGCCACTCTGCGCGCTCTTGGTTTTGGCGCAGGCAGCGTGGTCTTTTCGTTTATGGTTGAGGCACTACTCATCTCGCTGGTCGGCGGCCTGCTCGGCTGCATTGCCGTGCTCCCCTTAAACGGACTTACCACCGGAGCCATGAACTGGCAAACGTTTTCCCACCTGGCATTTGCCTTTCGCATAACACCATTCTTGTTGGGATTGGGGATTGTATTTGCTTTGCTGATGGGAATTGCCGGAGGAATTTTCCCTGCGATCCGCGCGGCGCGCCGTCCGGTAGCACCGGCTTTGCGAGCCATGTAGTTGTGGCGAAAAAGTGCCAGTGGATGATAAGTGCAAGGCGTGACTTCTAGTCGCGCCAAAAAACAGTCCAGACAATCGGGGGGCTTTTAGCCGAGGTACAGCTCAGGCTCGGCTGAGATGCCGCATAAGCTGATCAAGGCCACTGATCTTGAGTTTCTGCGCTTCAGCCTGCTGCTCTTGCTCTTCCGGAGTTTTCATAAAGCGTTCCACACGCTGCGCTGCCCGAAATGAGAGCGCCTGCTTCGCAGCATTGCAAATCTCCACACCGAACTTCTCATTTTTGGCGATGCTGAAGAGAAGATCGCCGGCTTTCTCCTGCGGTATGGCGGAGATCACGTTAATCACCAGCGGCAGCGTCTTGGGATTCTTTGCCGCGGCTGCGCTGAAATACTTTTCCAGGCCTGGCAGGCTTTCTGCATCGGCCTGATGCATCAGCTCGCAGAGCGCTTCTTCTACCAATCGAGGAGAAAGCAAGGGAAGGGCATTGGCCAGCACCGCAGCCCGGCCAGGGAGCCTGCTCTCGATCACTGCCTGGAACGCAGCTTTATGCACGCGTTCATCGGCGTGCTCGAATGCCGGTTGAATATACGTAAGCAACTCAGGATCTTTAAGTTCGCCCAGCAGCTTGCATGAGTTGCGCACAACGTACCACTCTTTGTGTTGCAAGCGCTGTCGCGCCGCTGGTAACGCGGCCGATCCCACACGGCGCAATAGCCGTATCAATGCCATGCGATTCACTGCTACCTGTTCGTGGTCCAGAGCCATAAAAAGACGCTCTACGGCGCCAGAGCCGGCCCAACGCAGTATGTTGGCCACAGTGCGCACCCATGTTGGATCGTTCTTCCTGGTCAGAAAGATTTCCGCAATCCGGTCCACCGCTGAAGCCTGAAGCAGGTTTGCAATCCCTGCTCCGCAGCATCGCGAATGCGCGCCTGGATCGGACGAGGCATTCGCTTCCAGCGCAGAGCCAACTTTTTCTATCAATACAAAGTCTTCATACGTGGCGGCGATCTTGGCCAGCGTAACCAGCGCATTCACCACCTGTACGTGCACTACCTGATTGAGTTTGCGCGAGGCCAATGCTTGCGTCAGCTGATCAGCGGCAAATTCCCAAAATTCTCCCTGTGTGCCAGCCAGGCTGCGCAGCAGCTCAGGAATCCGCCCAACCTCATTGATCTCCAGTGAAAGATAATCATCAAAAATGGAAAAGTACTGTACCCCCAGCGCAACTGCATCATCAGGCTTGCCCAGGCGCAGAAGCTCTTTGATGAGTTCCAGGCTTCGCCTGAATTGCGCCGGCGAGAAGCGAGTGATGGCCAGCAACTCCCGCAGCTTTTGCTTCGGGGTAAGCGTGATCCAGCGTATCTCTTCCTGGATGCGTCCGTAGGTCTCTTTGGGCAGCGCGTATTCCTGGGCAAACTGCGCCAGCTTCTGCGCCAGCCGCGCGGCAGAGTGCGTGGCCTGCAAGCTTCGCATCAACACGCGAAAGATCTGTTCTTCAACAATCACGGCTTCTTCGCCGGTTGGCGTCGCGGAAAGTCGCCGCAAAGCCCAGCGCAACGCAGTATCCTCAAAAACCTCTGCGGTCGCAGATTCAGAGTTTGTTTCTGCTGTGCCCACCTCACCACCATTGGGAGGCATCAGGTTTGAAACTACAAAATCGGGCCTCGTATTCCTCAGCATCTTGGCCAATTCAACATAGGCCTTGTGCGGGTCTTCGTCAGGATTTTTGAGCGATGCTTCGAACTTCTGCTCCACCACCTTTTGCATCTCGCTCAAATATCCGCTGTAACCCTGGCCGCTGGCCCCGGCGCCGTTATATACCGCCACTCCACCTTCTGCGTTTCCACTGCCAGATGAACCATTGCTGTTGCCCGTTCCGCCGTCACCCCCGCCGCCGAAACCAGCCCCGCCTTGTCCGGTGCCATATCCTGCGCCTGAAACTTCCATCTGTGTCAGCAGGTTTTCAATGCCTCGCGGCAGGCCTGAATTCATGCTGCTGAGCGCTTTGGAAATTAGAAATTCTTCTGAGCCCATGTCCAGGACGGTGTCGCCGTCCTCATTGCGAGTCTCGGTCTTGGTGGCCGGAAAGATCCTGACAAATTCAAGCCGCTTTTCCTCCAGGAAAGGCAGCAGTCCGCCGTTCTCTTCAATTGCTTTAGGATTGGCGGATATGGCAGCTATCGCATTCTTATACGCCGCCATTGTGATTCCTGCTTCAAAGGTTACAGCGCCAATTCCGCGCTTCAGAAACTCATTTTCCAGCGGCTTAAGGCTCTCTTCTGCGGTGAGAATGTTGTTCAGCAGAACGCGCTGGTCAACAAAGCCAATAGTCAGGTGGCGCGCCTGCTTCACGATCGGGTTCAGCAGTTCATAGCTTCGCTGCAGCAAGCCGGCCGCGCTCTTATGGTCGGCGGAAAACATATTGACCATTTTGACGAGCGTCTGCAGCGACCGCGCAAAGCGGAGACCTTGCACTTTAGCTTGCTTCTTATCATCCATATATCAAAATATGGGAACCTGGCTGTTCCTTTATCCTCTTCTTGACGAGGTGCTTCCAATGGGTTGGTTATATCGCCAATTGATATAGAAGAGGTACGTTACTAAGGTAAGCAGCCGGCCCGGCAGTAACGTCATTCATTTTCATCCCGGGGAGACGAATGCAAAAATGAAGCAAAAAGAATGCCGCACCTATTGAAGATGCGGCATCGCTTTGAGTTGGGTTTATGCGCTTTACCAGACGTGGCATGCGTTGGCGCTCACCATCTTCTGCCCAGCTTTGCATCCAAATGCCTTGGCAAAATCTGGGCTGTTTTGCAGGGTGCCGTTCACGCGGAACCGTCCGGGTGAATGCGGATCAGTTTTGGCCAGCAGCCGTGAGCTTTCCGGCGTCGAGTTCTGGCACCACACCTGGGCAAAGCCCAGGAAGAAGCGCTGCTCTGCCGTAAACCCGTCTTTCTTTGCGCCTGCTTTAGGATTGCTGGCGATATCTTTGCGTAACGCCGCCAGAGCAATACGCAGGCCGCCATTGTCAGCGGTGTTCTCACCCAGGGTAAGCCGTCCGTTCAGATGCACATCGTCTACGGGGACAAACGAGCTGTATTCATCTGCAATACAGTCGGTACGCTTTTCAAATTCGGTGCGATCAGTGGGGGTCCACCAGTTGGTGAAATTTCCTTCCGCATCGAACTTGCTGCCCTGGTCGTCAAAGCCATGAGTAAGCTCATGGCCAATCACCACGCCGATGCCCCCAAAATTCACTGCGTCATCTTCACTTTTGTCAAAGAACGGCGGCTGCAAAATCCCGGCGGGGAAATTGATATCGTTGTTTGAAGAGCTGTAGTAGGCATTTACCGTAGGCGGCGTCATGCCCCATTCATCTTTGTTAAGCGGTTTGCCAATCTTGTTCAGGTTGCGCTTCACTTCAAACTCGCGCGCTCTTTGCGCATCGCCAAAATAGTCGCCGCGCACGATTTTTACTGTTCCATAATCGCGCCACTTGTCCGGATAGCCGATTTTGTTGGTAATGGCGCGCAGCTTAACCAGCGCCTGTTTCTTGGTTTGTGCCGTCATCCAATCCAGGTTCTGGATGTCGTCTCCTAGCGCGGCTTCCAGCGCGTTCACCATCTTAAGCATTCTTGCTTTACCGTCAGCGCCAAAAGTCTCATCCACATACGGTTGGCCCAGTGCCTCGCCCAAAAGCCTGTCGGTCGTCTGGACGCAGCGTTTCCACCGTGGCTCCAGTTCCTTCTGCCCCGCCAGATACTGTCCATAGAAGCTGAAGTTCTCATTCACAAATGGGTCAGAGAGGGTTGGCGCTGCAGCCCGGACTAAATGCCATCTTAAATAGGCTTTCCAGTCATCGAGTGAAACCGAGTCCACCACTGAATTGGTCTTTTGAAAGAAATCCGGGGGGACCACATTGACTTCAGAAAATTCTGGCGCGCCGGAAGCGGCAAAGAACCGAGCAAACTGGAAATTAGGCGCCAGCGCTTCCAATTCCGTCACCTTCATCTTGTGGTCGCGATTTTTAGGATCGCGCATCATGACGCGCTTATAAGCTGCTTCCGCCAGCTTGGTTTCAATGTCCATGACTGCCTGCGCTTCTTTCTTGGCAGTGGCTTCATTGTCTCCAAGCAGAACAAACATCTTCCCTACGTGCTCCACGTATTTCTGGCGGGTCTCCTGCGATTTGGCATCTTGCTCAAGGTAGTAGTCGCGGTCTGGCAGGCCCAGGCCGCCCTGGCTCACTGAGGCAATCATCGTGCTGGCATTATGCAGATCAGGCGATGAGCCAAACCCAAAAAGGGCCGGCACGCCGATGGAATGCAGATAAGCAATTGTCTCCAGAAGCTGGTCCTTATTGGAAATAGCGGCAATGCGATCCAATTCAGGCTTCAACGGCGTGCTGCCCTTGGCGTTAATCGCCGGTTCGTCCATGCAGGACTGGTACATATCTCCAATTTTCTGCATTACCGGTGTGCGCTTGGGATCATTGGCAGAAGCTTTTTCCAGAATATTGTGCAGGAACTGGCGATTGTAGTCCGCCAATTCATTGAACCGCCCCCAGCGCGACTGGTCTGAAGGGATGGGATTGTCCTTGCGCCAGGTGCCGCATGCATATTCATAAAAGTCATCGCATGGGTTCACGCTCTTATCCATGGCGCTTAGATCAAACGATTTTGGGCGCGCAACAACTTTGTCCCCATTAGCGGCGCCTTTTGCAGTAGCTTTCTTAGCGCTGGGAGCAGGTTCGCTTGCTGACTTCCTGCCTCCAACGTAGCTTGTTTGCGCCGCAGCAGTCACGACCCCTAAAACAACACACAATAACGATCTTCTCCACAGCATATTTGCCCTCAGAAGAGATATTTTTAAAACTGGCAAGTTTAAGCCGATTTGAGCAGTCTGTAAACAGGAGCAGGCAGGTTGTGACCCGATCCAACGCGTATACGCTGCGATTCTGCGGCGGATCGGTGGGTCGCCGATGCGCCCGACTTACGCGGTGGGGTGCAATCTTTGATTTAGACAGACGCGTTCTGTCTCATTCCCTTTTGATCTGTCTTAATACACTTGGGTAACGGGATTTATCTATTGCCTTAGGCAGCCAGTTGCTAGACAATTGCTGCCAAACGCCCAATGCTGCCCACGCCCAAAGATGGCGCCTCGTCACTCTCAGTGTCTAAAGGCACAGGACTGCCCACCGCAGGCTCTGACCGCCATGAGCCTGACTTGGTTGTCCGCAGTGAATCTCTGCAGCGCATCATGAGGCTGGCGGAAAAAGTTGCGCGACATCCTGCCGCGGTGCTCATTGTGGGTGAAACGGGTACCGGTAAAGAGATGATCGCCCGCGCCATTCACAGTCACTCTCTGCGCTGTAACCAACCCTTGGTTGACGTGAACTGCGCGGCCATTCCAGAGCACCTGGTGGAAAGCGAGCTTTTTGGCTATGAGAAAGGCGCTTTCAGCGGCGCTGACTCCATGAAACCAGGCTTCTTTGAACTGGCAAATAAAGGAACGCTCTTTCTCGATGAGATCGGCGATCTGGATCTGAAGATCCAGGTGAAGCTGCTGCGCGTGCTGGATGGCGTTCCTTATTACCGGCTGGGCGGCAGCAAAAAAGTCAGCATTGATGTACGGGTTGTCGCGGCCACCAACCAGAATCTTGAAACCCTGGTATCTGCGGGCAGGTTTCGCAGCGATTTATACCACCGCCTGGCGCAGTTCAAGTTGGAAGTGCCTTCGTTACGCGAGCGCCCGGAAGATGTGCTGGGGATTGCTGAGCAGGTGCTGCACCAGCATTACCCTGATTCGCGCTTCAGCCAGGACGCTATTGATGCCCTGCTTGCTTACGGTTGGCCAGGAAATGTGCGGGAATTAAAAAACGTAGTCTTTGGCGCAGTATTACAGGCACGGGACGCGCATTTTGAAGTTCGCGCCGTTGATCTTCGTTTTCCTGATTCAGTCAGTTCGGTTCGTCACACTGTTGTCGCCGGGGCCGGGCTGGATGAAGTAGAAAAAAAGACCATTCTGATGGCTTTAGAGAAAAACGGCGGGAACCAGGGCAAGGCTGCAGAGGCTCTGGGGATTTCCCGGCGAACGCTGATTCGCAAGCTCAAGATTTACCGGCAGGCGGAACTTGAGAATCCTGCCGGTACGCTGAGCGTGGGGCAGCAGCGCTATTATCGTGCCCAGGTAGAAATCACCATCAAAATAAAATACACCGGCGAGTATTTTGACGGTACATTGCTCAATATTAGCGCTGGCGGGGCTGGGATAAAGACAGAAATATTGCTGAAATCAGGCGCTTCGGTAGCACTGGCATTTTCCGTTCCCGGCGCAGAAGCAGAAGCTGAATTTCCCGGACGCGTCACCTGGACCAACAAAGGCGGCCAGTACGGAGTCCAATTTGCCGACCTGCCCACGGCCCTACGTACCAGCTTGCAACGCTGGCTGCGTACTGAGATGAAGAAAGACGGTTGGGACCTTGAGACCGGTGAGTAAACCCCCTTGCTTATTAGAGCACCTCGGGATTGCCCTTGCTGTCTCCGCTTACGAACTTCCAATCAACACGCCAGCGGCAAACACCATGGCTCCGCCTAATACCACCTGCAATGTAGCCGATACCCAAGGAGACTCCATATATCGGTGCCGCACCCACGCGATCACGGCAAGTTCTGCCACCACCAAGATCACTGCAATCGTGGCGGCGATCCGGAACGAGGGAATCAGGAACGGCAGGGTGTGCCCAATGCCCCCGATCATCGTCATCAAGCCGCAAACCAGGCCGCGCACCCAGGGGTGGCCGCGCCCAGTGAGGCTACCATCATCAGAGAGCGCCTCGGCAAAACCCATGCTGAT
>DASRDW010000089.1:0-10628 GCA_035652415.1 Candidatus Angelobacter sp. | reverse complement strand
CGCGGAAATAATCTCAGCAGAAGAGCCAATAGCGGCATTAATGCGGCTCAGGCCGTCAGTGGCTTTTTCCATGGTGCTGATGCCATTGTGAACCTCGTCACGTGAGCGCTGCGAAATATCGAGCAGGACTTTTGCTGTATCCGCCACACGCTGGATGGAAGCAACCATCTGGTCGATGGAAGCTGAAGTCTCACTTACATTGGAAGCCTGCATCTGCGTGCTCTTCACCATGTTCTGCACGTTGATGCTCATCTCATGCATGGTGCTCGTAACTTCATCAATGGCGGAAGCCGCCTGCACGCTGATCTTGGCTGATTCATCTGAAGCTGAAGCAACTTGATTTGATCCGCTGGCAACCTGGGCTGCACTGTCGCGCACGTTCTTTACCAGGCTGCGCAGGCCCAGTGTCATCTCGCGGAAGGCTTTGCCCAGCGTGTCGCGCCCGGAGCGCGGAGTAATTTCTACCGAAAGATCGCCGCCGGCAACCGATTCTGAAATCCCGGCCATCTCGCGCAAATACTGCACCATGTTGTTAAACGTCCTCGCCAGTTGCGCGACCTCATCTTCGCCTATGGTCTCGACTTTTTGCTCCAAATCTCCGGCGTTGCCGATCTGTCCGGCTACGGTGATAAGCTGCGAGAGTGGCACAGTGATTGACTTGGCTACGCGCCAGGAAATCGTGGCTGAAAGCACGATTACCAGCACCATTCCACCCAACGTCACAATAGTGATGAGCATGGCGGCCTGGGTATCAGATCCTTCGGCTTTCGCATTGGCCTGCTTGATGATGCCTTCAAGCTGCACTACCGGCAGCTCTGCACGTTGTTTCTGTTCCGGTGTCGGCGTAGCTTGCAGGTATGCGATCTGCAGTTCAGCTACTGTGGCGCTGCCGGTATCCACCTGCCGGCGTTTCTCCATGAGCGGGTCGGCAAAATTGCGCCCCCACTCTCTTTCTGATTCGGCTAGTTGGTCCAGCAATTGCCGGACGTTATTGCCGTTATCGCCCAGTGAATTCGATGTTCCCTTGATCTGGTTGAGCAAGGCATCCAGGTCGCTCTGGCCGCGAGCGAGTGCATCCGCTTCGCGCCGGTCGCCATTGAGAAGAAAGTTCCGCAGATACAGCTGGTTCTCGCTCCGTAGCTTGTCCAGACGCGACAGGTTCTCAACCATCGTGATGGAGTCTTTGTAAAGCGCCCTGGTGTTTTGCTCGTGGCGTACCGCGATCCAGTTCACGATAAATGCGAACACCACGGTCACCATGATCAGGCCAAAACCCAGATAGAGTTTGCCGCCTATGCTTTTGTTCATTTGCATGTTTTCAGAACCTCTACGCGCCGCCTTGCTTAAAAGCGCAGCTCGTGTTCTTTTTCAAATCCCCTGGCTCCGGCCAAACCGGTTGCCGATTTCAAGCCAATCTTCCAGTCGCTCAAGTTGGATTTTCCGCAGGGCATAGTTCACCCCCGCGAGAAAATGCGGATAACTAAAAGCACGGTCAGGGCCACGGACACCGAGGGCTAGTACCTTCGGCATGTGAGAAGGAGAGATGTCCAGAAGATTCAACAGGTTATATCTCTAGCGAGTTCAACAGAGACATCGCGAAAGGTTACCTTCCGCTGAAACAACGTCTCAGCGGCCCTGGAATTTCCGCAGTCAATCTCACAATGAGACATGCCAAAG
The DNA here is from genome assembly GCA_035652415.1 of Candidatus Angelobacter sp. GTDB lineage: Bacteria > Acidobacteriota > Terriglobia > Terriglobales > Acidobacteriaceae > Angelobacter. Next base: position 8,951 of record DASRDW010000089.1, on the reverse strand, counting down.
AGGCCAAGGGGTGTGTTGGCCTTGTGATTCTGGCAGGGTAGTTACTTATTGACTCAAAATGAGATTCCAGAGTACCTTCAGGCTGCCTCTACCCATGAATGCCTGAGACAGTATTGAAAACAAAAAGAAAACCCGCACAGCTTCGCTCCAGAACACAGGCACATTCATTTGCTTGTACTGAAAGAGTGTTGGAGGCTTGTCTTCATCTCGCGTCACTGGATGCTGGGGCACCAACATTGCGCGAGGAGATTGTGAATGCTGCCGGCAGGACTTTTCATGCCGCCGTTGCTGGAATGCTACTGCGCCAAGGTGATAGTTTTCGCTCTGTGGCTATCGCCGCACCAACAGAGGATGGCAAAGAAAATCAGGCGCTGCTCTCTCATGCGCACTCTTTTGCCGCGCAAGCCATTGAGCAAAAGAGACTTCTAAACTTCCGGCTTTCTTGCAAATCTATAGATGGCGAAACCATTTATCACGGCCTGGCCCAGCCGCTGGTCACCGCGCAAAGTATGGCTGTGGTGCTGGTGGTAAGAAGCGGCTCATTTTCCCCTGCAGAGGTAGAGGCATTTGATGCATTGGGCAGCTTTGCCCGGCTGGCTACTGAGAACTCTGAACTTACCGGCTTTTCTTCCGCGCAAAAGCAGGAGCTTGATCAACTATTGGAAATCTCCGCCGAACTGGGCAGCACTTCTCGTCTTGAGACGTTTCTTCCCAAATTTGTGGTTCGTGCGGCTGATTTCCTTGGCTTTTCCCGTGCCTTCGTCGCTTTAGTGGATGGCGGCGAGTGCCGTCTTCGCTGGGGCGCGAATAAAGGTATCACCAGCCGGCTTGAAATTGATGTTTCAGCCCTCGGAGCGCGGGTGCTGGAAACCGGCAATCCTTGTATTTGCGAAGATACAAACCAGCTTGCCGCCAATGAGAAAGCACAACTGCTGCGCTGGGAAGCAGGGCTCCAACAATACCTGGGTATTCCTCTCATCACCGGCGATGGCCGCCCGCTTGGGGTGCTTGGCCTGCTCGATAAGAAGAGCAAATCTCGCATCTCTCCGGATGACGTGCGTCGTGCTCGCGTTTTGGGCGCTGAGTTGATCGTCGCTCTGGAAGCCGCACACAACCTGCAACTTTCTGATCAACACCGCAAACGCACTGAAGACCTGATGGAGATGGCGCTCGACCTGGGCTCGGCCTTGCGTCTGCCTGATTTCGTCAAAAACTTCACAGAGCGCGTTGCAGAGATGATTGGCGCTAACGCCGCGGTTCTGGCGTTGGCCCAGGGCAACAAGGTGGAAAGCGTCGGTTTTTTCGGCTCCAAGCCTGAGCGCGAACTGCAGCGCAAACTCAATGCGGCATTCTCTGAATATGCTGAACGCCATCCTGACCTCAAGATCACTGGCAGCGGCGTGGATGCATTAGGCGACGAATTGGCCTCCGCCTGCGGCTGGCAGAATCTCACGCTGGTTCGCCTGGAAGGTACAGAAGGCGATCTGCTGGGCATTCTTGCGCTAGCAGATATTACACGCGAGCTGATGCCAGACGATCTGAACCTGCTGCAGGCGCTGATCGTACACGCCTCTGTTGCACTCGAAAATTCGCGGCTCTTTACCCGGATCACCCAATCCAGCCGCCAGTGGGCAGAAATTTTTGATTCCATCTCTGACTTTATCGTGGTGCACGATGAGCAGTTTCAAGTCCTGCGCGTAAACCGCTCTCTGGCTGAGTTTATCGGCGTGCGTCCCGCGGAGTTGATAGGCCTCAGCATGAGGGCCTTGGTCTCCATTACTTCTGATTCGCCACAACCTTGTCCTTTTTGCCACGGTGAAAATGAATCTGACGAATACCTGCATCCGGTTTTGGAGCGCACATATCTGGTTTCCAGTTCGCGCATCCACGGTGCGCTCGATGAAGGTCTGCAAACCGTACACGTGCTGAAAGACATTACTGATCGCCGCGAAGCCGAGCAGCGCTATCGCGAGCTCTTTGACAACGTACAAGAAGGTGTCTTCTTCGCCTCGCCCGAAGGCCATTTCATTGAAGTGAATGATGCGCTGGTGCGTATGCTGGGCTATCAAACTCGCGAAGAGGTCTTAAAGCTCGATCTGCAAACGCAGGTCTATGTCTCTGCTGAGCAACGCGACGAGATCATCCGTCAGCTCCACAACAACGGCGCAGTACGCAACTTTGAGGTCACGCTTTGCCGCCGCGACGGAACCATGATTCACGCGCTGGAAAATGCTTTTGTGGTGAAAGATGCTCAGGGAAAAATCCTGCAATATCGCGGCGTCTTCCTTGACATTACTGAGGTCAAGAATTTCCAGGCACAGTTGCAGCGTGAGCGCGATTTCACCAGCAAGATCCTCAACAACACGCAGACCATGATCATGGTGGCGGACACTGCTGGCTTAATCAGCTATGCCAACCAGCGATCGTATGACGCCGGCGGTTTTGACCAAAATGAACTGGTTGGCCACCGCCTTGATCGCATCATCTCGCCTTCACATAAAAAGGCCTTTTCTGAAGCCTTTGACGCCAGCCTGCACGGCCTGCAATCAGACAATCTTGAGCTGATGATCGCGCGCGGCAACGGATCGCAGGGCAAATTCTCTGTCAACCTGAGCCCCATGCGTGATGACCGCGGAGAAGTCTCGAGCGTCGTAGTGCTGATGACAGATATCACTGACACTTCAATGATCCAGGCCAAACTCATGCACACGGAGAAAATGGCCGCTGTTGGCCAGCTTGTCTCCGGCGTAGCGCATGAGGTCAACAATCCGCTTACGGCCATCATGGGATTCTCTGATCTGCTGATGGAAAACCCTGAAGTTCCCGGTAGCGCGCGCAAAGACCTGCAAGTGATTCTGGAAGAGGCCCAGCGCACGAAAGAAATCGTGCAGAACCTGCTGAGCTTCGCCCGGCAGCGTCCGCCACAGCGCCAGGCAGTACAGATCAATGCCATTCTGCGCAAGACCATTGCGCTTCGCGCTTATGACTTTGCCAATCATGGTGTCCAGATAATAGAAAAATTCGATGAGAGCCTGCCTGAGCTGGTCGGCGACTCGCACCAGTTGCAGCAGGTCTTCCTCAACATCTTGAACAATGCGTATGACGCGGTCCACGCTGCGGGACGGCCCGGCTTGATTGAGATTGAAACCGTGCACGATAATGGCTGGGTAGAAGTTCTTTTCCGCGATAACGGCGAGGGCATTCAGCATCCGGAGCGGATCTTCGATCCATTTTTTACCACGAAAGAAGTTGGCCAGGGGACAGGCCTGGGACTAAGCATCTGTTATGGCATTGTGCGTGAGCATGAAGGCGAGATTCTGTGCGCCAATAACCAGGAAACGCAGGGCGCGACCTTTAGCGTGCGTCTTCCCATCCGCAACCGGGCTGACTTGAAGCTGGTTGTTGCTGCTGCAGGAGTCAAACAATGACGGCCGGCACAGCCGCAGCCAAAGCATTGCCGCTTCTGCTCATTGAGGACGAGCGCTCAGTGCTGGATTTTATTCGCACGGCCTTGGAGCGCAATGGATATGCATGTCACGCCGCTAATTCCGCTGCAGAAGGCATTCGCGCTTTGGAGGTTGGACACTTCAGCGGGATTATCTCTGACATGCGCACGCCCGGCGGCGCCAGCGGGGCAGACGTTCATGCCTGGATCGTCGCGCATCGTCCGGAGCTGAAGGAGCGCATGTTGTTCATCACCGGCGATACAGTGAATGAAGAAACCATGAAGGCGCTGCAGAATACCGGCGTGCCATACATTGAGAAGCCATTCCGCGTGCAGGACCTCATCAACATTGTAGGAAGGATTTTTGGCCGGCCCAACTAATTGCTGGATCTTTGGAATTTATGACTGATGACGCCAGAGTACGGTTCCTGATTGTTGATGATCACCCCAGCGTGCGCAAGCTCTGCATGACCGTTGGTACATCTGTTGGCTTTGACTGCGTGGAAGCTGAGAGCGCAGAGGCCGCACTGACTCGGTTGGAGAGTGATTCGCCTGACATCATTCTGGCCGACCTGATGATGCCCAACATGTCTGGCCTGGAATTTCTGCCGCGTGTAAAGCAGCTCTTGCCCCACGCTGAGATTGCAATTATGACTGGCCACGGCTCCATTGAGACTGCAGTACAGGCAATGAAGCTGGGTGCCTATGACTACATTACCAAGCCGTTCCGCATTGAAGAGCTAAAGCTGCTGTTACAGCGTATGGCAGAAAAAGTAAAGCTCGTGGCTGAAAACCAGTTCCTACGCGACCGCGTGAGCACAGAGATGGAGTTGAACGGCATCGTCGGTTCCTCCAGCAAAATTCAGGATGTGCTGCGCATAGTGGCGCGCCTGAAGGATACGCGCACGCCGGTGCTGATTACTGGCGAGAGCGGTACAGGCAAGGAACTGGTAGCGCGGGCCATTCATTATCGCGGGCTGCTCTCCAAGCGGCCATTTGTTGCCGTCGATTGCGGATCACTGGTGCCAACTCTCATCGAGAGCGAACTTTTCGGTTATGAAAAAGGGGCATTCACCGGCGCGTTGCGGTCGAAAGAAGGGCTGTTTCAATCAGCCAATGGCGGCACGATCTTTCTTGACGAAATCGGAGAGCTTTCTCAGGAACTGCAAGCCAAGCTTTTGCGCGTGTTGCAGGAAAAAGAAGTGCGTCCTGTAGGCAGCAATCAGAAAGTTAAAGTCGATGTGCGCGTGATTGCGGCCACCAATCGCGATCTGGAAGCCGCGCAAAAAGAGGGCAAATTCCGCAAAGACCTCTACTTCCGCTTGAACGTGGTGACTTTGCATCTGCCGCCGCTGCGGGAAAGGCGCTCTGACGTCACTGCTCTGGTGCATTACTTCCTGGACCGTTTTGCACCGGGAAAAACGCTGGGAATTTCACCTGATGCCATGCGGTGCATGTTGCAATATGACTGGCCAGGCAACGTCCGTGAGCTGGAAAATTGCATTGAACGAGCAGTCGCGCTGGGCAGCCAGGAGGTACTGGAGCTGGCCGACCTTCCTCCAGCAGTGCGCGCCCAGCAGGAGCCTGCAGCGGTGGTTGAGCCGTTCATTGGACAACCTGGACAGGCAGTGGCCAATGCAGACCTGGAAGAGCTGGAGCGCGATACCATCCAGCGAGTTTTTGAGCAGGTGCAGGGGGATAAAGCCCGCGCCAGAAAGATGCTTGGCATAAGCCGTGCAACGTTGTATCGGAAGCTCAAGCGTTACAACATCGGCTTCAGCAAGCGTGCATCGGCAGCCTCATGAGACAAACAAATTGAGACATTGTTTCATCCTGAGACACATCTGTGCCCTGACGTGGCTGGTGAATAAAATTGCAGCTTCTGAATCAACAGGTTAGTTTCTGAGGTTTTGGCCGGGGTATTGCTCTAGGTAATTCAGCTAAGTTTCTTGGCGTCTGGCTAAAGCTGCGTCCAAGATGGCGAATTGGGATACGGGCTGTGAGGCCGGTATTACACAGGAGCAGAGGCTGCTGAGGCGAGCTGTTCTCTCTAGCGGTTACTAAAAGAATGACCACAACAGCTATACCAAACGTGGGTGAAGCAGCAGAATTCTGGCGCGTCGCGCGACGGCTGTACACCGTTTATGCCGAACTGGATCGCACGTTCGAACTCGGTATGTCCTCGTGTCCTGAATTAGAAAACACAATTGACCAGCCTGAACCGGAAGCCATGGAGCGCGTACTCCAATGGTTTGAGCAGCTTGATAATCATGTGCAAGTCTGGCAGTTGCGCCAGCTTCTGCAAAGTACCAGCTTGCAGAATGAAGAGAACCTGCGCTACCTGATCGCACGCCATCTGGAGAAAAAACAGAAGAGCGAGGCCGATAAAGATAAGATCGATTTTCTGCTGGTGCAATATTTCGCGCATTGCTCCCCGCATGGCCTGAATGAGACGGCGCTGGAAGAAGTGGCGCGCGTTCTGCAACCGGCCATCGGCAAAGCTGCGGAGTCTTTCCCGGACTGGGCGTCCAGCCTGGATGAAAAGCTCAAGAAACTGAATGAATCCAACAGCCTTGAAGACCTGCAAAACTCCGGCGCATTGCAGGAAGTCCGCGAGCTCAAGTTGGCGGTAGGCGACGACTATTTTCAGCCGGGATTTCTTGTTGCTTTCACGCGTTTCAACTTTCTGGCGCGGCGCGCCTTTTTCAAAGCCATGCATCTTGATCTGCATGCCATTCGCTCCGCAGTAAACCAGTTGGAGCAACTGGGGATTACCACGGTGGACTGCCGGGATGCAGGGCTGACCGAAAGTGAATCACTGGAACAGGTCCGTCACGTGGTGCACCAGTGGAAAACGCCGTTTCGCGCGCCATATTCCGGTGGATCGTCATTTCTGCAATTGATCCTGTTACGGCACGCGCTTGAATACACGCTCTCAACCGCGGGCAAGCAGGTGGAAGAAATGACTGTGCAGCCTACGGAAGAAATATCTCCGGTTCCCCAGGCTGTGCCAATAAATCCGCCTCAAGCTCCTCAACAGCATGAAGAGGAGTTGATTGCTATTCCGGTTGTGCCTGCTGGAGCAGAACAGCAAACCATCCCAGTAAAACTAGCAGAAGCGGCAGAAACAAGCGTTCCCGATCTTATCTCGCGTCCAGCGCAGCCGCAGGAACCTGGGACACAGCCCACAGCGGAAGAGCAGGCAGAAGAAAAAGATTATCTGATGCGCTGCGTTGCCGATATCGCAGAGCAATTGAAGGCCGTACCGGCAAAAAATTCGCCGACTGTTTCCGCCATTGTCCTTGGGGGCTGCAAGCTGTTGATCGCCACCTGGGAAGCGCAGGCTTTTGCGCAGGAGAGCGCAATGGCATTGGCATTGCAGCGGACTGTGGCGGCGCGCACCATATTGCACGTCTGCATGGAGCGCCACAAGAAAAACGAACCTACAGACCTTGCTGCCGCCCTGGACATTGCCCGCGGGCAGGTCAGTGAAATGTCTGAACATGTGGAAAAGGCCAAAGAGGCCAAGAACATTGATGCAGCAGTAAACCTGGCAGCTACCTCCAAGCGCCTGGTGTCATTGATCGCGGAAAGCCAAAAGGTTTTGGGATAGCGGGGTTCAGGTGCAGGATTATCGAGTCATACTAATCACTGATGACGCAGGCTTTGCCCGCAGCCTTAAAACGCTGTGGCGTACCGAACTAGCCTTGCCTTCTTTCCAGGCCATGACGACTGACGATCTCAATGAGATTGGGGAAGGCCTTCTGGACGTGGTTATCGTCGGCCCGGTGCGCAATAAACGGCTGGCATCTGTGCTCAAGTTGGTGGATAGCGACGAGCGGCCGGTCATCTACATTGTTCAGGATTCAAACGAGGTGAAAACCCTGAAAGCTGAGCGTCCTCGTGTACTTGCTATTTCTCAGCATGAAGGCTGGATTGATGCAACTCTTCTGCTGGTGGTTGAGTGCCTGAAGCGGTTGGATGTCACTTCGCGATTGCGCCAGGCTGAACAGGCAGCTCACGCCAGCTCTCGCGGTGCAGCACTCGGACGCTACATGGCGGCAAGCCGTCACGATCTCAACAACTCTCTGACCTCAGTGCTGGGCAATGCTGAACTATTGCTGCTGGATTCTGGACAGCTTCCTGAATCGGCCAAGGATCAGTTACGCACCATCCACGAGATGGCGCTTCACATGCACCAGATCATGCAGCGATTCTCATCAACTGAAATGCGTGCACTTGAGAAGATGTCTCAAGATGAGACAGAAAGCGCGTCTCAGGTTCCTCTTCCCGCCCTGTGAGCCCTTTGCCGAGAGCAAATTAATCCATTATCGGTCAACAACTTACATATAAATCACCTGCCGTCTGGCTTGCTCCCGGCTTGGCTGTGGAATTGCTCTACTCCTATGGATACTTAGGGTAGAGGTTTGTCCGCTGTGACGAAGATTCTGATTGTCGACGATTCGCCGGCCGAAGTCAGGCTGATGCAATCCGTTCTGGACCGCGCCGGATTCATTTCCATCGCCGTCCACGATCCCCTGCGGCTGGAACAAATGATCGACATGGAGCGACCAAACCTGATCCTTTTGGACGTGGTCATGCCTCAGCGCAACGGCTTTCAGGCTTGCCGTGAACTGAAGGGGCACGCTACCTACTCCCGTATCCCGGTGGTGATGGTGAGTTCCAAAAACACTGAGAGCGATAAGTTCTGGGCCAAGCAGCAAGGCGCCGATGGTTACGTGGCAAAACCGTTTTCGAACGAAGAGCTTTTGGGGACGGTACGCAGCCTAGTGGAAAAAGCTAGTTTGTGAAATCCCGAGCGTAGCGAGGAAACCCTATTGCTACGAAGGATATTTTGGTAAGCGCAGTCATGAAATGTGGAAGTCAGAAGCTTAGAAGGAAATAGCGATCCCTCACCTGCCAAGAACGCGGGTTCGGGATTTCAGAAAAAATGCCCGAAGAACAACAACAACTCGAACCGCTATCGCCGGATGCTGAGCAGCTTGAGCTGCTGCCTCAGGCAGAGCCTGCGCGTCAATACTGCGTGTTTCGCGCCGGCCGTGAGCGCTTCTGCTTTTCTGTGCTCGACGTTGAAGAGGTTGTGGAGTGGCCAAACCTGACTCGCGTTCCGCTCGCGCCCTCGTTTCTGATGGGCATCTTCAACCTGCGTGGTTCGATTGTGCCGGTGGTGGACATTGCGCTGACGGAAGGCCGCAGGCCTGACTTCACCCCGAAACACGTGGTTGTGGCGAGCTTGAAAGGCGAGGATGATCACGATGACTTACGTATTGGGATCGCTGCAGACGAAGTGATTGGTACGTGCAGCACGTCAGAGCCGTTGCTTGTGGACGAAGCGCCGCGTGAGGTCCCGCATTGCTGCGGCATGTTGCGGCATGAAGACCGTTTGGCGCTGGCTTTGAATTTGAAGAAATTGACTGAGACGTTCCCCGTCCCGGTTATTTGAGATTTGGTTTACAAGCGAGTTGAGATTAGTGGTGGAGGAAGT
>DASRDW010000088.1:0-4349 GCA_035652415.1 Candidatus Angelobacter sp. | reverse complement strand
TTGCTCCGGTTGGTTGCGATCCATGTTTTACCGGCGAATCTCTGGCCCATCCTCTGCTTTCCGCGGCCAAGTGCGTGCGCAACGATGCAGAGTTGGGCGGGAAGAACCAGGTTCTGCTGGTCAGCGGCTCCAATATGTCCGGCAAGAGCACCTACCTGCGCGTGATTGGCATCAATGCGGTGCTGGCCATGATGGGCGCTCCCGTTCGCGCTGCACGGTTGCGGCTCTCTTATCTTTCGGTGGCGGCTTCCATGCGCGTTTCGGATTCCTTGCAGCAAGGCATCTCGCATTTTTATGCGGAGATCAAGCGCGTTCGCCAGGTAATTGATCTTTCCGCTGCGCAGCCTACGCTCTTTCTTCTGGATGAAATTCTTCAAGGCACCAACTCTGACGATCGCCGCGTGGGCACTCATGGCATCTTGCGTACGCTCATTGGCAACGGCGCTATTGGGCTGGTAACTACGCATGATCTGGCGCTGGCTTCACTGGGAGAGGTTTTTCCGGGCCGCATGACCAACGTTCATTTTCAGGAAAAATTTGAGGATGACAAACTCTCATTCGATTACCGGCTTCGCCCCGGCGTTGTTACTACCAGTAATGGCGTTGAACTCATGCGATCAATCGGTCTTGATGTTTCTTAAACAGCGAGCTGCGACGGAAAATTCTAGGTTCCATCCTGCAAACTTCGGATGAAAGATTTTAATGCAGCGCTAATCCGCTTCTAAGCGGCTGCTGGTGAGATGAGAGCACTGTCAGGGTGAACACAAATTGCGGTACTCTCCCGAGCCGTTATTGATGTTCCTGCCCAGACAAATGCATGACCCAACTTGAAAATGGTGTGGTGGTTGGGAGCTTTGGCAAGGGCAGTATGCGTTTGCAGTCGCGGTCCCGCTAAAATCGCGGCGACAAAACGCAGGTGCCTGCTTTGTACCGGCAAAAAAGCTGGCCCTGCTCAAGCCGGCGCCGGTAAGCCCAAGCCAGGAAACAGTGGAAGAATGCGGCGCGATTTGGAATGGCGGCTTTCCCTCCCCCAAAAGCGTCTTAACGTGGCGAAAGATCGCGAGTTGGAACCGGACGGCTTTCTATCTCGCCGGCGCTCGTGCGCGGCTCTCGCTTAACGGCTACTGTTTCCTCAAAACTGCGTAACGCAGTTTCCACCACCGGAGAGGCTGGTTTTTTCTCCAACCAGCCTCTCTTTTCTACCGTTCAATTCATTAGAAATTTTAATCTTTTATTAATTGTTCTCTAATTTATCAGGTATAGTTTTTCCCTTCACGATGAGTGAAAGTATTTTCACTTCCGGCTTTCTTTCGTCGTTTCCTAGGGCTAGAGGCAACACCTCTCCGGGCTCCATCCCTTCAACTTTTTCAGAAGTTCAATCTATTGTTGTAGTTGCACCACGCAGCGCCTGATTGGCGTTGTGGCTGCGAACATCTGGGATTAGAGAAATCGCCTTTCTTCCGGGCTCAAATCTCTTGAACAATTTTCGTGCCGGGCTGGGCTAGCCAGGCCGAAAAAGCGGTCTCATGATTCGCTGTGAAGATCGCGTATCAGTCTCAGCTGAGACACTCGGGAGAAACAATATGGACAGCTTGGAAAACGTCTCTACCGGCAAGAGTACACGTACAAAATCCATAACCTCATTCGTCACTGCCCTGTTATTGGTTATGCTGGCCATTCCTGTGGCCTCGCAGGCGCAGGCAAATTTACCAAAACTTGTGGTAACCGCGATGAACGCCGGCCGGTTCTATGGTGATGCGAATCCGCAATTCACCGGAACGGTCACTGGTCTCATCCCCGGCGACACAATCACAGTAACTTATTCCAGCGTTGCTGACTCCGGTAGCTCGGTAGGCGATTACCAGATCGTTCCTACCCTGAATGACCCGGACAACCACCTGGGCCGCTACAACGTGGTCGTCAACAACGGCACTCTCTCGGTCGCCCCTGCGCCGCTCAGCATCGTCGCTGATGACTTGTCGCGCGCCGCTGGCCAGCCAAACCCCGCCTTCACCGGCACAGTCACTGGAGTTAAGAACGGTGAAGCAATATCCGCAACCTTTGACAGCGCGGCTTCAGCCAGCAGCCAGGCGGGAAACTATGACATAGTTCCCACCCTGCAGGACGGATCCGGCAAAATCAGCAACTACGCGGTGACTATCTCGCATGGAACACTGACCGTCACACCGTAACATTGCAGCGATGGAAACACTGGGGCTGGCGAACAATTGCCAGCCTTTTTTCATTGAGCTGAACAGAAAGAAAGATTCTGAGCTGAAGCAACTTCTGAAATCTACTAATGGTCCGCCTAACGTTTTGCAGCCGGCTCGCCGTTGCGCAGGTACACATCTGTTTTGCTCAACCAATCCTGGCGCGGCGGATGGAAGACATCAAGATCAACCGTATCTTCCAGCGCTTCGGCTTTGTGCGGCATATTGGAAGGAATGCACAGCACTTCGCCAGCGCGGACTACGATCTCTTTGCCGTCAATCCAGAATTTGAGCGCGCCTTCCACAATGTACGTAAGCTGCTCATTCACGTGGCTGTGCTCCGGCACCACGCAGCCTTTCTTGAGCAGCACCCGCGCCAGCATCAGGTCCTGGCCGGTAATCATCTGGCGCCCAAGCAGCGGATTGAGCGATTCCAGTTCAACATCATTCCAGCGAATGTGCTTTAGCATGAGCCTATTTTACTGGAGTTGCGGGGTAGCCGCACGTTGGATATGCGGCAACAGAGAAGCTGCTATTTTTGCGTGATGGTCAGCTTGTGGTATCCGACCGTGGCCAAATCAATCTTATCGGGCAGTTTGAACTTTGAATCCAGCTCAATGCCGGGATATTTCGGCGTGATGTACTTGCTCACAAAATATTCCAGCGCCATGCGCGGGACGGCAAACCCGTCAATGCTCACCTCGCGCACATGAACGCTGCCTTCACCGCCGCTGCCCGCGGCATCGGCTTCAACTCTTACGTCATGCTGGCCATTAAAGACTGAGAGCAGCGGATTGGCAGATTTCTGTCCTGCGCGGATCTGGTCAAAATCTACGTTTAGGAATGCCGTGACCACGCCGGTGCGCCCTTCCATTCTGAGCTTTTTCACGCCCTGCGGCAAAACAATCTGGCCGCTCGCAATGTAGTCATTGACCTCTTCTTCAGTCATTATCGTGGGCGTCTGGTCAGGGCTGGAGCGCTGCGCGTTTTGCTGGATGTGGTCAAGCTTGGCTTGCATGCTCGCAGCCAGCCGTTGCCCGGAGTTTGATAACGTCTGGGTGGTCGCTGGCTGAGCTTGCTGCGCAGCCCAGGGTCGTTGCCTGACAATAAACGCTATGCTGGCCACCAGGAGCAGCGTTAGGATGGCGCGTGCAATTTTCATTTGGCTCGCGCGGGAGCAGCCTCAGCTGTCAGCGGCTGTGGTGTAATCTGGGGCTTTTCCAGCGCACCGTTAATTTCCCACTCAGTGCCGCTGGTGCTCACCTTTAACTTTGCCTGCTTGTTCGCCAGGGATATGGTCCCGCTACTTACATAGATGCGGTTCTCTGTTTTGAATTTGCTTGGCAATATCTTTAAGGATTGTTTATCGATCTCCAGGGCTCCCTGCACCGTTTGGAATCTCAGGGGCCTGCCGCCGTCAAGCGCCAGCATTTTTGTAATGCCGTTGCTTACCTGAAATTCCACGCGGCCGTTTGCGCTGGAGAGCATATCTGACGATGACTTGCCGTCAAAATGCACGTTATAGCTCACCTGGCCTTTACCGGAAAGCCATTGTGCAACCTGCCCCGCAACCGTATCCAATGGTCCCACACGGTCCAGCGCTACGCCTTCCAGAGTGCCCGCTCCCGTATAACGCGGTTGTGAGCCGCTCCAATCAACCTTCCATTCGCCCTGGGTTGAGCCGCCCCCGATTTTTGCGGCAATATGGCTGAGCGTCAGCGTGTGATCGCCTGTCTCCGCCTGGGCAGTAAATTTGTCCAGCGGCATATCCGCCACTTTTAATTCATCCACGGCCAGCTTTCCGGCAGCGCGAAATTCAGGCAGTTTATTGTCCGATCCGGAAATGAATGGCAAACTCCAGCCTTTGTCTGAGTAGCCCAGCAGGTTCGCCACGTCGGCGATTGCCAGAGTGTCAAAGTGCAAATCGAATCCAAGCGGGCAGGCAGTATCTCCACTGCAACTCAGTGGGCTGCTGATTGAACCGGTAAATGCGATCGGTGAATGCTCAAATTGGCCGGTAATGTGGTTCAGGTTGAGCGCCGTATCTGTAAACTGCGCGTCTCCTTCGGAGAGCAGAAGGCGGTCTTTGATGCCGGGAATCCACGCTGCCAGATTTTGCAGGTGCGCGGTCCCATGGAG
>DASRDW010000087.1:0-5587 GCA_035652415.1 Candidatus Angelobacter sp. | reverse complement strand
GTGGCGGTGGCAACAGGATCGGCAGCAGACGCGTTTCTGGGAACACAAGGCGATCCCTGGGATACGCAAGAAGACATGGCGACTGCTATTGTGGGAGCAGTGACGGCCTTGTTGTTATTTTCGCATTGGCATGATCGATTTATTGACCGGATGGAGAAAAGAACAGCCGTTGCGTCGTCGGGCACGTGAAAAGGGTCATGTTGAATATCGTCCAGGCAGAAACCCCGGAGCAGATCGCAACCGCGCGCGAACTGATGACGGAATATGTAACCAGACTGGGAGTCGATCTCTGCTTTCAGGGCTTTGAGGAAGAGATGCGTGCGCTGCCAGGTAAATACGCTCCGCCGTCAGGGCGCCTGTTGCTCGCTCTGTGGGATGGAAAGCCCGCTGGCATGATTGCTCTGCGGCCGATGGGTGAAAAAACGAAAGGCCTTTGCGAGATGAAGAGGCTGTTCGTACGGCCGGAGTTTCGCGGGCACGGGATTGGCCGCATTCTGGCGGAGCGCATAATCACTGAAGCGGCTGAAATTGGATACAGGCGCATGCGGCTGGATACGATGCCGGGAAAGATGGACAGCGCCATCGCCATGTATCGCGAGTTGGGGTTTACCGAAACCGAGCCATACTACAAGACGCCTGTAAGCCAGACCTTGTTTATGGAATTGGCTTTGGATTCGCATGTTCAAGCGAAAGCAGCGCTGCATCGTGGTAATAACACTGGGAAATGAATCTTGTGCCAAGATACGCCATATATCTAAATGGTAAATATCCTCTTTTTCATAAGGGTACAATCCAAGCTAGAAGATTAATCAATAGAAATCACGGTGAAACGCTCTAGAAAAAATTACAGACTTGGATTGACAAAAATTGTGCTTGCAGAAAGACATGGCTCTGGTTACTATCCAAGCAACAACCCCTGGGAGCATTTTAAAGACTGGCTCCACGAATGAATATTGGCGAGACAATTAGAAATTACCGGCTGCAAAAAGGGATGTCACAAGGTGACATTGAAAAGCGCACAGGCCTATTGCGCTGCTACCTGTCACGGGTAGAAAACGGCCACACCATTCCGTCACTGGATACGCTTTCAAAGATTGCCACGGCCATGGACCTCCCGCTGGGGCAGTTCTTTACTGACCATTTCTCCAATGGCAACACCAAGAGCCTTCCACCCCTTACGGAAGATGAAGTGCGCTTCCTGACCCAGATACGCCGCTACTCCATGAACCTGAATGACAGCGATCGCAAACTGGTGCTGGCGATGGTGAAGAAGATGGCGACAGGGGCGGGGAAATAGCGGTCAGCTTCTAGCCAGCAGTCATCAGCTAAACTGGATTTCCGCATGACGCATTTTTTCTGAAATCCCGAGTGCAGCTAGGGATGCATACGATCTTCTACACTCACGAAGCGAGAAATTATTTCTAATTCTTTTTGCTTCAAATGGTTCCCAAGCAAAAGTTTTAGCGATAGGGCTCCCTCACCGCTCGCTAAGATTTTAGCGAGCTGTTGTCGGAAACAAGTCGCGGGTTCGGGGTTTCAGAAAAAACTAAGCTGCCTTGCTCGCTTCGCTCAGCGCCAGCACAGCCAATTCCAGGCGATCGCGCGCGCCGGTTTTGGTAAAGATGCTCTGCAGGTGGCGTTTAACCGTGTTTTCACTGATAGAGAGCGCCTCGCCAATGTCCTTGTTTTTCATGCCGCGGGCCACGTGGTACGCGATTTGCCGTTCCCGCGTGGAGAGTCGGCCCATGGTGTTGGCGGAGTTCTTTGATTCTGCAGTCATGGTGGAAAGCACCTGCTGGGCAAGCTCATCAGAAAACGCAAGTTCGCCGTTGGCAACGGTGCGGATGGCGGTAAAAAGCTTTTCCGGGCCATCGCTTTTTAAGACCAGACCACGAGCGCCAAGTTTGACCACCTGGGCGTAGTCAAGTTCGCTGTCAGAACCTGTAAGCACGACTGCGGCAACGCGGCTTCCTGCGCGGTCAAGCGTGCGCAGGACTTCAAAACCATCGCCATCTGGCATGAACAGGTCCAGCACCAGAACGTCAGGAGTTTGTTCTTTCACGATTGTCAGCGCTTCCTGTCCATTTGCCGCGCGCCCTTCAACAACAAAGTCGGGTTGCGTAGAGAGTAGGGCGGCCAGCGACTCGCGCAGGACGGTGTGATCGTCTGCAATCGCAATGCGTGTGCGGATTTTTGACGTAGCTTTTGGAACCATACTTAATCCTTAGATGCAATTCTCAAACCGATGAACTGCCCTAAGTTTGGGTTGGCTGAAAAATGAAAAAACCATACTTGGCGGGCGAACAAACAGGAATTGTGTAGAATCGCGGCATGTCACGACCACTACTGCTGGAAAAAGCCATTGCCGCGTTGCTTGGCGAACCGGGACATACCGCGCTATCGTTGCGACAATCAGTATTTGACCGCGTGCGCCTGAGCACAGGGCAGGTGCCGGAAGCATGGGTGGCGCTTGTGGAAAAAATTGCGGAGCGGCCATGGAGCGTGAATGATGAAGACTTCACGCAACTTTTTGCAGCCGGCTTTTCTGAAGACCAGATCTATGAGTTGCTTTTGGCCGCCGCTACAGGCGCGGGTATGCGCCGCGTTGACGCGGGATTGCGGGCCATGGAAGAGGCCGGCTGATGCGGCTGAAAATCCTGGATCGCGGGAGCGGACTGCTGCAGAGGTTGCAGTATGCGGTTATTCGCGCGTTTCTGGGCGGACACGTCCCGGGTTCGGTAAGCGTGGTGTCTTATCGCCGCAATTTTTTTGGCAAGCACTTTGCCCGCTGCGTGCAAGATGCGCTGCGCACAACTGGAGAATGGTCAGCGGGTGAACTGGAGATATTTGCCGCATTTGTCTCCCAGCTGAACCAATGCCGGTTTTGAGAAATGAGCCATGCCGCGGTCGCGGCCAAAGCGGAAGGAAGCGATACCGAAGTCAAAGCTGTACTGGCAGGCTGGCAAACCGCGGCAATCAGTCCCCGGCTTCGCGGTGCGCTCGCCTTTTTGGAAAAGCTAACGTTAAGGCCGGACGAGGTTGGGTCCGAGGATGTGAAGGCTGCACGCGCTGCAGGAGTGGGTGATTCGGCCCTGCAGCAGGTGATTTACGTCTGTTTCATCTTTTCCACCATGGATCGGCTGGCTGACGCACTGGCTTTTCAATTACCTGACGAGCGCACGCTCAAGCGCTATGCCCTGATCGCAACCACTGTGGCCTACCGAATGCTTAGCCTGCCAGGGTAACCATGTTTTCAAGTCCCTGTACCTTGAGGACGTGTGCAGGAGCGAAGGCTATGGTATATTCCGCTGAATGCTCCGCGTAAGCTGATCTACTTAGTTTGACCAGAGAAATGGGGCCGCTAGTTGGCAATCGACGACGAACTTAACATGTTGGAAGACCACCTTCGCCGGCTGAAGGTGGAGTACGACATGTACTTTGGCGGCGGATCAAAAAAGCCTCCGGTGGAACTTGAGTGGAAGGTAAAAACGCTGCTCAAGCGCTACTCTGACGGCGCGCGCATGAATTACGCCCAGCGCTTCCGCTACAACACCATCCAGCAGCGATACGCGCTTTATAACGCTCTGTGGCAGCAAAAATTGCTGATTAAAGAAGAGGGGTATCGGCGTCCGCAAGACGCTGTGCTGGGTATCCAGGGCATCCGTACAGACGAAGAGCATGAAGCGGCGAAGGAATTAAAGCACCACGGAGCGGCAATGGGAGACCGCCCGTTTAGCATGTTGTTCTCTGACGAATCCGACCAGAAGCAGGTTGAATCATTGTTTGAAGCGCTTACTGAAGCCCGCAAAAAAACCGGGGAAAAGAGCGCGGCCAACCTGGACTCATTCAAAAAATTCGTCAAGCAGAAGACCTCACAGCTGCAAAAGGAATACAACTGCAAAGCCGTGGAATACACGGTAGAACTGCAGGGCGGGCAGGCAAAGCTGAAAGCAAAGCCAAAAGCCTGATCTAACGCCGTCCCAACAGCGCCCAATCCAGTGTTGCCTTATTTCTTATCTGCCGGCGGGGCAGCGCCCAACTTTTCCGCCACTGACTTTGCCTGGGTAAACAGCAGCAGGTAATCCGGGCCGCCTGCCTTTGAATCCGTGCCAGACATGTTGAATCCGCCAAACGGGTGTCCGCCTACCATAGCGCCGGTGCATTTGCGATTCAAATACAGATTGCCTGCATGGAAGTCAGTGCGCGCGCGCTCCAACTTGTCTCGCGAGCTGGAATAAACAGCGCCGGTAAGGCCGAACTCAGTGTTATTGGCGATATTGAGCGCATCATCAAAATTGCGCGCCTTGATTACCGACAGCACCGGCCCAAAGATTTCTTCCTGGGACAAACGGGCGTTCGGTGGAATATCAGCAATGACAGTGGGCTGAATATAATAGCCTTCACCGGCTTCCGTTGCGCGGCCGCCGCCATGGATCAGCCGGCCTTCCTTCTTGCCGACTTCAATGTAATTCAGAATATTCTGCATGGCTTTTTCATTGATCACCGGGCCCATAGCTTTGTTTTCTGTGGGATCGCCGACCGCAATTTTGCTGACGCGGTCTTTCAGGCGCTCCAGAAACACGTCGTAAATTTTTTCGTCGATGATAGCGCGTGAGCAGGCAGAGCACTTTTGCCCCTGGAAGCCAAACGCAGAAACAGCCACGCCTTCGACCGCCGCGTCGAGGTTGGCATCAGCATCAACGATGATGGAATCCTTTCCGCCCATCTCAAGGATGGTGCGCTTGATCCACTTCTGTCCGGGACGGTGCGTGGCCGCACGCTGGTTAATATCGAGGCCGACTTCCTTAGATCCGGTGAAGGCGACAAAGCGCGTCTGCGGATGCTCCACCAGTCCGGCGCCAAAGCTGGTGCCTGAGCCGGGGCAGAAATTCACCACCCCGTCCGGCATACCCGCTTCCTGCAGGACCTCAAAAAACTTGGCGGCGATGGCCGGTGAATCATGCGAAGGCTTGAGCACAACCGTATTGCCGCAGACGATGGCAGCCATGGTCATGCCCGCCATAATGGCGCACGGGAAATTCCATGGCGGGATTACCGCGGCAACACCTAGCGGGATATAGATGAGCGTGTCACGCTCGCCCGGCAATTGGACAGGCGTCTCAGTTGCGGCGAGACGCAGGGCTTCGCGGCAGTAAAACTCAGCAAAGTCGATGGTTTCGGCAATGTCAGCATCGGCCTCAGCCCAGTTCTTGCCAACCTCATAGACCATCCAGGCGCTGAATTCGAACTTGCGTTCGCGCAGAATACAGGCCACCGTATGCACCAGCGCAGCCCGCTCTTCCACCGTGGTGCGCTTCCAGGTTTCAAACGCTTTGGCAGCTGCCTGGATCGCCGGCTCCACGTGCTCACGACCGGCGCTCTGGAATACGCCCACAACTTCAGACGGCCGCGCCGGATTCAGGCTCTTGATCTTCTCCGTGGTCTTGATCAGCTGGTTGCCGATCACCATGTCATATTCGCGTCCCAGCTCCGCCCGAACCTTGGCCAGTGCTTCACGCATGCGGCGCGCGTTTTCCGGGTTGGTAAAGTCTGTGGCAGGCTCATTTTTAAACGGAGTGTTGGGCAT
>DASRDW010000086.1:0-4369 GCA_035652415.1 Candidatus Angelobacter sp. | reverse complement strand
CTGAACATTGCCAAGATCCTTGACGTAGCCCGCCGCAGCGGGTCTGAGGCCATCCATCCTGGCTACGGTTTTCTCTCAGAAAACGCGCGCTTTGCCCACGCCTGCACAGAGGCCGGAATCAAGTTCATTGGGCCGCCTGCTTCGGCAATGGAGCTAATGGGATCCAAGACGCGGGCGCGCAAGGCAATGCAAGCCGCAGGAGTGCCAACCGTTCCTGGTTCGTCGCGTGGGCTGACTTTGGCTGAAGCCGAGACCATGGCAGGCCAGATCGGTTTTCCGGTCATGATCAAGGCAGCCGCCGGCGGAGGCGGTAAAGGCATGCGCCTGGTGCGCGCGGCAGCAGAGTTCAAAACAGCTTTTGAAACCGCGCAGAGTGAGGCCGTACGCGCCTTCGGCGATGGCGAGGTTTACCTGGAAAAGTTTATTGAGAACCCTCGCCACATTGAGATCCAGGTGCTGGGCGACGAACACGGAAACATGGTTTACCTGGGTGAGCGCGAATGCTCAGTGCAGCGGCGACACCAGAAGGTGATAGAAGAAGCGCCTTCAGCCATTGTGGATGAAGAGATGCGGCGGAAGATGGGCACCGTCGCGGTGCAGGCAGCGCAATCTGCCGGCTACACCAACGCGGGAACAGTTGAGTTTCTGGTGGATAGCGCGCGTAATTTTTATTTTCTTGAGATGAATACGCGCCTGCAGGTGGAGCATCCAGTTACAGAGCTGGTAACAGGGCTTGATCTTGTTCATCTGCAGTTGCGGATAGCAGCCGGTGAAAAACTTCCCTTCCGGCAGGAAGACTTGGTTCTCCGCGGCCATGCCATTGAGTGTCGCATTTACGCAGAAGATCCGGAGAACAATTCCTTTCCTTCGCCGGGCAAGATCACGCGATTATTGCGGCCGTCAGGGCCGGGCGTGCGTGAAGACAGCGGCGTGTATGAAGGCTGGACGGTGCCGCTGGACTACGATCCAATGCTTTCCAAGCTGATTGTGCACGCGGCTGACCGCCCTGCCGCCATCGCGCGGATGCGGCGCGCTCTTGACGAATACTTTGTTGGCGGTATCAAGAGTAATTTGCCGCTGTTCCGGAGAATCTTGGAACATCCTGATTTTGCTGCTGCGCGGATCGACACTGGTTTTCTTGATCGCTTATTGTCGACAAAGGAGCCAACGCCTGCTACAAGCAACGGTCTTGCTGAGATCGCGGCGGTTGCAGCCGCGCTGTTTGCAGCCACCTCGCCGCAAAAGAACGGCGCAAATGGAGCAAAGCCCCAGAAAAGCGCTGAAACTTCCACCTGGAAGCGCACGGCGCGAGCAGAGGGGATCCGCAACGAATGATCTATGAAGTAAAGATTGCGGAGCAGGGCTATCGCGTGGAGCTTGAGCGGACTGAGTCTGGCTGGAAGTGCCGGCTTGATGGACGAGAACTGCCGCTTGACGTGATTGCCGGTGAAGCAGGCGTGCTCTCACTGCTGCTGGCAGGAAAATCTTATGCAATAAAACAAGAGAACGCAGGAACGGAAACCAAAGTGGTTGTCGGCCAGGAACGTTTCAGCGTCTCGGTGCGCGATCCACGTTCTTTCCGCTCACGGCGTTCGACCGGGGCAAGCGCACAAGGCCTCAAGAAGATCACAGCACCCATGCCGGGGAAGGTGGTGCGGCTGTTAGTGGCTGAAGGCAGCACGGTCGAGACAGGACAGAGCGTGATTGTGATTGAAGCAATGAAGATGCAAAATGAGCTGAAAGCTCCCAAGAGCGGTGTGCTGAAAAAGATCAACATCGCGGAAGGCGCTGCGGTGGAAGCAGGCCAGGTGCTGGCGGAAGTGGAATAAGCCTATTTGGCAGCCGTGTTTTTCAGGATCTGTTCAGCGTAGTAGTTGTGGACTTCAGCGCTGTCGCGCAGCTCTTCATCATATGCGGTTTTCAATATCTGCTCGCGCTGGCTGCGCAGCTTGCTGCGTATGAACTGCTGCACCTGAGGGTCATTCAGTTCCCGCTGGCCGGCAATATCCTTGCCGTTGAGCTTAATGATCTGATAGCCGTTCTGCTGGTGGGTCTGGGGATCGAAGACAGGAAGCACCTCTGAATATTGCCCTGACTTGAGCTTCAATACGGCATCGCGGGTGCCAGGATCTAAGTTCTTGATCTGCGATTCCGGAATGGGCTGAATCGCGCCGCCGGAACGGGCTGTGTCTGGATTCTCAGAATATTTTTCCGCAAGGTCAGTGAAATCCTCACCGCTATCCAGGCGATTGTGGATCATCTGGATCTTTTTTCTGGCCTGGGCATCAAGCTGGGCTTTGTCCGTGGGACTGCCGGGTTCGCCGGTTGGCTGGTTGCTCACGTAAATGCTGGCCAGGCGATAGCGAGGCTCAATCAGATTAAATTCAACCTTATTGGCCTCATAGTAGGCATTGATATCGGCGTCAGAAATGTTCACCTTGGATGCGATCTCCTTATTCAGGAGCTTGTCTATGGTCAGATTGCGCCGGATATCAAGCTTGTAATCTTCCTCAGTCGTGCCGCTGTCTTTGAGTTGCTTCTGGAATTGCTCCTGCGTGTAAGGGGCTTTGGCCTGGTTGAACTTTGTTTCCACCTCGTCATCCGTGGCTACCACGCCAAGTTTTTCCGCCTTCTGCAGAAGAAGCTGGCGGTAAATGATCTGGTTGAGAATGTTAAGCCGAAGCAGCTCTTCTTCAGCAGCCGTAGGCTTTTGCGGAGACCCGACCAGCTGCTGGTTATAGGTTTTATCGACCTCAGAACGCAGCACCTTATAGCCATTTACCTTGGCCATTACGTCATTGTCACTGCCGTGTTTGGAGCAGCCGGCAATCGCCAGTGCGGCTACTAAAATGGGAGCAAAATAATAGAGACGACTGCGCCCTTGTTTATGCGCCTGGATCAACCATTGCCTCCAATGCAAACTCAGATACCGTAAGATACCCGACATTTACCGGCATGACTACTTTTTTGCGCTCGTGGGGGCTTGTTGCCCGGCTTCTGCCAGGGCCCGATCAAGGGCAGCGCGGAAGTCCTGCTCAGGGATGACGCCCATAAACTTTTCCCCGTTGACGAAGAGAGTGGGTGTGGAGTCAACACCGAGCTTGTCGCCTTCCGCCATGGACGCGCGGACAGCGCTTTCATCCTGCTTTTGCACGCAGGCCATCAGTTTGTCCTGATCAAGCTTGTATTTTTGCGCCTGGTCTTTCACTGCGTTATCCAGGTTGGCAAAGGCGTCACTGCGCGACTTGCCGCTCACGGTCTTTTGGTTGCCATGGACGTAATCGGCAAAGTCCCAGTAAGCTTGAGTGCTCTGTTCGCCCAGGCAATTCCCATCCACGGCTGCGCGCATGGCCCACGGGTGGATTTCCACCAGCGGGTAATCCTTGTAGATAATACGAACTCTGTCGCCATAGTCTTTGAGCAGATCGCTAGAGAGTGTGGCATGCATGCGGGAACAGAAGGGGCACTCAAAATCGTCGTAATTAACGATTGTGACCTTGGCATTGGGATTGCCCCTGACAGGGCGGCCCTTAACATCGATCTTAGACATCAGGTCCTGAGAGATATCCATGGTTTCCAGATGGGCCAGCGTCTTTCTGTCTTTGGAGATCAAAAAATCATGGCTGCTGCTGTGTCCTGAGCCGGAAAAGGTAACGACCATATCGTCATAACCGGCTGTTTTTCCTTGTTTTGGACTGGAGAGCGCAATGTCGATTTGTGGTGGAACGCTGTAGCGCGAGCGAAGCTCGTTGATAATGCGATGCGTAAGCTCCGGCGAGAGCGGGGCAGAATCATCAGTCTTGGCCGCCTTGGAGGCGTCATCCGCCTTTGTGTTATCGGCAGCGGTGCCGGCTTTCTTTTTGGACGCTGTGCTTTGGGTATTACCCAGCTGGGCTGCCAGGAGTGCAAGGAAAAAAATGCTTAGGAAAATGCCGCCAAATCTAGACAAAACGACCACCTCGTTCTTGGAAAATACTACCTGATTATCTCACGAAGACCAGCAGAATTGCTCAGGAGATGAGCTTAACCAGGGGCTGGGCCGTTTTGGCGGAGTTCATAGAACCAGAACGGAACCCTTCTGTATCCAGGGTGACATAGGTAAAACCCAATAATTTAAAGATGCGCGTAAACTCAAGGAACATCTCAGGGGTAAGGGCGCGCTGCATTTCGTCCCTGGCGATTTCAATCCGCGCAATCTCACCATGGTGGCGGACGCGAACCTGGCGAAAGCCCAATTGGTGTAGGGCCTCTTCTCCACGCTCAACAGCGGAGAGCGCTTCCATGGTCACCGGCCGGCCATACTCAATACGCGAAGAAAGGCAAGCTGAGGCTGGCTTGTCCCAGACGCGCAACCCGGCCTGTTGGGCAA
>DASRDW010000085.1:0-11302 GCA_035652415.1 Candidatus Angelobacter sp. | reverse complement strand
ATCAAAACATTTTTCGCCAAAACGGAGGTACTACCAAGAATTTCTTCGTATTGAATGCCTGACGGTCCTTAAGTACAATCACGCGCAATGACCCAAGCTACTTCCCCGAGTTCTCCAAGAAAAATTCTGCATAACCTCCTGCTTTCCAAAGGCCGCATGGAAGCGCTGACGGACGGCATATTCGCCATTGCCATGACGCTGCTTGTATTGGAATTGAAAGCGCCGGACCTGCCGAAATCGGTTGGCGCGGGGGAGTTGCTGAGCAAGATCGCCGATGAAGTCCCGGCTTTCTTCAGCTTCCTGGTCTCTTTTCTTTACTGCGGCGTGTTATGGGTACTGCATCATCTGGCCATGCATTTTATCCGGCATCTCCCAGGTGCTGCTGGTGTGGCTGAACCTGCTGTTTCTGATGTCGATCTCTCTGATGCCTTTTTCCTGTGGATTGCTGGGGCACTTCCTGCACAATCGTGCAGCGCAGGAGATCTATTTTGGAAACATGTTTGTGGCCGCTGCTCTGCTGGCCGTGCAATGGCTGGTGGCGAAGAAGAAAGGGCTGATCAATGAAGACGATCCTATTGCCGCGCGCCTGATGGGGGAAAGACTGATGTTTTTTCCAATCGGGCTGCCGGTGGCGATGGTGGTTGCTTATTTCAAACCCCTGGCGGGATCGTGGGCCTTTGCCGCTGTGCTTATCGTGCTTCGCCTCTGGCAGAAGAGAGCACACCGCGCTGAGGCTACGAATCCCTAGGGCCTTTTTTCCTGATCTCAATATTCAGACGCTTGATCTTCTGGTTGAGCGTGGAGAGCGGGATGTGGAAGCGCTCTGCAGCATCCGTCTGGTTCCAGTTGCATTTCTCAAGCATGGAGACGATGAGGCGGCGCTCGCAATCTTCCACGATTTCAAACAGTGAGGCGTCTGGGCGATGCTCAAACATCTTGCCGCCTTCAGAGCCGCGGCCGACAATGTGGTCTGGTATGAGATCAATGCCCACCACGGGGCCATTGCAGAGCACCACAGCACGCTCAATCACGTTTTCCAGCTCACGGACGTTGCCAGGCCAGCCATAATCCATTAGCGGGCGCAGAGCCTCCGGCGAGATGTGCGAGACAGGCTTGCCGTTTTCACGAGAGAATTTTTCAAGGAAGTGCCCGACCAGCAGCGGAATATCCACACTGCGGCTGCGCAGCGGCGGCAGGTCAACCGTGATCACGTTCAGGCGATAGAAAAGATCTTCGCGGAACTTGCCTTCACGCACCAGCAGATGCAAATCAATATTGGTAGCGGCAATCACACGCACATCGACCTGCAGCTCATGCACGCCGCCCAGGTGCATGAATTTGCGGTCCTGCAGCACGCGCAGGATCTTGGCCTGCGTCTCCAGGCTCATGGTGCCGATTTCATCCAGGAAAATGGTGCCGCTGTCTGCAACCTCAAACAGGCCCTTCTTGGAAGAGATGGCGCTGGTGAACGCTCCTTTGACGTGGCCGAACAACGTTGATTCCAGCAGGTCAGCGGGCATGGAGCCGGTGTTTACAGGCACAAACGGATGGTTCTTGCGCGGCGAGTTGGCGTGAATCGCCTTGGCGATAAGCTCCTTGCCGGTGCCGCTTTCACCCTGAATGAGAACGGTGGAGCGGCTTGAGGCCACCTGGCCTACGAGATCGAAAATCTTGAGCATGGAGTCTGCTTTGCCGACGATATGCTCAAAGCTGTAACGCTGTTTGAGCGCGCGCTTGAGCTGCTCATTCTCTTCTTCAACACGGCGGCGGGCCACGGATGTGCGCACGTCTGCCAGCAGCTTTTCGTTGTCCCAGGGTTTCTGGATGAAATTGGTAGCACCCTTTTGCATGGCGCGCACGGCGTTATCGAGAGTGCCGTAAGCAGTGATCATGATCACAGGAAGCTGGAAATCGCGCGCGCGAATTTCATTGAGAATTTCCAGACCGTTGCGATCAGGCAAAGCGAAATCGAGCAAGACGAGATCAAAGCTTTGCTCGCTGAGACGGGACAAGCCTTCTTCGCCGGTTTCTGCCGATTCAACGCTGTAGCCCTCAAATTCCAGCAGGGTTTCCAGCGACTCGCGGATAGCAGCCTCGTCGTCAATGATAAGGATGGAGCCGTTATGAGTGGCTTCGGTATGGGGGCGGGTTAATACCGCAGCTTCAGACATTGACTGCCTTTCTCAGCGGGAACTCAAGTTGGAATCTGGTTCCACGCCCGGGTTGTGAATCTACGCGGATCTTGCCGGCATGTTCCTGAATAATGCCGTATGTAACTGCCAGCCCCAGGCCTGTGCCGCGCGATTGGCCTTCTCGAGGGCTGCTTTTGGTGGTGAAAAATGGATCGTAGATTTTGCTGATGTGTTCCGGATCAATGCCGGAGCCGCTATCGCTGATATCGACCTGGATGGCGTCGCCGTTGCTGGTGCGAATGCTGAGCGTGCCGCCTTTGCCGGCCATAGCGTCTTTCGCATTCAAAAAGAGATTTAGAAACACCTGCTGCAGCTTACCGGCGTTGCCGTGGATCGCTGGGAGATTTTCATAGAGCTGGGCATCAACCTTTACGCGCGAAGTCTTGAGCTGATGATCCAGCAGCGCCAGCGTTTCTTTGATGATCTTGTTGAGATCGATCTCGCTGAACTCGGTAGCGCCGGTGCGGGAGAAGTTCAGCAGGTTGTTTACGATCTCTGAAGCGCGGAAAGTCTGGCGCGTGATCTTTTCCAGAAGATCGCCCAGCTTGGCGTCGCCATTGATTTGCTTGGTGAGCATCTGCGCGTAACTGGAGATCACCGCCAGCGGCGTATTCACTTCATGCGCAACGCCTGCAGCCAGCAATCCGATAGAAGAAAGCTTTTCCGCCTGGCTTAGCTGTGATTCCAGATCGATGCGTTCCGTGATGTCATCGACGATGATCAGCCGGCCGATCACATTAAACTTTCTGGTAACCAGCGGAGCGATGGCGACGTTGGCGATACGGGTATCGTCGGCGCGCGTCTTCATCCGGAACTTGTACAGATTGTGAATGCCCGGGTTTTGGCGCACGCGATAGAATTCTTCTACAAAGGAAGCCGGGAAGATTTCGCTCAGCCGCTCGCCCAACACCTGTGAACGCGGCATTGCATACATGACCTCCATCTGAGAATTCCAGGATTCAACCCGGTCTTCCAGATCTACGGCCAGTACGCCTACGCTGATGGATTCCACAATGTTCTCGTTAAAATCCTTCAGCCGTTCGTATTCATTGGCTTTCTGTTCCAGTGAAGCATAAAGGCGGGCGTTTTGGATCGCGATGCCAATGTATCCAGCCAGAGTCTCCAACAGTTCAACATCTTCGCTGGAGAGGAAATCGCCGGCCATGGTCTTGCCCAGGCCCATCACGGCAATGGTGCGGCCTTGCACCGTGCAGGGGATGTAGTAATTCAGGTTCAACTTGGCGATGGTCTCACGCGCCGCCACGCTCTCCTGCAGGGCCTTACGTGTGTTATCGAAGAAGATGTGTCCGGCATAATGTTCAGGCCGTTCCACCACCAGGAAGCTCAGGTCAAGCACGCCGTTGTAACTGATGCCGAAAGATTTCTCCATCACAAATTCATTGGCATCGGCGTCAGTGGCCAGGAAGATGGCAATGCGGTCTACCAGCAGCGTGCGTGAGAGGCGATCAATCACCGACGAAAGCATGGCGCTCAAGTCCATCTCTGAACTCAGTTCGCGGCCAAACTCAATCAGCGTGCGGCGATAGTCATAACGTTTGCGATAGAAGAAGCGGTCAACCCGGACCTGGATCCAATTCTTCAGCGGCTCAAAAACCAGCGCCGTAATCAGGATGATCGCGATCAAGCCGATGGTGCCGATGTTGTACTTGGTGGTGACCGAACCGGCAAGAATGCCGATGCCTACGAAATAAGCGCCTACAATCGCTGCTGTCGCCAGTGTATAAGCCACACCGCGCTTGAAGATGATGTCCACGTCCATCAAGCGATAGCGAACAATGGCGTAGCCCCACGTAACCGGCAGCAGCACCAGTGACAGCACAGAAATCTTCATCGCCGGTGTGGGCAGCGCGCCAAACAGATACGGTATGACGTAAAAGAGCGTATAAGGGCCAATGGCCAGGACCGTGCCGCGAGAAATCCACTTCATCTGCTGCTGTTGCAGCGGCGTGGTTGCTCTGCGATAGCTGCGCCACAACACCACGGCAGCAATCACAAAATAAATCGTGGTGTAGAACATCTCCAGGCGGTCAAGGTTCCAGCGCAGTGATTCTGTCGCTCGCAACTCCATCCGGGCAAAAATCCATGCGCCCAGGATCATGGCGCCCGGCAGATAAACCAGGGCCAACAATGAGCGCATAATCGCCGGACGTTCG
The DNA here is from genome assembly GCA_035652415.1 of Candidatus Angelobacter sp. Taxonomy (GTDB): domain Bacteria; phylum Acidobacteriota; class Terriglobia; order Terriglobales; family Acidobacteriaceae; genus Angelobacter. The sequence continues at coordinate 6,936 of DASRDW010000085.1, read as the reverse complement.
CGGCGTTCAGGGAAAGTGAGCGCAAAGTGCAGAAACAGCGCTGCCTGCAGCGCTCCCGCAGTGAGATTGCCCCAGAAGATGATCCAGTCAAACGTGTTCAGCTTGCCGGTGTAATGGAACGAGTACAGAACAAATGACACCAGGCAGAAAACATAAAAGTGGGTGGACTTAGGCGCGGTCCAGCGGCGGAATAAAACATAAAGCCCAATTCCCAGATAAATCAGCGCAATCAGGCGCTGGCCCATCTTCATGGAGTTGTCGGCCGGAACAGGAATTACCGAATCAACTTCCAGGGTTACACCCTGGCGGTCCAGCAAATACTTGGCTTTTGAATATACGCCGGTACGATAGAGGAGCTGTTCAAACTCCACAATGTTCTTGACGGTCTTTTCACTCGGATGGCCGTTCACGCGCAGCAGGCGATCGCCAACTTTAATCCCGGCTTTTTCGCCCGGACCGTCAGGAGTAAGCGCTTTCGCAACAAGGCCGGTGGAATCTTCCTTCCACCAGACGCCATCTGTAGGAGTGGAATACTGGCTTTCTTTTTGCCAATTGATAACGGCGAAGACCACTAGTGCGGCAGTGGCAACGGCCAGTGCGATTGCTGAAAACCGAATTAGGGAATCTTTACGCATCCGTGGGTCTCGCAGACCCCCAGCCAACCCTTTACCGCTGTAAGCTGGATAGCTGCGCTTGAATTGGAGCAAATCGGATGCCATGAACAGTTGCCGGTTACAATGAATAAGATGCTTATTTTCCTACGTTTACAAAAATTATAGAATGGCTGGAAGGGCAAAGCTACTGATATCGGTATTTTTTGTGTGATTTTTTGTAGATAAAAATTATATCGAGATATTATTAGTTGAAACACTCTAATAACCTAAATAATCCACATATAGATAGCTTGAGCCAGAGAAATTTAAAAATTAGCAATGATGCTTTTAAATTTCACAGCCTGAACTGGGAATTGGATTGCGCTTTAAACAGATGACGAAAAGCTATGGAGATTGGAAGGCATTGCGCTGAAATTGGCGGCCAGGAGCTGCATTATCTGCAAGCTGGCTCCGGGCCACCGCTTGTTCTTATCCATGGCCTGCTTGGCGGATATTTTTGTTGGCGATTCAATGTTCCGGTATTGGCGCAGCGGCACACTGTTTTTGCCCTTGATCTCCCCGGCTTTGGCCTATCCGTGGTTCCCAGCAAGCTGGATTGCAGCATGGAAGCGCAGGCATTCCGGTTGCTTATGTGGCTTGAACAGCTTGGGCTTGAGTCGGTGGATATCGTTGCTTCCTCATGGGGCGGAGGGGTTGCGCTGCTTTTGGCTGCGCTTACTCCCAGGATTCGTTCGCTGGTTTTGGCTGCCCCGGTGAATCCATGGTCAAAGTTTGGACGCGAAAGGGTGCGTTTCTTCAGCAGCATAGCCGGAGGCGCGCTCCTTCGGATGGGAATGCCATTCTCGCGGCCATTGCACTCTACCGTGTTGAAACGCTTGTACGGCAATCCGGCCCGCATTCCTGCCGGGACCATCGAAGGTTATTCACAAATGATGTTGTGTGAAGGCCGGGCGCATAATCTGCTGAACATTATGCGCTGCTGGAACGCAGATTTGCATGTGCTCGGCCAAGCGATTGAGCGCGTGCACGCGCCTGTGCTGTTAATTTGGGGTACAAAAGATGGCGCTGTTGACGTTCATTCTTCTGATGTTCTGCTGGAAAAACTCCCTGATAGTGAGCGAGCCATTATTACCGGCGCTGGGCATCTTCCTTTTGAAGAGATGCCGGAAGAGTTCAATGACCTGGTTCTTGGTTTTCTGGAGCGGATCGCCAAGAAAGCCCGGCTGGCGTGATCTGGCCTCTCAAACTCTAAGGGTACCCTCTCTAAAGGCACTACCGGGATTTTCCTGCCCTGTGCCACACTAAGGATAGCAATGCGGGATTACCTGAAATCGGCGCTGGCCAACATTGATCGCGAGGCGTGGCAGAGGTTTTTTTTCGCCGTAGCAGGGCTTGCTCTCTCCTTCACCGCAGCAGTGTTTTCCTCGGTGGCGCGTGAACGCGGCAACATGCTGGCTACAGCCATCTTTGCAACCTCGGCCCTTCTTCTTTCCGGCATTGTTGGCTTGCTGACCGTACCGTTTCTCATGAAGCGCGTTGCCGCTGCGCGCGTAAAAGAAGCCTTTGATTACGACCTCACGCGTGAAGGCATGGCTTATCTGATCGTGGTGCTCATCATTGGCATTGCCGCGATTAATACTGCCAACAACCTGCTCTTCATTGTGTTGGCCGCCATGTTGGCGGCCATCTGGGTCTCTGGAATAGGCTCTGCCATGGTGCTGCGACGGCTTGAACTGGAAGTAATCATTCCCAGGAACGCCTTTGCCTTGCGTCCAGTGCAGATTCGGGTGAACCTCATCAATCCACGGCTGTGGATGCCAGCCTTTTCTGTGAGAGTGGCCACGCCGGAAGAAAAAAAGAAGAAGCGACGCCTGGGCTGGGAGTGGAGAAAAACGGAGTTCGTTTTTCCCAAGCGGCGTCAGTGGTTCAAGCTGCCTGACCTGGTTTTGCGCAAGCGAGTCCCGCCACCCTTGCCGGAGAAGATACTGACCCGGCCTGTCTATTTCACCTTTGTTGGAGCGGGAGGTTCGGCAGGAACTGATCTGGAAGTTTCTTTCCCGCACCGGGGACATTACACGCAAGACGGTTTTACTCTGTCCACGCGATTTCCGTTTTCGTTTTTGGTCAAGAGCCGCAAGGTGGCGCTGGAGCGCGATGTGTTGGTCTATCCGGCGCTGATGGAATCGGACGATTTTCTGGAATTGCTGCCCATGATCACCGGCGAATTTGTAAGCTTCGTTCGCGGCCGCGGCAGCGAGTTGTATCGTATCCGCGAGCACACGCCGCAGGATCCCGGGCGCTTTGTGGACTGGAAAGCCACAGCCAAGACCGGATCGCTCAAGGTCCGCGAGTTCACGCGTGAAGACGAGCGCCGGCTGCGCCTGGTGTTTGATAATCCTGAGCCGGGCCGCGTTTCCACTGAAGCCTATGAGCGCTCGGTCTCTCTGGCGGCTTCACTGGCGTGCCACTTCAACGGTGAACACGTTGACCTCTCTTTTGCCGGAACGTGCTATGACGGCGGATTGCACCTGCAGGATTTCCTGCGCTATCTGGCAACCGTTGAGCCAGATAGCCGCGACCCGCATTTTCTTGATGCTCTGCCGGTCTCGCAGGACTTCAACGTGATCTTTACCTCGCGTCCGCGCGGCACCTTGCCCAGCGCTCTGTGGTTCAGTTCTTACGTTATTTATATGTAAGAAATAGCGATCCCTAAGTTGCTGCATCTACTAGCTACGTTTCGCGGTTAACCATTTACCCCACCCCGCGACCCGCCATCCTGAAGCGAGCCACGTGAATGGCAACGCATTTCGATACAGTTCCGCGAAGCTGAAGGATCGGCTCCGCTGCACCATAGAGCTATCCAGGACTGCTTGGAAGATCGTCGCCCTAAAAGAGCAGCAGAGCAGATCCATCGCCTTCGCATGCAAAGCATGGTACGGATGGAGAGCATGGTGTGCTCGGCTCTGGATGGCGCATTCATGGGATAGAGATTGGTGATTCGTGATACAGCGATCCTAGAATTGCTCTAAAACACGTTCGAGCAGAATCCCTTGAAAAGCCCTACTGATCCTGTTGATAAAGTCTGGCCCAGCACATTATTGAAATTGTTCAGAGCGAATACGTCTGTGCCGTCTGGGTCTGGTACCAGGTTGAAAAACTTTCCATCGACGAGAGCAAATCCACGATTCACGTCCTGGGAATCAAAGTCGAGGCCCACGATGACGCCCTTGTCATTGATTTTGGCCGGAAATGTATCATTCGAACCGGGCACTTCAATGGTAGTGAAAACGCCATTTTTCCAACTGAAGCCACCTGCGTGGTCGGTTGACTCAGGACCGAGGCGATACCCTCCTACAATCACACCGGCATTGTTGATGCTTCTAGCAAATGTGCCTCCCTCGGCGCCAGGGAAAGAGATGAGCGTGACCTTCCCATTATGCAGCAAATAGCTCTGGACAACGCCGTTGACGGTGATGACCCCAATAATATCGCCCAGGTCATTGATGCCGGCAGCAGTCGCACTTGCGTTGGGGAAACCCGGAAGCTTGATCTTAGTAAAGACGCCATTGCGCACCATAAACGGATGCGAGTTGCCGCTGAAATCCACAGTAAATGAACCCACAATCACGGAGTGGTTATTGATGTCTCCCGGCCTGGTGTCGAGCGAGCCTGGGAACCTGAAGTGTGTAAATACGCCCTTGCTAAAGAGAAAGCCGGTAAAGGATTCACGTCCGGTAGTGGGCGAAATTGAGGTTAGCGTTCCGACAATGCCGCCTTTGTCATCGAGATCAGACGGCTGAATCCTGGCGCCCGCAGGCAATGGAACCTTTAGCGGTTGTGTTCCGCATTGAGCCTGCGCAAACAAGGTAGGACTCATGCTAAGAAAGCTACAAATAACTAAAGCTAGAGAGGATATTTTTCTGAAATTTGACATAAAACTTCCCCCGATTTCCAGATTGTCTCCTCAGATGAGGTGCTCTGGAGAAAGGTGGCTTATGCTGTAGATCAAAAAGCCCTAGGCTGGAATCGCTGTTCCAAAAACAGGAACGGACGAATATGTTTTTGCGTATAGCTTTGAACCAGGCGCAGGTCGCGATTAGCGATCCTTAATCTAGGCACAAGTGGAAAAGATAAGTTACCAACCCACTGCGGCACCTTGCCCAGCGCTCTGTGGTTCAGCTCTGACGTTATCTATATGTAAGAAGAGCAGCAATCAATCATTTAAACCTTGAGCGAGGCAAATACTTATAGAACCATGCCGCGAATGAACGCGAAGACACGAATCCAGAATCCAGTTTGCGTTACTCGTGTTGATTCGCGGCCACTTTTATTTCACATACTTCGGCTGCTCACCCTTGCTCCACGGATCGTAGTTGTGGGCAAAGCGCACGCGGTCGGGAATGGAAGGATGGTTTCCGTACCAAAAATTCAGAAAGCGGCTGGGATACGGATAATCGAGCGAAACTTCTCCCAGAACCTGGAAGGCGTGCGCGGCGTTTTCCTGGTCATCCGGGTTGATTCCGTGAGTGATTTCCATGCCATAAATATCGGCATTGTGCTCCATCTGGCGGCTGATGGTATTGCCAATGGGTGAGGAGAAAAATGAGACAATGCTCAGGATCAGAAAAATCATAGGCAAGACCGCCCAATCGCCCATTTCACGTATATGCCAGCGAGCACCAAACCGTCGCAACGTCCAGTTTGCAATCACATAAATTACGTAAAGCCCAATAAAGAGGCCAATCGCCAGCAGGGCCACACCATAAACAATGTGATTAAGCACGTAGTGGCCCATTTCATGTCCAACAACAAATAGTGTTTCGGGCTGAGACATTTTCTTGATCGTCGTATCCCAGACCACGATTCGTTTGGAAGCGCCAAATCCGGTTACATAAGCATTGAGTTCGGTAGTCTTCTCGCTGGCGAGCATGGCATACATGCGGTCAGGCGGAATAGCCAAGCCGCTGCGGGCACTAAGCTCCTCAATGTGGCGCACCAGTTCTGGGTTGTGTTTTTCCAGGGGTTCAAACTTGTTGAACAGCGGATCAATGACCCAGGGGCTGCCATAGACCACCAGAAGAGAGATTGCATAGACAGGGAACCAGAAATAGAACCACCAGCGCCGCGGGCTTTTGCGGATAATGAGAATCATCAGCCACAACACCACAACACCAATTACTGCGCTGACAAAAAAACCTTTGCCTGCATCCGCAAACCACGAGCCCCAGCCTTGCACGGAAAGACCGTATTGCCGGCTGATGCTGTGCCCGTAAGCATTCAGCGGCAAATTCAGAATTGTAGTAATCAATAGAAAAAGAGGAACGACAACCAGCGCCTGCAGAAAGCTGTATTTTGTTGCTTTTTCTGCCCAATCGCGGAAGCGTGCCACAATGCCCAGATACAGAATCGCCAGCAACACGATCAGCCCATAGATGGTCCCGACAATCAGCATCTTGACGTGCAGATCGTAAAGCGCTTTTGACTTTGCCAGCTTGTCCGGGGGAAGCGTGTACTCGGTGGTTTGTGTCTGCGGCGCGCTTTGTGCGGCAGATGATGACGGCGATGCTGTTGGTGATTGGGCTTGAGCCTTTACTGGTATGAGTGAGAAAGAGAGCACGAGTAGTAAAAGTGAAGCGAGCAGCTTCATGAAAGCGCCTCCGCGCATATTGTAGGGAACGTTGCAAGATAGCAGATTTTTCTGAAATCCCGAAGCGCTAGCGAGGGATCGCTATGGTTACGAAAACCTCAAAGCCGAATACATTATGCGATAGACACAAATAAAGGCATGCATTCGCGCCAGTTCGCGTTCATTCGCGGCTGATCTGGCAGCCCCTTGAGAGCGCGAGACAATAGGGATTCCTCCCTTTGCAAGCTCAGGGATCGGGACTTCAGGAAAGTTATAAAATAAAGAAGCACTCTTTGTTTAATACAAGGCTTTTATGGCGCGGTATATCAAGAGCATTCCCCTTGCTGCGGCAGTGGTCATCGTATTCGTATGCACTTTTGCCTGGGCCCAGCAAAATCCCAAGCGGCTCATCATGAAAGATGGTTCCTACCAGGCAGTGACTCAATGGGAGATCAAAGGCGATCGCGTGCGCTACTACAGCGCTGAGCGTTACGGCTGGGAAGAACTTCCAAAGGAGATGGTGGACTGGCCCGCCACAGAAAAGTACAACAGTGAGCGTGAAGGCCAGCGCGATGAAACCATCAAGGAAATTGCCAAGGCCGATGAAGCCGATGAACGCGAGGCCCCGCTGGTCTCGCCCGGCCTGCGGCTGCCCAACACCGGCGGCGTATTTCTGCTGGACGACTTCAAAAGCCA
>DASRDW010000084.1:0-25683 GCA_035652415.1 Candidatus Angelobacter sp. | reverse complement strand
TACTTTGATCCAGCGCACGAGGCGCCACTTGAGCCGCCCAAAAAGAAGGCCAAAACCCGCTCCTCTGAGGCTCAAGCAGAAACCGAACAAGAACCTGCCCAGGAAACCACTCCCACAGCCTAGCCTGCCTTCCTATATTCTGTTTGCTAGATGCCAAGCTGCTCTCCACAAAAAGTAATTATCAATGAACGCGCGGCAGCCCGCCTCCGTAGCGGCCATGTATGGGTTTATGCCTCTGACGTGCTGAATGATGCCGGTGCGCCGCCGGGAGCGCTGGTCCACGTGGTGGGGCCAAAAAGCCATGCCTTTGGCTCTGCGATTTACAGTTCGTCGTCACAGATCAAGCTGCGCCTGCTGGGGCGGGAGATTCTTAAATCAGAAGAAGAGCTTTTGCAGCTATTGCAGCACCGTCTGGCAGAGGCCGTGGCTTATCGATCCAGAGTAGTACGTGACTCTGACGCCTTCCGGTTAATTTTTAGTGAAGCAGATCGACTGCCGGGGCTGATCGTAGACCGCTACAACGACGTTTATACCTTCCAGGTGCTTACGCAAGCATGGGACAAACCAGAGCGGAAACAAGCTATCGTCTCTGGAATCCGTGAGCTTGCTCAGGCAGAGCACATTGTCGAGCGGGTGGATGCTCGCATTCGCGAGCTTGAGCAGTTGCCGATGATCGAGTCTGCGCCGGTTCATGGCGATAAAACCTCAACGATCTTCACCATGAACGGGGTAAAGTTTCATTACGCCGCCATGAGCGGGCAGAAGACCGGAGCATTTCTTGATCAGCGTGAAAACTACGTTGTGGCCGCAAAATATGCTCGCGGTGAAGCCTTGGATGTGTGCACCTATCAGGGCGGTTTTGCGCTGCATCTGGCGCGAGTGTGCCAGAGGGTCACGGCCCTGGATATCTCGCGGGAGATGTTGGAAGTTGCCGAGCAAAATGAAAAGCTGAATGCTGTGGCGAACCAGCAGGAAATCGAATGGATTGAAGCCAACGCGTTTGATCTGCTGAAGGACTATGCCGCCGCGGGGCGGCAATATGACATGGTCGTGCTCGACCCGCCAGCCTTCGCCAAGTCAAAAAAACACCTGTCCTCAGCCATGCGGGGCTATAAAGAATTGAACCTGCGCGCCATGAAGATGTTGAAGCCGGGAGGCGTGCTGGTGACATGCTCGTGCTCCTCTGCCGTTAGCGAAGAAGATTTTCTTGCCATGCTGACCGAAGCCGGGCAGGACGCGCATCGCTCCATGCGGCTAATTGAGAAGCACGCTCAAGCCAAAGACCACCCGATCCTGCTCGGAGTGCCTGAAAGCCATTATTTGAAGTGCTTTGTGCTCAGCGCAATTTGACTTAAAGATCCTAAACCACCCAATTTCGTTAAAGCCCTTTAAGCAACTGCCACGGCTTCATGTCAAAGGCAGCAGCGACCTTTTCAAGAGCAATTAGACCTATCTCTTTTCTTCCATTCTCCAAACGCGAAATATATGGGCGCGTAAGCCCAGAGTGTGCTGCTAAATCAATTTGCTGCCACCCCCGCGCATCGCGCAATCGCCGGATTCTCCGTCCCAAGCGCACACGGATGTCATTTGCCATGCAGTAAGAGTCTGCGTATCCTTTAGTGCACATGTGCTCCATCGGGCACATCGATAGGAAATATTAGCGTGCTTCATTACCTTGCCTTAATTGCGCTGGTCTTTGTCAGTTTAGTGCTGAGCGTACTGATATTTGGCCGGGTATTTCTTTACATATTGAGCACAGAGGAAAACATTATCGCCGCTACCTGTGCGGCACTGCTGGCAATGATCTGCGCGATCTTAACCGTGTTGCTTTTGCTTGCAGTTGCTACTTCGATCTGGAGATGACTCTTGGTGGCTTGCGCTTGCGATCTGCCTTGAGGAATTCTGAAGGATGGCTTGTGGTCGGGACTCTCAGCCCTAACTGACAGCCCTCAAACCCAGAAAACCAAAATATTTTAACTGCTGAATCTGATTATATTCAGCCAAGTAATTGGATTAATCCATTTAGAATCAACGATATGAATCGGCATAACTACCAGAATATTTTTTCTATCTTATACTTGACAAAATTACACTCATATTTTATGCTTTCTTTGTACTAATAATTGCATCAAAGGTTTAACAAGGCTTTTATAAAAACCTCTTTCGAGATACAGGAGATAAAAAAAATGACGACAATCACCAGAATTGACCCCTTCCGTGAGCTGGCCAGCTTCTTTGAGAACTTTACCGACGGCAGCGGTAAGGCGCAGTTGGCGGCTGGAACCTTTGTTCCCGCAGTGGACGTTTATGAGGACGAGCACAATCTGGTCCTCAAGCTGGAAGTCCCGGGCGTGAATGAAGAAGACCTGAACGTGAGCCTGGAAAACAACACGCTGACGGTCCAGGGCGAGCGCAAGTTTGAAAAAGAAGAGAAGGAAGAAAACTTCCATCGCATTGAGCGTCGGTACGGTTCTTTTACCCGCACATTCAAACTCCCCAACACTGCGGATACGGACAAAGTGGAAGCAGGCTATGAAAAGGGCATCCTGAAGATCACCGTGGCCAAACGGGCAGAAGCCAAACCAAAGCAGATCAAAGTGGGCAGCAACGAAAAGACCCTTCAGGGCCAATAAGCAGACGTTCACGCTTCCGGGTGAACAGCATCGAAACGGGAGATGGGGTGTCCATCTCCCGTTTGTTTTGAGCTTGATATTGAATCGCCAGGCGAAATCCTGAGCTGGGAGCGTGAAATCCTGAGCGTTAGCGAAGGATCTAAAGTCAGAGAGACAATTAAGAAGTTGAGCAGGAGATAGAAATTTATGGCAATTCGTTGGGACAAATTCACAATCAAGGCGCAAGAGGCGATCCAGCAGGCGAATGAGATCGCAGGACAGCATGGCAATCCGGAGATGCTGCCGCAGCATCTTTTGGCAGCGCTGTTACCGGACCAGGAAGGCATTGTTGTGTCTGTGCTGGCCAAGCTGGGTGCCAATGCGGCTACGCTCCAGTCCCAACTCATGGAGCGAATTGATCGATTGCCCAAGGTTTCCGGCGCGTCAGCGCAGCCGCACCTTTCAGCGGCAATGTCTCAGGTGCTGGACCAGGCATTCAAAGAGGCTGATACCTTTAAGGACGAATACGTCTCCACCGAACACCTGCTGCTGGCAATGCCCAGAGACAAAAGCAAGAGCAATGAAGTGGGGCAATTTCTGGCCGGTGCGGGAGCCACTTATGATGCGATTTTGAAAGCGCTGACCGCTGTGCGCGGGTCGCAACGCGTGACCGACCAAAACCCTGAAGGCAAATATCAGGCTTTGCAGCGCTATGCCAAAGACCTGACTGAGCTGGCGCGGCGCGGCAAGCTTGATCCTGTGATTGGGCGTGACGAAGAGATTCGTCGCGTAGTCCAGGTGCTTTCTCGCCGGACCAAAAACAACCCGGTGCTGATCGGTGAGCCGGGTGTGGGCAAGACTGCCATTGTAGAAGGGTTGGCGCAGCGCATTGTCTCGGGCGACGTGCCGGAGATCCTGAAGAATAAGCGCGTGGTGGCTCTCGATCTCGGCTCCATGCTTGCAGGAGCAAAGTATCGCGGTGAATTTGAAGATCGCCTGAAAGCCATTTTAAAAGAAATTGAGGATTCAAACGGACAGGTCATTCTCTTTATCGATGAACTTCATACACTGGTCGGCGCAGGAGCGGCTGAAGGCGCCATTGATGCCAGCAACATGCTCAAGCCCGCGCTGGCTCGCGGAGAGCTGCGGGCCATTGGCGCAACCACGCTGAATGAATATCGCAAATACATCGAGAAAGATGCAGCTCTGGAGCGGCGCTTCCAGATTGTGTTTGTAGGCGAGCCAAACGTGGAGGATACGATCTCCATTTTGCGTGGCCTCAAGGAAAAGTATGAGGTCCACCATGGCGTGCGGATCAAGGATTCAGCTATCGTCGCGGCGGCCACGCTTTCGCACCGGTACATTTCTGATCGTTTCCTGCCGGACAAGGCGATTGATCTTGTGGATGAAGCCGCGGCCTCACTGCGCATTCAGATTGACTCCATGCCTACCGAGATCGATCAACTGGAGCGCCGGGCCACGCAGCTTGAGATTGAGAAGCAAGCGCTAAAGAAAGAAGACGATGCTAATTCGCGTGAGCGCTCCGCAGCCGTGGAGCGGGAGTCGGCACAAGTTCGCGAGCAGGCGAACGCTCTCAAAGTCCGCTGGAAGGAAGAGAAAGAGGCCATCACCAAGGTCCGCCAGCTCAAGGAGCGCATTGAGCAGTTGAAGATTGAAGAGCAGCAGGCTGAGCGCGGTGGAAACCTGGAGCGCGTGGCCGCGATCCGCTACGGCGAGCTACGCCAGGCAGAGACGGAGTTGAATCGGCTCAGCGCCCTGGCGGATGAAAAGCAGCGCCGCATGCTCAAGGAAGAAGTAGATGAAGAAGATATCGCGAAGATCGTCTCCAAGTGGACCGGCATACCTGTCTCCAAAATGCTGGAAGGCGAGGTCAAGAAGCTGGTAAGCATGGAAGATCGCTTGCGGCAGCGCGTAGTGGGACAGGACCCTGCATTGTCGCGTGTAGCCAATGCTGTGCGGCGTTCGCGCGCGGGTTTGAGCGATCCCAAGAAGCCAATTGGTTCCTTCATCTTCTTGGGGCCAACCGGCGTGGGCAAGACTGAGCTGGCGCGCGCGCTGGCTGAGTTCCTGTTTGACGATGAGCATGCCCTGGTGCGGATCGATATGTCTGAGTACATGGAGAAGCACGCAGTGGCGCGGCTGATTGGGGCGCCTCCGGGATACATTGGCTATGACGAAGGCGGACAGATGACTGAAGCTGTGCGTCGCCGGCCCTATTGCACCATTTTGTTCGATGAGATTGAGAAGGCGCATCCTGACGTGTTCAATATCCTGTTACAGATATTGGATGACGGGCGTTTGACGGATTCACGCGGCCGCACCGTGGATTTCAAAAATACGGTGATCATCATGACGTCGAATATCGGCGCGAGCTATTTGCAGGCTGAAGGCGTAAGCTCGCCGGAAGCTTTTGCCGAGGCGACTGAGCACGTAATGGAAGCGCTGCGCCAGCACTTCCGTCCGGAGTTTCTCAACCGCGTGGATGACGTGATTGTCTTCAGCCCGCTAGGTGAAGAACAGCTCACGCACATCATTGAACTGCGGCTGGACGATCTGCGGAAGCTTCTGGCCGATCGCAAGATCACCATTGAGCTTACGCAGAACGCGAAAGAACTGCTGTTTATTGAAGGCTATGATCGCGCTTACGGCGCGCGTCCGCTAAAACGGGCGATCCAACGGCTGGTGCAGGACCCGCTGGCATTGAAGATTCTGGAAGGCGAGGTGCTTCACGGCGATCATGTGGTGGTAGATGCCGACATTGCCGCACGCAAGATGGCGTTTACCGTTAGCGGGCGTACCGCGCAAGAGCCTGCCGGCACTCGAAAAGGAAAGTAAGCAGGAGAAATTTCGCTGCGAGTCAACAGGAAAAGTTGGCTCGCGGTTTTCTTTTTGGGCTGATTTTTTCCACTTTGGGTTATACTCCGCGTCCGGAGACCCCAATCATGGCCGCCAATGTTCAGCCCGCTCCCGCCACCAGCCAGCCTGCAAAAGCATGTCCCAGTTGCGGCATCGAACTGCAAAGGAAGTTCTGCCACAAGTGCGGTGAAAAAGAGTTTCATCAGCATGATCTCTCGGTCAAACATTTCCTGCTGCATGCCCTAGGTGAGTTTACGCACCTGGACTCGAAAATATTCGCCACTCTGCGCTATCTCTTTACGCGGCCAGGCTACCTGACCCTGGAGTACGCTTCCGGACGCAAAGCAAAGTATATGAAGCCACTCAGCCTGTTCCTGCTGGCAGTGGCATTGATGTTCTTGGCTGATTCCATTCACCCACGCACCGCTTACAGCATCAGTTTCATCAATCAAAACGATAAAACCGGAAATTTGGATCGGATGTGGAACAAGCTTGCGGCCAAAAAACACGTCGCCAAGGAGCTGCTGCTCGAGCGGATTCAAGAGAGGATTCATCGCGTGGCTTCGGCGGCACAGTTAGTCAATGTTGGGGCCATGTCCCTCATTCTTGCCGTCATGTATCGCAGGCGCTATTTCGTAGAGCACCTCGTATTCTCTCTGCACTTCCTTTCGTTCGCTTACCTTGCCACCGTCTTATTGTGGCCGCTGGCTCCCTTCCTGGGAGTGAAGACCGTGGCAAGCTGGATCTTATTAGGGGTGGTCACCGTCGTATTCTTTAGCTATTTGTTTATAGGCTTGCAGCGGGTGTATCGCAGCGGCGGCAAAGTAGAAACTTTTTTCAAGACACTGTTGGTCTATGCGGTGACCCAGTTATTTATTGTTCTCATACCAATCTTTGTAATGCTAGGAGCGATCATCAGCGCCGCCAAAGCGTGAGCTTCTCCCGATCAGGAACGCATCCAGCTCTCACCAGCACCCAACCCCTTGCGTCTTCCTGACGTCTCATCATGCAGAGGGAGAATCATTTATGGCAGCACGGAAGAAGTCTAGCAGTTCGAAAAAATCATCCAGTTCGAAGAAAAAATCGAGCGGACGCAAATACAGCAAGAAAGCCAGCCAGGAAGTGCGTACTGAGATGCATCACATGCGCTCAGGCAAGCATTCAAAAAAGCATCCCATCAAGAGCCGCAAGCAGGCGATTGCCATTGGCCTTTCCAAAGCGCGCAAAAAGGGCGCAAAGGTCCCGCGCAAAAAAGCAGCTTAATCTTTTTGTTTTTCAAAAGCACGCAGAAATTCTAGGACCAGAAAACTTGAGGAGCCGTACGCTCCTCATTCTTTTGTCTTCTTGGCTTCAGATTTTTTGGGTTTGTGGTCTTTGTCCTTATCTTTGGAGCTTGAGGCGGTTTCTTTCTTCTCAACCTTGTCGGCTGAGCCATCGGAGCTATTTGCAGCTGATCCCTCGGGCTTTTTGCCGGCGTAATCTGTTACATACCAGCCAGTGCCTTTGAACTGGACAGCCGGGGCGTGCAGCAATTGCTCCACTGGTCCACCGCATTCAGGACACTTTTTTATCGGCGGATCAGAAAATTTCCGGATCTTTTCAAATTTATGTTTGCACTTTTTACACTGATACTCGTAAAGAGGCACGTGGGACACCTTTATATGAAGCTGATTCTGCTCTGATTTTAGCAGACACAGCAATAACTAAAGAAAAGCCAGCGCAGTCGCGCTGGCTCATCGCTGTTGAAACTGCTTATCTTTTTAAGCTGCTTTGGCTTCTAGGTTGATGTGTTCAGCAAGCTGGGTCAGTTTCACGTCAGTTTCTTTTTCTTCTTCCAAGGTTTGCTGCAGAAGCTGTGCCCAGTCATTTTTTCCCAGCAATCGGGCATAGCTCCGGGCCGTGCCGTAAGCGGCAATTTCATAGTGCTCCACACGCTGCGCGCCGGCAATCATGCCCGCGTCAAGCATTTCCGGCTCAGCATCTTCACTCAGCAAATCCTTTGCGTCCTTGATGATGCCTTCCATGCCCTTGCACTTTTTGTCTTTGCGGTCAATCTTGGGGATCTGATCAAAAATCTGGTCTAAACGCTGCACATGAACACGGGTCTGTTGCAGGTGTTGGTTGAAAGCATTTCTCAATTCCACTGAAGTGGCTTCTTCCACCATTTTGGGCAAAGCAGAGAGAATCATGTTCTCTGCCGAATAAATATCTTGCAATTCCTCAATCAAGAGCTCACGCAGGGATTCCAGCTTCATTGTTTCGTTTTCTCCTTTCTTTGGTGTGATGCGCTAATTTATTTCTTTGATGCTATGCTTAACCGCCGCGGCAGAAACTTTCACAAAAATGGCTGAGCACAAGAAAAAAGGCACGCTGTACGTGGTGGCTACTCCCATCGGCAACTTGGAAGATATGTCTTACCGCGCCGTACGCGTGCTGAAGGAAGCTGACCTGATTGCCTGTGAAGACACGCGCCACACGGCCAAGCTGCTGCAGCACTACGGAATTGATAAAACCACTGTCAGCTATCATGAGCACAATGAAGCTGAGCGCGCGGAAGAGTTGATAGCAAAGCTGGAACAGGGACTCACCATAGCCCAAGTCTCAGATGCAGGGACGCCCGGAGTTTCCGATCCGGGGTATCGCGTGATCAAGCTGGCGATTGAGCGCGGTGTGCAGGTTGTTCCGGTGCCTGGACCATCAGCTCTGCTTGCTGCCCTGGCAGCAGGTGGTCTGCCGACTGACAGTTTTGAATTTCATGGCTTCTTGCCAGCGAAGTCCGGCCAGCGACGAAGCCTGCTGGAATCATTGCGCGACTCTCGCAACACTATTGTGATGTATGAAGCGCCGCATCGAATCGCCGAGACGATGAAAGACATTGTCGAGCTACTTGAAGCAGAGCGCCCGATAGTGCTGGCACGCGAGTTGACCAAGGTACATGAAGAATTTTTTCGCGGGACAGCGGCAAGAGTTCTTGCGCGAGTTCAGCAGCAAGAACTGAAAGGCGAGATCACGCTGCTCATCGGCAAAGGCCAAGAGCGATCATCTACATCAGCGAAACAAAACATCGCTTCGCGGCTGGAAGAGATCATGCACGAGCAACGACTGGACGAGAATGCAGCACTCAAAGTTCTGGCCAAAGAGCAGGGAATTTCCAAGAGTGAGGCTTATCGCGAGCTGCAGCGCATACGTCGAAAGAAATAAACAACCAGATCGCGCTATTCCGCCGCTGATGTATGGTCGTGCACGATTCTCCATCCATTTGGCATTCGCTTGAAGATCAACGTAAACAGGCCATGCGGCTGCTTGCCATTAGACATGGTGAGCTGCCATTTTCCGGTGACGACGGCAGAGCGGCGGCTGAGCAGATCGATGTCCAGATCCTGAAATTCCAGCTTGCCCATCTCCTTGCCTTCAGCCTGGTAACGCTGGCGGTAGCGCGATAACGTTGGTTCCCATCCTTTCGTAACCGTCGCGCCGGAAAAGAAAGTGAGGTCTGGCGAGTGCCAGTATCCCTGCATGAATCCTTGAAGATCGCCGTGGTTCCAGGCTTCCACCTGTGAGACCAGCAGATTCTTGATGCCTTCTTCCAGCCCGGCGCGGGCCTCTTGCGGAACTTCCTGCTGCTGACTTGCGGCGGGTTGTTGCAAACCATTTGGGGAAGGTTTTGCCTGAATGCCCGCTGGCACGGCAAGCACGAGAGGAGCTATCAAAAAAGCAAGTAAATATGCGCGCATGGTAGGCATTGTAAGCTGCCCTTAGGTTCGTTTTAAGGTTTTTCTCTGCCGAGGGAAGCGCAAAAAACTAAAGTCACATGTACGGTCGTAGCGCGCATTGACCTCGCGTAACGGAATGGGTTATTTTCGGCTGACTTGGAGGATAAATCTCCATGAAAGTGCGTTACAGTTAAACGTCTCTCCCCCAAGACAACAGTTAGGGCGCCACTAAGTCAGAAAAGATAAAGCCCTCAATGATGTCTATTCAAACGGTTGGCCGATACGAGATCACCGATGAGCTTGGTCGCGGCGCCATGGGCGTCGTTTACAAGGCGCTGGATCCGACCATCGGACGCACCGTAGCACTCAAGACGATGCGGCTCGACGTCCACGGCCTGGACGCGCAGGAAATGGTGCGCCGTTTCCAGAATGAAGCTCGCGCCGCCGGCGTGCTAAATCATCCCAACATCGTAACCATCTACGATGCCGGCGAAGAAGACGGCATTTTCTATATCGCCATGGAGTTCATTGAAGGCACTACGCTGCATGAACTGCTGGCGGAAAAGCGCGTACTGCCTACGAATGAGGTGGTGCAGATCACGCGGCAAATCTGCCGCGGGCTGGATTATGCGCACTCCAACGGAATCGTTCATCGTGACGTAAAACCCGCCAACATCATGATCACCGCCAACGGCACAGTGAAGATCATGGATTTCGGCATTGCGAAAACTGGCGGGCAGGTCACTAATACCGGCCAAGTGCTGGGAACGCCAAATTACATGGCGCCGGAACAGGTGAAAGGGCGACCGCTGGATGGACGGTCAGACCTTTTCAGCATGGGCGTAATTCTGTATGAGATGCTGACGGGCGAAAAGCCTTTTGTCGGCCAGAACGTCACCACGATTATTTATAAGATTGTCAACGAAACCCCGATCACGCCACGCGATCTGGATGTAACCGTACACCCCGGTCTGAGTGCGATTGTCACCAAGGCCCTGGCCAAAGCGCCTGACGATCGCTATCAGAGCGGCGCGGAGCTTATCCGCGATCTTGAACACTACAAACTGGCAGGCACGGGCCGCAACGGCTCAACCGGGGCGTTAGCTCCGGTGCCTGTTCAACCTGAAAAAACCGTTGTGCTTCCGGTGCGCGTTGTTGGCGGCACAGTGCAAGCTGCGGCTGTGGCTGCAGCCCCGGCCAAAAAACCAGTGCCGGTCCGCCGGCCGACCACTGCCATTATTTCCAGCAAACGCAGCCTCGCAATTGCGACTGTTGTAACGATCCTGATATTAGGCTCAGCCATGGGCGGATATGCTTATCACCGCACGCAAGTAAAGATGCGCCAGCTTGCGGAGCAAACCAAGGCAAAAGAAGCGCAGCAAATCGCGGAACAGCAACAGCCGATTGCTATCGCGATTCCTAACCCAACCCCGGCTGAGAACGTTGCGGACCATGAGAACCATGACGTGATCGCTCGGGACACAACAGTAAAGTTCTTTCCTGCGCGCAAGAATGCTCAGCCCGGCCCGGAGAAGCTGCCAACTCCGCTGAAGGCCACCAGTTCTCCAAACAAAGTTTTTGTGCAGCAGAGCGAGTTGAAGCTTCTTTCGCAGCCAGACGGAGCAAAAGTTGAGATTGACGGATGGAGCGAGCCAAACTGGGTAACGCCTTTCACGGCTTCACATCTGGCCGCCGGAAATCACATGCTGGTCTTTACCAAGGCAGGTTTCCTGCCACAAACGCGCATGGTGGAATCGCAGGTGGGCAAGAGCGTGGACGTAAGCGCTGAATTGACTCCGGCGGTTTCAACCCTGGTTGTCACCAGCAATCCTCAGGGCGCAAATGTGTGGATTGACGGCAAAGACAGCGGGTCAGTAACACCTGCGCAGCTAACGGTGGATAAAGGGCCGCATCGCATCACGGTGAAGAAAGCCGGTTTTAAAGATGCGTCAACGGATCAAACCTTCTCAGAAGGCCAAACCCAGAGCTTCTCACCGGTGTTGCTGAGTGCGAACCAAGCATCAGAAGAAGGTAAAAATCCCAGCCTTTTCCGGCGTCTTCTGGGCAGTGACACTGTGCCAGAAGGCAAGGGGTTGGTCCACATCCGCACGAACCCGGAAGGGGCCTCAATCGTAATTGACGGCAAAACAGCTCCCAAAAAGACCAACGCGCGCTGGCCCGCTGATCCCGGCGTTTACAGTATTGTTCTGCAAATGGATGGTTACAAACCTATCCACAGAAATATACGCGTGCAAAAAGGCAAGATCGTAAATATTGACGAGATCCTTGAGAAGCAGTAACCACTTTGTATGGCCCGCCTTATCATCTCCTCTCGCGACGGGAAAAACGGAATCCTGGAACTCTCCAAACCGGTCACCACGGTTGGACGAGGCAACGCCAACGACCTTGTTCTGAATGATTCCAGCGTCAGCCGCTTTCATGCGGTGATCAAACTCAGAGACGACTCCATTTTTGTTGCCGACCGCGGCAGCACCAACGGCATTATCCTCAATGATAAAAAAATCAGCCAGGAAACCGAGCTCAAAGATGGCGATACGGCCCTGGTGGGCAGTTACAGGCTTCGCCTGGAAAACGTGGATGATCAGGGCATACAAGTGCGCAAGGGCCAATGGCCCTCAACATTAAATAACATCATCAAAGGGCGCTCTGATCGCGAGCCGCTGGCACGCGGTGCCGGGATTTCCAGCAGCGCTCTTACAGACCTTGCTGGACGCATCAAGAAGCTGGAGCGCGAAAACTATCTCCTCACCGTTTTGTATGAAGCGGGTAAAGCACTCAACTCCAAGCTGGCACTGGAGCACATTTGTGAGCAGGTGGTCTCACTCGCCTGCCTGATTGAAGGTGTAGAGCGCGGCTTTGTGATGCTTTTTGACGAATCAGGCGAGGTGGCAAGCCAAAGTGAAGTTCGCTATCGAGACGAACAGGACACGGAGAGCCGGCCACAGATTATCTTGAGCAAGAGCGTGCTGGAGATGATCCGCAGCGAACGACAGCCGATCCTGATTGAAGACGTAAAGAGTGATGAGCGCTTCAGCGGCAGTGAGAGCATGAAGATTTCCGGGCTGCGCTCCGCCATGTGCGCGCCTCTGCAGGGAAAAGAGCGGCTGTTTGGGATCCTGTATGTGGATAATCTGGAAAAGGCCTCGGCTTTTACGCAGGAAGAGCTAAACGTATTTGCTTTGGTCGCCGCGCAGGCAGGCGCGGCCATTGACAATGCAACGGCGCACAAGAAGATCGCCCAGCAATCACTGCAACGCTCAGCGCTGGAGCGTTTTCTTTCTCCGGAAGTTGCGGAGATGGTGGTGGCCAATCCAGATATACGCCTGGGTGGCGTGAATCAGGAAGTTACTGTTCTGTTTGCTGATATTCGCGACTTCACGCCCATGAGCGAGAACCTGGAGCCCAGCCGGGTGGTGGAGATCCTGAATGAATATTTCACCCGAGTGACCGACGTGATCTTTGATAACGGCGGCACGCTGGATAAATACATGGGCGACGCCGTGATGGCTGTCTTTGGCGCGCCGATTTCCAAAGGTAAAGACGCAGAAAATGCGGTGAAATCCGCCATACAAATCCAGCGGCTACTGATTGAGCTCAATCGTGACGCAGCGGCGCGAAATTGGCCGGAGCTTCGCGTGGGGATTGGCGTTAACACCGGCAATGCCGTAGCGGGCAATATTGGGTCACCACGCCGACTGGATTACACCGTGGTGGGAGACGTGGTTAACACCGCGCAGCGCCTTATGGCTAACGCCACAGGCGGGCAGATCCTGATTGCGGAATCTACGGCCAGCAAGCTGGGCCGCAGCTTTGATCTTGAGCGGCTGCCGGAGATGAAGGTTAAAGGCCGGAGTGAAGCGGTGCCGGTCTTCAGCGTGGGATGGCAAACTGAATTATCCGCTGCAACCATTTCCAAAATACCAAAGAAAAGGCGCTCCAGCAGGAGCGCCCGGCAACCCCGCAAAGTTTCTACTTAGGCGTGGCAGCGCTGCCGCCTTTTTTGCTGCTCTTGGTCCCTGTGCTCGCACGGTGAGCGATGATTTTGTCTTTTACCTGGTCATAAGTAGCTTGCGGAAGGATCTTTTTGGTCAAAAGATCACGCTTGCTGTTGTAAGGACGACCGTCAATGATCTTCTGGCTGTAAGCATCGCCAATGCCAGGAAGAGCAGAGAGTTCGTCTTTGGTGGCGGAGTTAATGTCAACCAGGTCAGCTTTCTTGGTTTTGGTGGCCTTGCTGGATGTTGTTTTCTGGTCTTTCGATGCAGCCGTGCTGCTGCTGCCTTGAGCAATGGCCATGGTAGAAAAGAACGCCAGAGCCAATAAGGTAATAAGGAATCGATTTTTCATTCGGAACATAGCTACAAATCTCCTTCTCTCCTAGAGATAGAACTGCTCCAGTCCATACGGACTAGAGAGTCTAGGTGCTTAGAAGGCAGATTGTCAAAAAAGGTGCACAGTCCTAAGCGTGCTTGCGGCTGGAATCTTTCTTTTCTTCCCAGGCACGCTGGGGACGCTGGGACTCAGGAAGATCGCGGTTTTCTACCCGGTCATAGTTATAGCGATCACTAACGGTACCAAGAGATTGGTTGTAAAGGCTGGTTTCACCGGTAGCTTCGCGTAGTTCTTCAGAGAACTGGTGCAGATCGCGGAGATGATCGGCCGTGGCAGGAACTTCAGTCTTGGTGGTTTTCAGGAATTTCTGATATCCCTTATCAACCAGGCGCGAAATTTCACTGCCAATTAGAATGCCGGGCTTGGCAAAGAGACGAACGCCGCCATCAGCAGCTTTTTCAATCGCTGCAGAGCTGTTGAGCTTCTTCAGGAAGACGCGATTTTGCGTTCCCGGAGCTTCCAGAATGTCAAATCCGTGCTCGCGAAGCCAATTCACGGCTTCTTCGTATGTGCGTTTCTCACTCTTCTTTGCCATAAGCCACCTGACGCGGTTTCGATTCCCAACACAGACGCACTGTTGCTTCATGAAAACAGGGCGAGCCGATAATGTCGCACATTGGGAGCTTTTCAGCAATATTACCTGAGGGCAGAGAATCACCCCTGACCTGCCGGGGAAGCTTCTGCAGGTATTCCCCTGATCTGGGAACGTGAAAGCAGTCGATTGCCGTGTTCTGTTTCACTTTAGCAATTTAGCGTATTGCACAAAGCTTGATTTCCGAGGATAATCTCTCCGCACTTCCCCCCTTGGTGACTTTCTCAGGAGAAAACTCATGCTCCGTCGCATTGCTATTGCGCTTATATTCGCTTGTGCAGGAATGCTTGGCGCTCAAACTCTGGAGACCAGGCCAGCCCAGCCGGCCATTACTCCTACCGCTCCACGCGCCATGGCGAACAATGAAGCCACTTATCTCAAGCTCCGCAACATCAAGCTCGGAACAGAGACAGTGCATGTGAGCAACTTCAAGCTGGCACGCGAAGCCGGCGTGTTCACCTTTAGAAGTGGGACATTTTATTTTGTAGAGCCGGTAAATGGGAAAATCACCGGGGCAGTCTTTCTAGGTGACGGCGACTTTACCTTGACCCCGCCGATCGATATCGAAAAGCGTAATCTTGCCATCCTTACCAAGGGGCAACCTTTTGATGAACAGTTTTCCGGCGCGATACTGCGTTTTACTGACGGGAGCGAGGAAGCCATCCGCAAAGCAGGAGCCACTGATAACTCCCCTGCCAGTGGAGACGCGGCAGGACTTTTGGCAGACGTGCAGCAGCAGCTCAAGAAAAAACTCAGAGAGAACCTTTCGTCACGACTGCTTCAAGATGTGCTGAGTTCGCAACCTGGAGGAAAGTTCACCGCCTTTATAAAAGGGAAAAGATATAGCGACAAGATTGTCTATGACATTGATCCCCATGGCGCAGTTGGAGTATCCCCGGAAGAAGTTTCCCTGTTGCTGTGGGACGATTCCCATGATGGTGTTTGGTCCGGCTTCCATAAGCTGGCGGAATATAAAAACGGAACCGCGAACAGCGACGAAGATAATCGAACCGTGGCCGTAGAACACCAAAAGCTGGAAACTTCAATTGCAAAGAGCGCCTATTTGACAGGTACGGCAGAAACAAAATTTGTCGCTTTGCAGGATGGCGTTCGCGTAGTGCCGTTGGACCTTTATCCCACGTTGCGTGTTGATTCGGTAAACGGACAAGGTGGGGAGCCGCTCTCTTTCATCCAGGAAGACAAGGACAATGATCCTGCCTTTTCAGTAATTCTGCCCAAGGAATTAAAAAAGGGAGAGGCCTACACCATTACCACCAAGTACGGCGGTAAGGACGCAATCAGCAATGAAGGCGGAGGCAATTATTACCCCATTGCGCGCAGCAACTGGTATCCCGGCCAGGGCTTTGGAAACTATGCCACGTACGATATGACTTTTCGCGTGCCGAAGGGCATGACCATGGTGGCGACAGGCAAGTTGCTCAAAAAGATTGATGAAGGCAACGAGACAATTACAGAGTGGACTTCAGAAATTCCACAGACGGTTGCAGGGTTCAATTTTGGTAATTTCAAGCGTGAAGAAGGAAAGCCGTTTAAACAGCCCTACCTCCTGGAAACGTTCGCTAATCCTAATCCGCCAGATGTTGTCGCCGGGTTGCAACACATTGAAGATATGCCGAGCCTTGATGGCAACAGGATCTCGTTAGCAAGCACTCTGGGGACCATGAGCACTCTGGGCATGATGAAAAAAGCCATGGCTGAAGCGCAGCTCTCCATCGAAATCTACACTGACTACTTTGGTGAAGCGCCTTACAATCGGCTGGCGATGACCCAACAGACCGCCGGAAACTTCGGGCAGTCATGGCCCGGACTTGTCTATTTGCCGATTACATATTTTTTTGATTCCACGGTGCGGCACCAGCTTGGTATGAGTGATGCAGTGGGCTATTTCAAGGTGGTGGGCCCCCATGAGATTGCACATCAATGGTGGGGTCACATGGTAGGATTCAATTCCTACCGCGATCAGTGGATCAGCGAAGGCTTTGCCGATATGTCTGCATCGATCTTTCTCCAATATATTTACGGCCAGAAAAATCTCGATGATTATCACAAATTCTGGGCCGACGAGCGCAGGCTCCTTACCGAGAAAAACAGGCTAGGCAATAGGCCTATTGACGTTGGCTCAGTCACCATGGGTTTCCGGTTGAACAATGCTAAAACCGGCGTGGATATCTATCGTCGCCTGCTTTATCCCAAGGGTGCCTATATTCTGCAAATGGTCCGCTTCATGATGACACAGCGCAACGGCGATCCTGATGCCCGGTTCAAAGCCATGATGCACGACTTTACCAAGACTTATGCCAACCGGCAGGCCAGCACAGAAGACTTTAAGGCCATGGTGGAAAAATATATGACGCCGGAAATGGACATCGACAAAAATCACACCATGGACTGGTTTTTTAATGAATATGTGTATGGGACAGAGTATCCGACATACAATTTCGAGCATTCTTTTACAACTGACGCGAACGGCGATACCGTGCTGAACTTTAAAATCACACAATCTGGCGTGAGCAAAGATTTTTCCATGCTGGTGCCAATTTATCTGGACTTGGGCAACCGGGTAGTACGGTTGGGAGCCGCGACGCTTACCGGGGACAACAGCGTGGAAACTCACGTTCCACTTAAAGGCCTCAAGGAAAAACCCAAACGCGCCGTAGCTGCTTACTATGATGATGTGTTGGGCGACGTAGAAAACAGATAAGAGGATTTTTCGTCTACATAACGGTTAAAAGCAGATCCTTGCTAGCTCATGATTTCGGCAGGAAGTTTCCGCTTGCTACGCCTCGCTTACGCTTCCTAATCGCCTCGATAAAACCGGCGCTTATTCTCCCCCGAGATTTTCAGCGCCGGCTTTAAAAGTTCTCCCTCGGCAGGAGAACCAGGCCGCTCATCTACTTTCGGCCAACTTGTTCGCGGAACAGAGGGCAAGTGAAACGCCCCACCACGTAAAAAACGCGTGTCGCCATCCTAATTGCGCAAAAGCCGCGCAATGTGGGAACCCTGGTATCGGGGGCCCAGCGAAAGTCCTAATGAAAAGTCCCTAATGAAACCAAGATGCCTTGCCGCTCTCATGCGGGTCAATCACAAATCAGGGGCGGTATTTACTTAGTCGATAACAAAGATGGTGGCATGACTACACGGAAGCTGATGTATACTGTGCAAACTCGAATTATCGCGTGGCTTTTTAAATCATTCCTAAAGCCCACGCGGTGAAAATAGCTGTGGGGGCGGCTTGGTAATAGGGGTATTGCAAAAATTATAACTTCACCTTGACCAGTATCGGCCCCGGTCGGGAGGGTCCTTATGGACCTGCTTATTATTCGTCTTGTTTTTATTGCAGTTGTAGCTGTTGCTTGTTATCACTTAAAGCCTTTTGGATTAGCCAATCTACCCTCTTGGGTTGCCGGCGTGGCTGGAATCGTCATTGGCCTGGGCGTAGTTTGGTTTGAAGCGCGCCTGCGCGTGGTAAGCCTGAAGCGGCTGATTGGGGCCGTGATCGGGAGCATTCTGGGAATTCTGGGCGCCTACCTTTTCAGCGTCGTCATTAAAAACAGCATTACTCATTCTGAGACCCAGCGCTTCCTCATGCTGATGGTCATGCTGCTCATGTCCTACGTGGGGCTGATTGTGGGCGCGAATAAAGGCGACCTGCTGAACCTGGCCGCGTTGGGCGGTGTTTTCGGCGCTGAAAAACAATCGCGCAAAAGCTTTAAGATCCTGGATACCAGCGTCATTATCGATGGGCGCATTGCGGACATTGCGGAAACCGGCTTTCTGGATGGGATCGTAGTGATTCCTCAATTCGTCCTGCGTGAATTGCAACTGGTGGCCGATTCGGCCGATTCGCTCAAGCGCAATCGCGGCCGCCGCGGGCTGGATATTCTGCAGCGCGTACAAAAAATTGTGACCGTCACGGTGCAGATTGTGGAAGATGATTTTCCTACTGTCCGGGAAGTAGACCTGAAGCTGATTGAGCTGGCCAAAGTATATGAGGCCAAAATCATTACCAATGATTTCAATCTCAACAAAGTTGCGCAGCTCCAGGGAGTCGAGGTTCTGAACATCAATGAACTTGCCAACGCGCTCAAGCCCATTGTGCTGCCCGGCGAGACCATGCGTGTATTCATCCTGAAAGAAGGTAAAGAATATAATCAGGGCGTAGCTTATCTCGATGACGGCACTATGGTGGTGGTGGACAATGCACGCAAGCTGATTGGCAAGAACGTGGATATTGCCGTTACATCAGTGCTGCAGACCACCGCAGGCAAAATGATCTTCGGCAAGTTCGATGAGCGAGCGCGCCCCGTAGAGCGCATTGAACCAAAAGCGGAGAGCGTAAAGCCTGAGCTGCGGAAAGCACAGCCGATTGTGGTGGAATCAGCGGGGCACACGCCAACGGAGTAGCCAAAGCGCTTTATTTCTGGAGTTCAGCGTGGTCAAATCGTTGCGCTCCTATTACCAAAATCCCTCGTGGTGGTGCCCTTAGCTCGCATACAATATAAGAAAGCTTCCACCCTGCTCGAGAGTAGTCAGTGGCGTCTCGGGAGGCCCGCCATGGAATTTGCGATCCTATCAAAAAACAAACTGGGCATATTTGTAGCGCTGCTGCTTTGTTGCAGCATCTGCAAAAACACTGCTCTGGCCATGCCTCCCCAGCAGTCGGCCACACCAACCGGCCAAGTGCAATTAACAGTCATGGACCAGAACGGCCTGCCCCTGGAGCAGGCGTTTGTGATCGTGCAGCAGAACAATAAGACTGTGGCGCAGGAACGGACCTCGCCGACAGGAATCGCCATGCTGCGCAAGCTTGCCCCCGGCAAATATAGACTGACGGTGGAGAAGCAAGGCTTTTACACCTCGGTGGTTCCTGAGCTGGTAATTGTCTCCTCGCAAACCAGCCCGGTGGAGGTGCGGCTGCAGCCGGTACGGGAGTACAAAGAAGAAATTGAGGTCACGGCGCAGGCCTCGCCCATTGATCCGGATGAAACCGCGAGCGCGCAGGCAATTACGGCCGGTGATATTTCCAATATCCCTTATCCCTCCACACGCGACTATCGGAACGTGCTGCCGTATATCCCCGGCGTGCTAGGCGATCAGGGACAAATACATATTGCCGGAGCCAGCACACAGGAGATCCAGGACTATCTGGATGGTTTTGAGGTAAGCCAGCCGGCCGGTGGAGCGCTTGCATTACGCGTGAACCCGGATTCATTGCGCAAGATCGACGTGCGCAGCAGCCGCTATTCGGCCGAGTTCGGCAAAGGCTCCGGCGGCCTGGTGGACTTGCAGTTGCAAGACGGCGATAACAAATTTCGCGTCAACGCCACGGACCTGATTCCAACCTTTCAGAATGTGAAGGGATTTCAAATCAGTAACTGGACGCCGCGAGGATATTTCTCCGGTCCTTTGGTGCGCGACAAAATCTGGTTCGATCTTTCGCATGAAGGTGAGAACGACTACAGCATCGTCAAGCAGCTCTCAGATGGCGCCGATACCAATAGGGTCTGGAGAATTGACGATCTCGGGCGTCTGCGCATGAATTTGACGCCCGGAAACGTGCTGACGGCTAGTGCCCTGCTGAACATGCAGGACTCACAAAATACCGGCATTTCTCCGTTTGATCCGGTTTCCGTCTCACTGCACGACCATAACTATCTCTATATCCTTGGCCTGAAAGACCAGATCACTATTGCCGGATCCACAATGCTGGAAGTAGGCGCAGGCTTTCATCGCAACAAAGGCTCATCTATTCCTGTGGGTGATCAGCCTTATGTCTTGGCACCTAGTGGACGGTCAGGGAATTATTTTGAAACCAACAACAACATCTCCACGCGTACACAAGCTTTTGCCAACCTGTTCCTGCATCCGTGGAAGTGGATGGGCACACATCAGTTCACGGTGGGCGGACGCGCCGACCGTGTGATCTTTGATTCGCAAACCCATCGCGGCCCCGTGCAATTTGTGGATGTCACCGGGGCCATATTGCGGCAGATTACTTTTTCCAATACTCCCGGCTTTGGACTGAGCACAGTTGAATCGAGCGCGTTTCTGCAGGACCGCTGGACGCCTTTCCAGCGCATGATTATTGAGTCCGGAGCACGCTGGGACCATGACTCATTCCTGCAGCGCAATTTCATCTCACCTCGCATTGCAGGAACAATCCTGCTGAGCGAAACAAGCGAAACCAAGCTCAGCGCCGGCATTGGGATTTATTACGATCGCACGAACCTCTCCCTGGCCAGCAACGGCTCGCAGGGGACACGGACAGATGAGTTCTTCTCTCCGGCAGCGGTGATCTTTCCCGCTGCTTTTACGGTTGATCCGCAACTGCTTACCCTGCCGCGATACACGAATTGGAGTGCAGCCATTGAGCGCCGCCTTCCAGACAGAATCTATGCGCGGCTGGAATTTATAAGCCGCCATGGCCAGCATGGATGGGACTTTGAAGAGCTGACCGGAAACAACTTCCAACTGCGCAGTGATAAAAAAGATCGCTTTGACGCAGCCCAGATTAC
Source organism: Candidatus Angelobacter sp. (assembly GCA_035652415.1). Lineage (GTDB taxonomy): Bacteria > Acidobacteriota > Terriglobia > Terriglobales > Acidobacteriaceae > Angelobacter. Next base: position 4,940 of record DASRDW010000084.1, on the reverse strand, counting down.
GCTGCGCAAGGAGTTGAAGCGCGGCTATCCATTTCAAATTTCCTACATGCGCTCCCGTGCCACATCAAACCAAACTGTGGACTTTGGCATTGATACATTGCTGACTGGAACCCAAGTGGGAGGCACTCTGCCATGGGACGCGCCGAACCAACTCAACGCCTGGGGCTTATACCCGCTGCCCTGGAAGTTTAAGAAATTTGATCTGGGCTTATCCAGCATCTGGCACTCGGGATTTTCATTTACAACCGTTGACCAGTTTGGCCAAATTGTTTCCGGACCCGGACAGTTCCGCTTTCCTGATTTCTTCACCTTAAACGCGTCCCTGGAGCGGAAGTTCACTTTCAAAGGCTATCGTTGGGCGGGGCGCATTGCATTGGAAAACATCACTGACCAGACAAATCCTTTCACGGTTGATAACAACATAAACTCGCCCACTTTCTTGAGTTTCTTCGGCACCGATCATCGCACTTTGGCGGGACGAATCAGGTTTTTAGGCAAGGTAGAGCAACCGCATCAATAGATATCGAAATCATGGGCTGAAGCAACCGGACCGGAATAACCTGCTTTTCTTATCTCATCGATCAATACCTTATCTGGATCGTCTGTCTGCTTGAACAATTGGTGGTAGAGCACAAGCTGCTTTGGCTTTGCCTCAGCGGCAATTCTGGCCAACTCTGTAGTGGAAGTATGGAAGCGTGAATGATATTTTTGACCCGCTGGCGAATGGTCTTTGAACCAGGCAAGCGAATATACCTCATGCAAAAGCAGATCACAGCCGTGGCAGGCACGAACAACTTTCTCAGTCGGCGCTGTATCGCCGGAAATCACTATGCTGCGATCAGCGGTGTCAAAGCGATAGCCGAATGAATAATCCCATGTGCCATGAGCAACGGCAAAAGCGCGCACGGTGACGTTTGTGTCTTTATAGACAATGCCGGGCTTGATTTCATGCGTGTTGATCTTGTAAGCCTTGGCGTTGCCATGCTCCAGCCCCTGTGTGCGAATGGCTACATCTTTCACATAAGCAGCTTGAATGTGGCGCGCCATCTCAGCGATGCCGGGCGGGCCATAAAGTTCCAGCGGCCTGGCCGGCCTTCTACTGCGGGGCTCAGATAGAGATCAGCCAGTCCGGCTGTGTGATCTGAGTGCAGGTGCGTGCAGAAAACTACTTTGATGTTTGCGGGCGTGAGCGCGGCTATCTTCTTGTCGCGAGCGGCAGCGGCGGCGCGACGCACAACTCCTGGGCCAAAATCCACCAGATACGGAGTACCGTTTACCACCACTGCGACGGCTGGGCCGGAACGGTCGGGAATGAGCACCGGCGTACCAGTGCCAAGAATGACAACTTGAGTTTTGGAGGCTTGCGCGACAGCGAACGTTGCAGCGCAAAAAATGATGGTGCAAAAGAGATATGTACGAGCACGTGAAATTTTCATGCCAATTTGAATTCCGGTTCAGGTGTGGCCGCAAGCAGGGTGCGCGTGTATTCATGCTGGGGATATGAAGTGATTTGTTCTGACGTGCCGGTCTCAACAATTTCGCCCCGCCGCATGACCGCGATGCGATCACTCAAATAGCGCACCACCGGCACGGAGTGGGAGATAAAAAGGTATGTTAATCCAAAGTCGCGTTGAAGCTTTTTTAGCAGGTTCACGATCTGCGCGCCGACGCTCACATCAAGGGCAGAAACAGGCTCGTCGCAGACAATAAATTTGGGACGCAGGATCAAGGCGCGAGCAATCCCGATGCGCTGGCGCTGTCCGCCGGAAAATTCGTGGGGATAGCGGCGAAGCGCAGATTGATCGAGACCAACAGCGCTCATCATTTCCGTGGTGGCGCTGTGGAGTTCGGCAGAAGACGGACGCTTGCCGTTTGTGTGAATGAGTAGCGGTTCGGTAACAATTTCTTCCACCTTCATGCGCGGGTTGAGCGAGGCAAACGGGTCCTGAAAGATGATCTGCATGTCGCGACGCAGCCGGCGAAGATCACTGGAGCCGGCGGTAAGGACATTCTGACCGTTGAAGGTGATGGCGCCGGAAGTGGGTTCGATGAGGCGAAGGATCATCCGTCCCAGCGTAGTCTTGCCGCAGCCCGATTCACCTACCAGACCAAGCGTTTCACCCTGATTAATGTCGAGCGAAACGCCATTGACGGCGCGGACTTCACGCGTGGTTTTGCCAAACATACTTTCGTCGGTCTGGTAAACCTTGGCCAGTTCGCGGATGGAAAGCAGAGGCATTGGAAATGAATTGAGCACATTAGGATAGCAGGCGGCTTACCCGCAACTGCGCCAATCACGCTGCGGGGTTCAGCGCGGAACGAAGCAAGTGCGTTTCCAAGGGCAACCAGAATTGCTGCCAGCCCTTGGTTTGTTGCGGCGCTTTCAGAAGAATAAAAGTGCCTTCCTCCTGGGGAATATCCGCCACGCGTTTGACGATCGGGAAAGAGAATTCTGTGGAGCCACTTGCTGGGCCATACTCAACCGCCGCGCGGTCCGCGTACACAGCCAACGCATATCGGATGCCGGGGATCGCCAGCGAACGCAGGATATTTTTGAGCGCTCTGACGGTCACAATGTAACCAAGTTCCAGTCCTGCAGAGGCGGTGCGTGTAGCTACAAGGCTGGGCTCACGGCCCACTGTCCGAGCCAATTCCGGGGAAAGGACGCGCACGGGAAAGCCGTTGCACTTGCAGGTAAAAGGAAACTTCAGCCGGTGCTGGTTGCCGGCGGCGAAGTCAAGCGCTTCCTTGATGCAGGTGAAGTTCTTCATAAGCGGTGGAGAATGCCGCTCACCTTTCAAGCATTCGGAAGATATTTTGACCGAGTTGATTGTGGTTGGAAACGAATTAAAAGCTTTAATCCGAACTAATTAGGTCGTTGGAATTACATTCTGCACCAACACGCCTTGTCCCTTGTTTAGCGCGATTGCAGTGTAAGAAAAGTTTTTCATGTAGGAATTTTTTGCAGAAGCCAAAAATCGTGCCTGCAAAGCTTTAAAGCCACGTCGTTCTATATGCAGGGAAAATCGGGGCATGTGGGATTAAGGTAATTTGGAAGCAGCCCCAGCCGGCAGTCCGGGCAGAGCAGCGTGCTAAAATTTGAGTAATTAACGACTTGAGAGACAATCATTTTGATTGAGTTAGCGCCCTCCATTTTGTCAGCTGACTTTGCTCATCTTGCCGCCCAGATACAGGCGGTGGCGGAGGGTGGAGCAACCGTGCTGCACGTTGACGTTATGGACGGGCACTTTGTGCCCAACATTACGATTGGCCCTCCAGTAGTGGCCAGCCTGAGGAAGGTTACGAACCTGCCGCTGGACTGCCACCTGATGATTGAAAACCCTGACCAGTACATTCCGGCCTTTGTAGATGCCGGAGCAGACTGGATTTCCGTACACCAGGAAGCTTGTGTGCACCTGAATCGAACACTGGATTTGATTCAGAGCCACGGAGCCAGGGCAGGTGTGGTTATCAATCCGGCAACACCGGTGCAGATGCTGGAAGAAGTGCTGGACATGGTGCATCACGTATTGGTGATGTCAGTGAATCCGGGGTTTGGCGGGCAGAAATTTATACCCTCATCGCTGGACAAGGTACGAAAGCTGGCCCAGATGCGCGCGGCACGAAATGCCAATTTCAGGATTGAGATTGATGGCGGCATCGCCACAGACACGATAGCCGACGCCGTCCGTGCTGGAGTGGAGATTCTGGTGGCTGGCAACGCAGTTTTTGGCAAAGGTGATCCCAGGGAAAACACGCAGCGCCTACTCAAGCTGGCTACAGAAGCCACGCTGCTGAGAGTGTGAAGACCCACAGAATTTGAGGTACATGATGGTAAAGAAAATTGCGGTTGCAGCAGTGCTGGCCAGTGTTCTTGTTATGGCAGGTGGATGCCGCCATAAAGTCCAGAACCCTCTTGCAAATATTGATTCCAAACAGCCGGACAAAGGCCTGTTTGATCGCGCCATGGATTCGATGAGGAAGGGCCATTACCAGGAGTCACGCACGCTGCTGGATACGTTGATCAATACCTACCCGGATTCTGAGTACATTGCCCGCGCCAAGCTGGCGATGGGCGATGCGTGGTACGCCGAAGGCGGCACTGCCGCCTGGGCCCAGGCAGAGGCGCAATACAAAGACTTCCAGACCTTCTTCCCCAACTTGCCGGAAGCCTCTGAAGCGCAACTGAAGATTGCCAACATGCACTATAAGCAGATGGAAAAGCCTGACCGCGACTTTGCCCAGGCGCAGCGTGCAGCCGATGAATACCGCGCGCTAATTCAACAGTATCCTGATAGCCCTCTGGTACCGCAGGCCAAGCAGAGACTGCGCGAGGTGCATGAAATTCTGGCAGATCGCCAGTTCAGGATCGCGCAATTCTACTTCCTGCGTGACAATCTGGCAGCATCACAGGCGCGACTGCAGTCACTGATTGAGTCCTATCCGCTCTACTCCGGAGCGGATGAGGCTCTCTTTGAGTTGGGCAGCCTCTATGAAAGAGAGGCCAATGCTCTCAAAAAGCAGAGCAAAATACCAGACGCCCAAAAGGAAAAGCTGGTTGCGTTGTATGAGAAAAAAGCGATTGATGCTTACTCCAGGATTATTACCCGCTATCCGGCAACTGACCGTGTAGGCGATGCGAAGCATCGGCTGGAAGCATTAAATGCCCCAGTGCCCCAGCCAACGGCAGACGCACTGGCTGAAAGCAAAGCAGAAGAGGCAAGCCGGCAAAAAGCAGGCCTGGCGAGCAGAGTCACAGGCAATTTCAAGAAGCATCCAAGCGTGTTGTCTGCGTCAAAAGTGGGAGAACCTAACTTGGACGATGAGAAAGTTGAGAGCGCTCCAGCTTTAGTAAATGATCTCTCCAGGCAAATGAATGGCTTGCCGAGCCAGAATGTGGGGATCGAGGCAGTAGGCACCTCAACAACGCCTCCACCGAA
>DASRDW010000083.1:0-10472 GCA_035652415.1 Candidatus Angelobacter sp. | reverse complement strand
GCAACGTGTTTGAGCGCGGCTCAAAAATGGCCCACAGCCGCGCCTCAGGATAGCGCACGCGCAGCGCCGTGAGCGTGGCGGCAATCGCCGTAGGATGGTGGGCAAAATCGTCGATGATGGTAATGCCGTCGATTTCCGCCTTGATCTCCAGTCGCCGCTTCACGCTCTTGAAACTCTTGAGCGCTTCCACGATTACTGGTGGATCAATGCCATGGTTCGCGGCCATGGCGGCAGCGGCGGTAGCATTAAGCACGTTGTATTCACCGGCCAGGGCAAACTCAAAGTCAACCGGCTCAGTGCCGTCGCGCAGCACAGTCCAGGTGGTGCGCTGCGGCTCAAATTTCAGGTTGGTGATCCGCCAAAAGGAATCTGCCTTCATTCCGTACTTTTCTACTGAACAAAAAGCATGGGCCACACATTCGTCCACATTCTCATTGGAATCGTAAGCGATGATCTTTCCTTTGCGTGGTACCAGGTTCACCAGTCGTTTGAAGGCGGTCTTTACGGCATCCAGGTCGGCATAAATATCGGCGTGATCAAACTCCACTGAGGTCAAAATAATGGATTGCGGAAAATAATGCAGGAACTTGGGGCCTTTATCAAAGAAAGCGGTATCGTACTCATCGCCTTCAATGATGAAGTGCTTTCCCTGGCGAAGGGCAAAGCTGCTGCCAAAATTCTCTGCAATCCCGCCGATAAGAAATGACGGATCTTTCCCTGCTGCCTGAAAGATCCAGGCCAGCATTGAGGTGGTAGTGGTCTTGCCATGCGTGCCCGCCACCACAATGGGCTGTCGCGTGCGCATGAAGAGATCAAAAAGAATGTCCGGCATGGAGCGGAGCAGAATGCGCTCTTCCAGCACGTATTCCAGTTCCGGGTTGCCGCGCGAGATAGCGTTGCCCACAATCACCATGTCCGGCCGGGGCTTCAGGTTGGCCTCAGAATATGGCTGCAAGATGGGTATAGAAATCGACGCCAGAAACTCCGACATCGGCGGATACGCCGCCGCGTCTGAACCGGTGACCTTGAAGCCGCGTTGTTTGAGAAAGCCCGCCAGTGATGCCATGGCGGTCCCACAGATTCCAATGATATGTACGTGTTGCTGTTCCACGATTACGTGAGCTCCGAGGAAGTTGGGTTAATAACCCATATTAACCGATGATGACTTTTCCTCGAAATATCCTGTGTTCAGAAACAGGTACCGATTGTTCTGCATGCTTAAGTCGGGGGTGAGCAAGGAAAATGCAATAGAAAACACCATGTCTGACCGAGGTTCAGGTTTGGCTGGTTAGCGCTCAGCATCACTTGATGACTAGCTCGCAGCCCCATATGTCGCCAGATTTCAAATCAGCATCTGCATAAGTTTGGCAGCGATTTCTTCCAGGTCTGAGAGGTTCCGCATCGGCAATGATCGTATATGAACCGGCTGGTAGACCGGTGACGTCATAAATGCCTTTTTGATCCGTTTCAGTTGTGGTAATCCCATGCGGGCCGGAGATTAATACTCTGATGCCAGCAGCAGACTTTTCCCAGTACCGGCCACGCCTCACCTCTCCAATAATGCGTACTCCATCACGCGGAGGGCCGTCATGCAACACGCGTAGATCCACGGCGGCATCTTTCAGCAAGCGGGTTCGATTGCATGGCATAACCTCACACTACGGGCAGGAATTGCGTCAGGAGCCCCTGCATTCGTGTTCCATCCACGAAATAAATTCCTCCATCATGCAATGGCAGAGCGATCAGAATAACTTTTTTGTCCCACCACGGCAGTCCCCAAAATTGCTTTTCAACAATGTCAAATGGAAGCTCTCCCACGTTCATCATTCTGGCTGACCATCCTCGTACTAGAACCGCCCTGGCAATAAAAACCGCATTACCAGGCCTGTTGGGACTCGCAAAGGGCTGGCTCGGGCCACAATCGATTGCCGACGGGCCAGGAATGCTCACGCGTACTGAAACCGCAACAATCATCAGGAACATGCTGATTCCCACTAGCACCACAGCCGTTGGCCGTTTCCACGAGGATGGCGAATGCCGAAGCAATGGAGGCCAGTTTCGCCGAGCGGTTAACAGCCAGAATGAACTTAAGATCGCGAAGGGCACAGCAACAGGGACGATTGGCGCAGTAAATATTTTGAGTTCATCTATTTCTTGAAAGTCAGACCCACAGCGCGCAGAAGAGAAGAGCCAACGCTCCACCCGCGTAGATGATCCCGAGTCACGCCGATTTTTTAGCGCCTTCAAAGACGCGGCCAGAGGAACAAAGCCAAAAACGCCAATCGCGATGGAGACGATCCAGTCTGTCAAATATTGATAGGTTCTGGGTGTGGAGTAGGCGCCCAATAATCCAAACCGAGGGTGCTGACAAAAAGTCCGGCAATGAAAACTAACCAGGAAAATATTCTTTGCACTCTTGCGATGGATGGCATGGTTGCTTCCATCAATAGACACCGTTTGCCGCCGGAAGGTTCTGTCTTTTATGGAGTCAAAGCGATGTAGCGCTTTCCAATACCTTAAGTTCGATTCGTGATGCCTCTGCTGTCAGCTCTGCTTGCACGCCGATCGGCAACGTGATATTGCCACTGCTAACATGCCCCGACTTCAGCCCGCACACAACCGGCACGTTGTATGGCGCAAGCACCCGCATGATGACCTGTTGAAGAGTGTAGGTTTCTCCGGCGGGCGGGACGCAATCCAGCATCTCGCCAAAGACAAATCCCCGCACTTTGTCCAGCTTTCCCGCCAGCCGCAACTGCATCAGCATGCGATCGATTCGGTATGGTTTTTCTGCAATGTCTTCTATAAAGAAGATGGTGTCTTTGGTTTCGATCTCGAACGGCGTCCCCAGCGTCGCCACCAACATGGAGAGGCATCCGCCATAGAGGGTTCCCTGTGCGCTGCCTGCTCGCAGCACCTCAACCCCTTCCAACGGAACATTCCATTCAGCCGAGCCGCCGAGAGCATGGTTCCAACTCGCAAGATCAAAGGTGCCGTTTGCCAGGTCCTTTGCAACCATCGGGCCGTGGAATGTCACCACCCCCACGCGATCATGAATGGCTGTCAACAATGTCGTAATGTCACTGCAGCCAAGCAGAATCTTGGGCCGCGCGGCCATCTGCTTGAAATCGAGTTGCTCCAGCAGATAGTTGCTGCCGTAACCGCCACGCACGCAGATCAGTGCCGCAATATCATCACGCTGCCAGAACTCTTGGAATTCGCGAATGCGCCGCTCCGCCGAACCCGCAAAATAGAAATCGCGATCAAAAATATCTGGTGAATACACAGGTTCGTAGCCCATCTGACGCAGGCGCTCGCAACCCGCCATAAAGCCTTCACGGTTGAAGCTGCTGGCGGGCGCAATCAGGCCGATCCTGTCGCCTGGACGCAATGCCGGTGGTCGAATGATTTTTGCGTTAACCAAGAAACTCTCCGCGGCATACAAGCTGCGCCGGCCCACGCAAAAAAACTCTGTCGCCCGCCCAGCGCACGGTTTGCGTTCCACCCGGTGCGTGGACTTGTAGTGGTGAATTGGCGCGTCCTGCGGCGATGGAGGCCACCGCAGCAGCGCACGAACCAGTGCCAGAGGATTGCGTTTCACCCACGCCGCGCTCGTAAAACCTTACTTCAATCTCGTTTTGGCTTTTCACCCGCACAAACTCTACGTTAATGCCGTGCTTAAAATCATGATGGCGTCCAATCTCCGCACCTTCAGCCTGCCATGCAGGAGAAAACTCCTTCCCAAAGACCACATAGTGCGGATTGCCCATAGAGACCGGCGTGCCGTGCACCTGGCCAAAAGCAACTTTGATGGAAAAATCGTCGTCTACCTGCGGTTCGCCCATGTCCATTTCAAATTCAAAGCGCGGGCCTGAGCGCGCCACCAGTTCACAATGTTTAATGCCTGCGCCGGTGCGGATATCCAGTTTCTCTGAGTGACCATTGCTCACCATGTAGGCCGCCACGCAGCGCGTTCCATTGCCGGAGATCTCTGCCTCGTTGCCGTCCGCATTGATCAGGCGCGCTCGCATGTCTGCATCCTGTGCGGGAAAAAGCCACTCCACGCCGTCTGCGCCCACGCCGTTGTGCCGATCGCAGATGCGCCGGCTGAACTCATACAGATCGGCTGGCGCATGAAGCCCTTCAATAATGAGGAAATCATTCCCGCAAGCGGACGCCTTGGTGAAAGGGACCATGGCTATTCGGCTTCAACTCCGGCTTTGACTTCAAAGTTCTTTAGCATGTCTGATTGATGCAATGCCTCCATCAGTTCTTTGTGCTCCCCGCGCGTAGCATCTACGCTGAAAGCCAGTTGCTGATGGCCATTGGCGCGGCTCAAGCGCAAACCTCGCAACTCTTTGCCGCTCTCATCGACAACGGAATGAGCTTCCGCCACCAGGTCAGCAGCCGGTTGTTCAGAGACTACAACGTATTTCATGATGAGTGATTTCAGACCGAACCGTTGCTCCATCCATCCCAGAAGACGCAAAGCAATAAAGATAAATACGCTGGCAATCAGCGCTACCCAATAAGATCCCCCGCCACAGGCCATGCCAATGGATGCCACTACAAAGATCGTAGCCGCAGTAGTAAGCCCGCTGACACCCCCGGTGCGGGAGTGGAGGATGGAGCCGGCGCCAATAAAGCCAATGCCGGGAATAATCTGTGCGGCAATGCGCGTGTGGTCGCCCACTCCGAACCTCCCGGCGAGGTCAGTGGAAAGAATCGTAAACAGGGCCGAGCCAAAACAGATAAACATATTGGTGCGCAGGCCGGCCGAGCGGTGCTTAAGCTCGCGCTCCAGGCCAATGAATCCGCCCAGCACGGCAGAAAGCAGCAGACGCAGCAGGTTCTGTTCCAGCGGGCCAGACCACGTTAAATGCGGCAGAAACACAAAGTCGCTCGTCATCGCAAATACAAAGCCAGCTCACTCATTATTAGCGCAATGTGCGATAGATGATAGCCCCCGGCTGCGCGGGAGTGCCGATTGTGGCAATGGGCTGCAGCCCTTCCGGATAAAGATGGACCAAGCGGGAGACAGCGTCACCAGGGAAGGCAACAACGTAGTCAGCCGATTCTGCAGGACGGCCCAGGGCTGTTGTCCAGTAAAGCGGATTGCTCTCCTTGAGCACGCGCTTCAGGTGGATTCCGGCAAGCTGTACCGCTCCAGGGTGTGTGCCGCAATCAATCACCAGGGTTGCTGATGATGGCAGTTTCTTTAGCTCCGCCGCTAACGCCTGCTCCAGTTCCAGGCGCTGCTCGCCGTTGGCTTGGGCTTCGCGAAGGCAGATGGGCGTATTTTTCCACACAGAAAAGCAGCTCACGGCAATGATCGCCAAGGCGACAACCGCCACGGTTTGCCGGGGAAAGAATTTGCCGGTAAATTCATAGCTCAAGGCAAAGAACACCGCAATGGCAGGCAGCAATTGCAGTCCATAGCGAACGTTGTAATAGGTAAACGGCCACCATTCCGGCTGATAGATTGGCACGCTGCCCCACGCTACGCTCAGCACATAAAACGGTATCGGCATCCACAGAACAGCCCAGGGCAAAAACCGTCGTGCAAAATAGATTGCCGCAAGCAGGGCGAGCAAACTCGCAATGAACAAAAGATTTTCAGTCCGCCCTTCTGCCAGGTTAAGCCGAGAGATCTTGAGAAACTGCAGGGCCGCCACCCGTGGAGAATTTTCCCCCGGATACGTTGGCATCGTCGGCGTCTTGCTGCGCTCCTGAATCGCGTGCGGCGAATATGGCCCATTGACGAACGACAGCGCGTTGCCAAACACGAGTTGGTTATAAACCAGAAACAGCCCGCCCGTCGCTCCTGTAAGTAAAACAAAGAACACTAGAGCAGAGCGCAATGGCTGCACTGCTGCCCTCGATCGCCATAAGACAATCAGGACGCCGCCAAAAATCACCGCTGCTAGAAACCAGCCGTCATAGCGCACCAGCATGGCTGCTGAGACCATAAGAGCGCATTTTTTCAGCGCCTTGCGCGCTCTCTCCGGCTCATCACCCGCCGCGCGCGCAAATTCAGCAAAGTACACGGCGGCCCAGATAAAAAACGCCAGATACAGCGACTCGGTCATCGCCGTCGCCTGCATGTAAATGAGGTTGGGATTCAACGCATAAACCAGCGCTCCAATCCATGCTGCTGTGCGTGACGCCAACCCTCTCACAAGCCGAAACACTCCCAATGTCCCAGCGATATAGGCGAGCATAGACGGGATGGAAGCGCCAAGGCCGGTTTGCCACATCCGGTCATTCACGATGAATGGAATATCAAGAAGGTGCGGCAGCGGCAGCCATACTGTGCCTAACTGAAGCAGGCTGGGAGACTGCGAATCAAAGACGCGCCGCGCAATGTTGATGTGGGCAACAGAGTCGCCATAAAGAAGGATGGCGCCCTGATGATAGTAAAAAATCAGGGCGCCAAGGGAAATGGCGGCAGAAATTCCCGTGAGCAGCCAATAGTCACGGCGCGCCACGGCATTCATTCGATCACTGCTACTCCCTCGTTGATTCGCCGACTGAAGCAACCAGCGACCGCCGCCATAAAGGATTCGGCACAAAATCGCTGCAAAGTTACGCGAATCAAACCAAAATTACTCAATTACCAAATTCCTTTTTACGCCTTTGCCTCCGCGCCTTTGCCCAGATATTTTTCCAGCAGCAGCGCCAGCTTCTGCCGCGTGGCTGCGGGGATCTTGTCCTTGTCAGTCTGGATCGCGTATTTCAGCGCTGATCCGCAGGCGCACTTGCGTTCCTTGGGCATAATGGCAATGGCGCGCTTCACCACTTTCGCCGCGTTCTCCGCATTCTCATGCACCACTTTCAGCACCTGGTCCACGGTGACGTTTTCATGGCTCTGGTGCCAGCAGTCATAGTCGGTGACCATGGCGCAGGTGGAGTAGCAGATCTCAGCTTCACGGCACAGCTTGGCTTCCTGCAGGTTGGTCATGCCGATCACGTCAGCGCCCCAGCTGCGGTACAGGTTTGATTCCGCGCGCGTGGAAAACTGCGGCCCTTCCATGCAGATGTACGTCCCACCCTGCTTGCCCACCACGCCAACATCTTTGCAGGATTGCGTAAATGCCGCTGCTGCTTCCGGGCAGATGGGATCGCCAAACGCAACGTGCGCCACAATGCCATGCCCAAAAAACGTGGAAATGCGGTGAATGGTGCGGTCGATAAACTGGTCGGGAATCACAAAGTCAGTAGGCTTGTGCTCTTCCTTAAGCGATCCGACGGCGGAGAGCGAAAGGATGCGCTCCACGCCCAGGTCTTTCATGCCGTAAATGTTGGCGCGAAAGTTGATCTCCGTGGGCAGGATGCGGTGTCCGCGGGCATGCCGCGCCAGGAACGCCACCTTGCGGCCTTCCAGCGTGCCCAGCACGTAAGCGTCAGACGGTTCGCCAAACGGGGTTTGCACCGTGACCTCGCGAACGTCAATAAATCCGGGCATGGAATAGAGGCCGCTGCCGCCCATAATGCCGATTTCTGCTTGTTGCAAAGGAATCTCCTTCAAGTGGGGTACAGGTTGATTATAACGAAAACGGTAGAAGTCACTCGCTTGGCGGCTAGATCATCCGCCGGAAAAACTCTCTCAGTCGACCATTACCAATATGGATCCAGAAATAGATGCTTTCAAAATAAATATGGCTGATTCTCGGATGAGTATCTGGCTCTTCTGTCAGGATTGCAACGCCCGTCTCATCTTTGGCCAGGACTTTGTAGCGATGGACCCAGTTGACGCCATTCAAACTCGCATAGCAGCGAGTGCGCGTAAATCTGAGCTGAAGTTTGCCAAACAGGGCCTTCAACTTTCTCTTGCGCCTGACCGGGATATCTCTCCATGAATCAATTTCTTTTCCCGTTCGCCGCGCATCTGAACGCCATGTACCTTGAAGCCGCCGGTCTTCCATGGCCTTAGTTCGAATCTCCAGTTTCGCTGCTTATTGTCTGCTTCACTCCCGTCTGCATCAGCTTCTTCGCCGTATCCTCATCAAAGCTCTCCACCGCAACCACCATGTTTCCGGTCTGCTGAATAAAGATTGGCCCGTCTGAGCTTTTAAATTCATAGCGCCCATCGGCTGTTGAATTGGAGGATACTTTTTGCAGGGACTGATAGCGCTTGGGTAGAGCCGCAGCATAGAATGTGGCGAAATCTTTCGCCGCTTCCGGCGTCGCCCACTTGGAGATGTAATAAAGGCCAACATGCGCCGTGGAGTTCTTATCCGGCGGCTTGGCCCCCTTTTTGCCTGCGGCATAATACGCACCGCCTCGCCATTCCGGGGTCAAGCGATCGGCTACCGTTTTGTCGGCATAAATGCGGAGCAGGATGTTCACATCCAGCTCGCCCACTGCGCCGGCATCGAACGGCTCATAATCTTTTTTGAGGAAGTCGAGATTGGGTAATAAAAGCGGCGGCACGCGACGTCCCGCAAGATATTCCTGCGGCTCCATGATCTCGCGCGTGGTCTGCGGCATGCGCTCAAGCACGCCCTTGTAAGCCAGTTGCTTCCCGCCTGCCACCAGCAGATCGCGGATGAACTTCATTCCCTGTCGATAGGGGAAAGCCAGCTCTTCCTGCAGCAGGAGCGGCGCGCTGTCAAATACCGGACTGTCCTTGGATTTGTCCATGGAAGCCTGCATCATGTCCACTACCTTGGGCATTTTTTGCACGCTCTCATTTGAAGGCGCCAGGACGTAATCGATCAACACGATCATGGCTTGCCCTTCCATCACGGCGCTGCGGCAGGTTGAGTCTTCGTCATTGCGGATCAGCTCATCCAGGTCTTTCAGTCCTTTTTTCTCGATGTCCTCATCGTGCTTACTCATCTTCTCCAGGTCAAAGCTCTGGTCCTGCAGCGCATGAGTAAGCTCGTGGGCCATCACCGGGCGCTGCATGTCCGGCGAATTCCAGTCCAGCAGGTTCATGGTCTTGGTTTTTTCATCGTAGAAGCCGGCCACCTGTTCCATGAGCAGCTTGATGAGAAAGCTATGCAAGTCAAAATCGCGCGGCAGCAGCCCAAATTTTTTCTGTACCAGTTCAGAGCGTTCAAAGCGAATGCGGTCAGCATCGTTCTCGAACTTCTCGCCAACGTATTTTTCCACTTGCTCACGGCTGATGATGGCCCGCTTAACTTTTTTCTTGATAGGCAGGCCGGTATCCTGGCTGGCAAAGCTGAGGATTTCATCCACCGACTGAAAAAGCTCTTTGGCTTCAGCCGGCGAAATCTTGTGCTCTTTTTCCTCCGGCTCCACCGGCTCAATTTCAATTCGATTGGGATTCGGCGTGGCCTGCGGCTTGGCTTGTGGCTCAGTTTGCGGCGTTAGCGATGGTGATTGCTGCGGAGCGGCAGACGGAGTGGGAACCGGAGAAGGCGTTTGCTGAGGGGTGGATTGATTGACCTGCGCAAACGACCAAACCGCACAGAAGAATAGCAATACTAGAAAAGTCTTTTTCATTCGGTTTGACTTACCTATTCATTTATACAATAAGGACGCGGAACATCTTGCGCAAAGCCCATTAGATGCAGGAATTGTTCAATCCCGACCTGTTTGTCGCCAGGTGGTACTGCGGAAGAGTCCTGCCTGAAGATATGCCGCAATTTGCAGCGGATGCTCTTGAAGCGGGTTACGACGGCCCAGCCCTGCGGCGGCTTGCCGGTCTGATAAGACCAACGTCGCGCGATGTTGATGATCTGTTTGAAAGGGCCTTGCGTGAGATTGGGACTGTAAGGGTTCAATCGAAGGAGCAAGCGCATATTTTTCTGAGCCGGAAGACTGCGATCGATATCGTGGAAGGAAGAATTGAGCCTCTTCGTGGAGCAGAAATCCTGGCAAGGCATGCCATGGCTCTTGGATATCCTGCGTTTATTTCAGAATTTTTACAGCTATCGGAAATGCCGTATTGGGGCGAATATGCCCCAGCGCCCAAGAAGCTCGCTCAAGATATCGTGGAGCACGCCCGCCTCTTGCTAGCCAACGTTCCGGGATAAAAACAGGCGATCCTCATTTTCTGAAAAATCAGAAATAAAGATCGCCCGTTCGTGCATGCAAACATTGTTACAGCACCGGTTCCGCAGCACGGATGTACTCGATTACCGAATCGCTCCAGCCATCGATGTGCATCCACTTGCCGTAACCCACGCCGTTCTGAAAGCTGGCCACGTTGATCACGTAGCCACGCGCGCGCGGGTTGGGTACCGCGTCGTGCGACTGCTCGTCAGTGATCACGATCAGCCGGTCATACTTCTCGTCCACCTCGCCCAGCGCCTTACCAAGATAAGTTCCGCTGTGCGGCTGGCTGGCGTTCAGCGCATCGCGCAGAGCAAAGCCCTGGCGTGACGGCACACGCACCAGACGATCAGAGAACGTGTAGATGCTCACCTGCTCGGCGATCTCGCGCAGCAAGATTGCCAGCCCGTAAGCAGCATCATTGCGGCGCATCTCAGCCCGGCGAGAAA
>DASRDW010000082.1:0-9457 GCA_035652415.1 Candidatus Angelobacter sp. | reverse complement strand
ATTATCACCAGCCAATTTACAGCCTGGTTTACCGCATTCTGACTGACCCTGCAGATGCGGCGGATACCACGCAGGAAGTTTTTCTTAAAGTCTTTCGCGGCATGAAGCGCTTCAACGGCGAATGCAGCCTGAAGACCTGGTTGTACCGGATCGCCATCCATGAAGCCTCAAATCAGCGGCGGTGGTGGTTCCGGCACAAGAGCAAAGAAACTTCAATGGAAGCGCATGTGGACGATGAAGGTAATTCCTTTGGTTTGAGCGATACGCTGGCTGATAAAGGCGAATCTCCGCTGGAGGCTTTGGCCCATGAGGAAGTTCGCGCGCGTGTGGAACAGGAGTTGAAAGAGATTCCGGAGCCATATCGCACAGCCGTGGTGCTGCGGGATATTGAAGGCCTGGCGTATGAAGAGATCGCCGAGGTGCTGCAGATATCGCTAGGCACGGTAAAGTCAAGGCTGATCCGCGGGCGCGATGCTTTACGCAAGCGCTTGGAGACTTTTGTAAAAGAAATGGGTTCTGAAATGGGGGGCAACAGGCCGGCGTCGGGCCACGGTTCGCCGGCGCAAGGAGTGGAGGCACACCCATGAAATGTGCAGCAGCAAAGGCCCTATTTTCGGTCTATATTGATGGCGCAATAAGCGGCACGCAGATGCACCAGATTTCCGGGCATCTGAGCACATGTCCGCAGTGCCATTCAGAATACGTTGCTTTTGAAAATACGCGTTCCCTGGTTTCGTCAGTCGGTCGCCCGCAAGCCCCGCCGGATTTGGCGTTGAAGATCCGCGTAGCGATTTCCAATGAGCGTCTCCGTCGTAGCCGGGGTTTCCTTCAGGGATATCTGGTGCGACTGGAAGATGCTTTTAACGGGCTTATGTTTCCCGCGACAGCCGGAATTCTTGTTGCAATCGTCTTCTGTGGCGCGCTTGTGGGCTTGCTGATGCCGGTGCAGGTGAGCGCCTATGACGATGTGCCTTCAGCGTTCTATACGCCGCCACGGTTGCAGCTTTCAGAATACCCTGAACCTCAGCTCAACCTGGATTCGCAGGTAGTGATAGAGACGTTTGTGGATGCCAATGGGCGAGTAGAGAACTACCGTATTATTTCCGGCCGGGACGATGATCAAGTACGGATGGAACTGAATCGCGCTCTGCTGTTCACCCGCTTTGTGCCGGCTCAGTCCTTTGGAAACCCCGTGCCGGGCAGGGCCATCATGTCGTTCTCTCACATCAACGTAAAGGGCTAAGGTTCGTCTAAATTCCATTTCGCAGAGTGGTCAAACACAAAGGTTTGACCCTTGCTGTTTTTCTGGCCTAAACTTAAGTTTCCCACACATTTGGAGGGGAGCCTGAGGAGAAAACTTCAACCATTTGTCTGCTTGCTTTTGCTGGCCGTAGCGTCCGGCAGGGCAGGCGCACAGACCACCAAAGCGCAATTAGAGATCAGCGAGACTTTTTTCAGCATGGCCGCAGCGCTCAATGCTTGTGGCTATGATTCAGGCCTTGATGTTTCCATGCCGCTGCGTCAGGCGGTACGGGCGGAAGTACAGGCAGCGATCAGCAAATCGCCGGATGCGCAGGAAAAACGCGGCGCAATCTGCCAGTTCTGGCGTGAACACCAAATATCAGGGCACGAAGATGATGTCACGCCTTACCTCTCGCTAGCGCTGGAGTTAGGTCCGCCGCCCGATTTTGCCCCAAAGCTGCTTGAAGCTGACCTTGCCCCGGATGCGGCGCGCGTGCTGGGATTGCGTCCTTTATTGCAAAAGTTTTATCAGGCAGCGGGATTGCACACGATCTGGCAAAAGTTTCAAGGCCAGTATCAGGCGCTGGTTACGCAGTTGCACGATCCGGTATCGAAAGAGCTGACCGGTACCGATCTCTATCTCAAGCTGCCGTTCAGCAATTATCCAGGACAGCGTTTTGTGATTTACCTGGAGCCGCAGTTTTCGCCGGAGCAGGTGGATGCGCGCAATTACGGAAGCAACTACCTCATGGTTATCTCTCCTGACCGTGATGGACACATAAGGTTTCCTGAAATCCGCCATACATATCTCCATTTTGTTCTCGATCCTCTGGCGTTGGGGCACTCCATGAGCCTGAACGAGCTTGAGCCGCTTTTGCAAGACCTGCATGACGCACCCATGGCGCCGCCTTTTAAGAGCGATATCTCATTGCTGGTGAATGAATGCCTGATACGCGCGATTGAAGTACGCATGTCTATCCCCAAAGGGCATGTGCCTTCGCACGTTGCCAAAGAGCAGGAGGCTGAGCGTAATGCCACAGTGCAGCAATCGGTGGAAGAAGGTTTTGTCCTGACCCGCGCTTTTTACGATGAGTTGGCAGATTTTGAAAAAGAATCAATAGGGATGAAGAATGCCTACGGCGACCTGCTGCACGGAATCAGCCTGGAGCGGGAAAGGAAGCGCGCGCGCGATGTGGTCTTCCGGTCAGAGGCCAAGGGAGAAGTGGTAGGAGCGTTGCAAGCAGCGCCGGATGAAGATCAACTCCTGAACGAGGCTGAGCAAAAACTGGCCAGCGGCGACCGCGACGGTGCGCAGAAGATAGCCACGCAGGTCTTGCAGCAAAAGCATGGCGGCGATCAGTCTGGACATGCGGCATTCATCCTGGCGCGAATCGCCTCGCTTTCAGGGAAGATGGAAGAGGCGCGCGCAAATTTTGAGCAGGCAGCTTCCTCCGTGCACGATCCGCGAATGCTGGCCTGGAGCCACATCTATTTGGGCCGAATCTATGACATCCAGTTGGACCGCGGACGTGCCGTGGAAAACTATCAGGCTGCGCTGAGCGCTGGCGATCCTTCAGCAGATACCAGGGCGGCAGCGGAGAAAGGACTGGCCGAGCCGTATGCGCCCCACGCGCCAGCGAAAAAATGAAGGACTTTATGAAGAGAGCGTTGTTGATGTTAGTAATCTGCAGCGCTGGGCTGTGGGCGCAGCAATCCGGCTCTAACCAGGGGCAAACGCCGGCCAAGCGTGTGGCCCAGGCCAAAACCGCGCAGGAATTTAAGGATTACAACGCGGCTTATGCTACTTCGGGTGGAGCAGCCGTAGAGAAGGCCGCAGATGATTTTGCCGCCAAGTATCCAACCAGCGAGTTAAAAGTTTTTATCTATGAAAAGGCAATGCACGAGTACCAGGCGGAAAACAATCAGCCCAAAATCCTCGCCACCGGTCAAAAAGTCCTGAAGCTTGAGCCGGAAAATGCCATCGCTCTGATTCTTACTGCCAGCGTGCTTTCTGACGGCCTGAATGAAAGCAATCCCGATCAACAAAACGTAGCTGAGATCAGGAAAAATGCTGCGCACGCATTGCAGGTACTGGATGGAAATTTCTCGCCTGTGGCTAACGCCACGCCTGAGCAGGTAGATGCATATAAAAGGACTTTGCAAGCTCTTGCACATTCGGCGCTGGGGATCACCGCACTGAAGCTGCACGATGATGCTGGAGCGGAGAAGGAATTGAAAGCTGCTGCCGCTGCAAACCCAGCTCAGCCCGATCCATTTGTCTGGTATCACCTATCGCTCGCCCAGGACCACCAAAACAAATATAGCGAGGCCCTTGCTTCGGTGAACCAGGCGGTGCAAAATTCAGCTTCAAACCCTGATATTGGGGAGTTGGCCAAAGGTGAGCAGAAGCGGCTGCTCACGCTGACTGGCGGTTCCACGCCTGCGCAGCCGGCCCCAAAGTAGGATTGT
This sequence comes from Candidatus Angelobacter sp., assembly GCA_035652415.1. Classification (GTDB taxonomy): domain Bacteria; phylum Acidobacteriota; class Terriglobia; order Terriglobales; family Acidobacteriaceae; genus Angelobacter. The sequence continues at coordinate 5,746 of DASRDW010000082.1, read as the reverse complement.
AGTTGCACTATGAACGTAACTAGCACGGAACCCGTAGCTCCTGAATCGCGTCCTTATTCGTGGCGTGAGCGGCGTTCTTTCACCAAAATCAAAGGCCTGGTTTGCGTTGGATTATTGGCTTTCCTGCCGTTGTTGGCCCAGGCACAGGATGCCAACCAAAAGGCTTCTGCCGTGCTTCGTCCAGAGGCGAAAACGAAGCAGGAGCGTGATGACTTTAATCGCGCTTATGCGCTTACTGGCGGAACGGCGTCTGAGGCCGCGGCCAATGATTTTGCTGCCCAATATCCTGAGAGCCAGTTGCGCCGCTATCTTTATTCCAGCGCCATGCTGCAGTATCAGCGGGAAAACAATTCAGACAAGATGCTGGCCATGGGAGAGAAGGTGCTGTCGTTTGATCCAGACAATCCTTTGGCTCTGGTGCTCACAGCCACGGCGATGGCGGACAGCATGGGCGATCGTGATCGCGAACGGGAGCACAAGGTGAGCGCCATCAAGCGGAATGCAAATCGGGCTATCCAATCAGCGGAGAAGGAGTATCCGCCGGGAAATGAAACAGCGGAGCTGTACAAGACCACGCTGCAATCCATGGCTTATTCAGCCCTGGGAATCATGAAGCTCAAGACCGGTGACGATGCTGGAGCGGAAAAAGATCTGCTGGCCGCGGCTGACCTACGCAAGATCAAGCCTGATCCCTATGTTTGGTACCATCTGGCGCTGGCGCAGGATCATCGAAAGAAATATACGGCAGCGCTCAATTCAGTAGATCAGGCGCTGCAGCTTGCCAGTTCCATCCCGGAGCTGCAAAAGCTGGCGGAAGCCGAGCATGACCGGCTGGCCGGGCTGGCAAGAAATTCGCGCAACGGGGAGTCGTCGGAGCCGCAGTGAATACAGTTGCTATGAAACCCGATTTCACCGCACTAGAAGCTGCATTGGGTCACACTTTCAAGCATCCGGAGATGCTGGAACGCGCGCTCACCCACAGCTCCCACGCGCATGAAGAGGCGAAAGCAGGCGGGGAAGGCGGCGGAGAAAAGCAGGACAACGAGCAGTTTGAGTTTCTAGGCGATGCCGTGCTTGGGCTGGTGACTAGCCAGCTTCTGTTTGAAAAATTTCCGACTTTTCATGAAGGCCAGCTTTCCAAGCTGAAGGCCCATCTGGTGAGCGCAGAACATCTGGTAGGCGTAGCCACACGGATTGGTCTGGGACAGTATCTGCGGCTGGGCCGCGGGGAAGAGCGCAGCGGCGGACGCACCAAGGGAACGCTCTTGTCTGACGCGATTGAAGCCGTGATCGCGGCCATGTATCTGGATGCTGGATTGGAAAAGACGCGCGAGTTCATTATCCGGCAAATTCTTCAATCGGAACTTGAGACCATTACAGCAGAGGGGGAAAGCGAGTTCAGCCTTGCGGATTACAAGTCAGCTCTGCAGGAACTCTTGCAATCAAGCGGACGCCAGCAGCCTGTGTACGTCACAGTAAAAGAAGAAGGGCCTGATCATCGCAAGACCTTCACGGTGGAAGCGCGAATTTACGTGCAGGGCCAGAGCAAGCCTGAATACGTGGCGCGCGCTGAAGGCGGCACCAAGAAGAAGGCCGAGCAACTGGCGGCCAAGCAGGCGTTAGAGCATCTGCGCGCTCACCCTGAAAACGCATAAACTGGGATTGAATGAGTAACGACCAAGAAACCGGAGCAGAACAGGCAATGGACAGTCCGGCGGAGCCGAATGCAACGCCGGAGCCGAATGCAATGCCAGAAGCAACTACAGCGGAGCCAAATGTAACGCCGGAGGCAATTGCGGCAGCAGAAGAAGTGGCTGCGTCAGAATCGGCTGTGCCAGAACCTGCTGAGCCAATTGCTCCCATGCGCGAGACTGGGCGCGATTTTTTTGGCATTCAGGCATTGCTTACGGTAGTGATTTTCAGCGTCTTCGTAATCACGTTTGTAGTGCAGGCTTTTCAGATTCCCTCGGGTTCCATGGAGAACACGCTGCTGGTCGGCGATTTTTTACTGGTGGACAAAATCCATTTTGCCGGACCTGAGGACCCCGGAGGCATGCTGCCTTATAGAAATATTCACCGGGGAGACATCATCGTTTTTTATTTTCCGGTCGATCCTTCGCAGTTCCTAGTAAAGCGCGTGATTGGAATGCCGGGCGATCACATTCGCTTGCGCAACAAAACGGTTTATATCAATGACGTTCCATTGAAAGAAAGTTATGTAATTCACAAGCAGTGGATACCTGACGCCTATCGCGACAATTTTCCGGCGCAGATGACTTACTCGCGAGGGATTGACCAGCGCTGGCGCACTCAATTGCCGCATTATCTTGAAGGCGATCAGGTTGTGGTCCCCAAGAACAGTTATTTTGTGCTGGGCGATAATCGCGACGACAGCGAAGACAGCCGCTATTGGGGATTTGTACCACGGGCTAACGTGATTGGAAGGCCCTTGGTCATCTATCTATCAGTGAAAGAATCCGAACCTGGCCGTTCCAGTGATAAACTTCAACATTCGGGACAAGTGGCCCACTGGCTGCAACTTGCACGCTGGGACCGCATGTTCCGGCTGGTGCGTTGACCAATAAACTCTATCCAGGAAACCCGTTTGTTCGAAAAAAATAAAGACAAGAAAACGGAGAAGAAGAAAGAAAGTTTTTCTGAATCCATTTCCGGCATTGCCGCTGTGTTTGTATGCGGGCTTTTCATCATTACTTTTATCGTGCAAGCGTTTGAAATTCCCTCGGGATCTATGGAGAACACGCTGCTGGTCGGGGACCATGTTTTTGTTGACCGGATTACGCCAATGCCGAAGGGCGGCCTTTTGGGCGCAATCATGCCGTATCGCCAGATCAAGCGCGGTGACATTATTGTATTTCTTCATCCCAGAGATCCTGGCATGTTCGTGGTGAAGCGGGTGATGGGGATACCAGGCGACCGCATTCATCTGCAGGATGGCGTGGTCTATCGTAATGGGCAGCCGCTGAATGAACCTTATATTTTTCGTGAAGGCACAGATAGCGAATACCGGGAAAATTTCCCGAAGGGTACTCCCAGTGATGAATATCCTGACTGGCCCATTGAGATGAGCCAGCATTTACAGAACGGTGATCTGGTGGTTCCACCCAATAGCTACTTTGGCATGGGCGACCATCGAGACGTAAGCCTTGATAGCCGCTACTGGGGTTTTATTCCCCGCGACAACATTGTGGGGAGGCCTCTGTTTATTTATTGGTCGTTTGTTACGCCCAGCAATCAGTATGAAAGACGTGACATGCCTGACCGGGTGCGTTTCGTGGTCCATACGATTGTTCATTTCTTTGACCAGACGCGCTGGGGCCGCATGTTTCATGTGGTGCGTTGATTTCATTTCATGGGAAGGGATCTTTGGCCTCATCAGAAAAAAAACAAACGAAGAAGACCAAACCGGAACGGCCAAAAGAGACGTTGCCGGAGTCGATTGCCGGCATTGCGTCAGTGCTGGTGGTTGGGCTTTTTATTTTGACGTTCGTAGTGCAGCATTTTGAGATTCCATCACGTTCCATGGAGAACACGCTGCTGGTGGGCGACCACGTATTTGTGGACCGGCTCACTCCAACGGGCAAGCAATGGATGGGCTGGCTGTTCCCGTACCGCAATCTTAAGCGCGGTGATACGGCCGTATTCATGACGCCCAATCCCACCGAAGAGGGACTTTATTTGGTGAAGCGGATCATCGGCGTTCCCGGCGACCGCATTCATCTTCATAATGGCGTGGTGTACCTGAACGGCGTCGCGCAAAACGAGCCTTACTGGACGATTCGGGCCGACGATCATCTTTACTTTCGTGATGAGTTCCCCCTTGGCGCGGAAGAAGCAAGCGGCATGATGGCGCCAGGATGGTACGAAACCCTAGAGCAAAGCATTCAAAATGGCGATGTGGTTGTCCCTCCTAACCACTACTTTGCCATGGGCGATAATCGGGACAACAGCCTCGACAGCCGCTATTGGGGTTTTGTTCCAAAGGAAAACGTCATTGGGAGCCCGCTGGTTATTTTCTGGTCGTTTGATGTGCCTGAAGAGACTGCGGAACCCAAGCCGTTGTCTGATCGAATTGCGTCCTTTCTGCACACGATCCTGCACTTCTTTACCTTGACGCGATGGAACCGCGTCTTTCACCTGGTGCATTGATGTTGGCAACAACGCGCAGAAAAATCGTAGCAGCAGCGCTGGTTATTCTGGCGCTGTGTATTTTTCTGCCTCCAAACATCAATGGTGCACGTTTCAGCAAGCGGCTGGCCTCCACCTTGAGCAACGCGATGGGCCGTGAAGTGAAAATTGGATCGGTAAAGTACCGCTTATTCCCTCGGCCGGGGTTTGATCTTTATGATTTTCGCGTGATGGATGATCCCGCCTTTAGCGCTGAGCCGTTATTGATGTGCGGCAAGGTAACGGCCGACCTGCGCCTGACTTCTTTGTGGCAGGGGCGTTTGGAGATCGCCAATCTCAAGCTCACAGATGACAATACGCCGCCCAGCCTGAACCTGGTTTACTCCGGAGGTCATTGGAACCTGGAATCGCTGCTGCTGCGCGTGGAGCAGGTGCCAACTGCGCCCACAGGCAAGCATCGCTCAGAGCAACGTTCGCGCTTTCCCTACATTGAAGCCAGTTCGGGACGCATTAACCTGAAGATTGGGCCAGAAAAAAAACCGTACGCCATTACCAACACTGATTTTGCCTTCTGGCTTGCGGCTGAAGATACGTGGCATCTTCGCGTAGAAGGGCATCCGGTGCGGACAGACATGAATTTGAATGACACCGGAACCCTCCGGCTTGAAGGCGACGTGCGTCGCTCCGGCACGCTGCGCGATATGCCGGCAAAACTGCAGCTCTCATGGGAGAACGCGCAGCTTGGTCAGTTCACCAGTCTGGTGCTGGGACAGGACAAGGGCTGGCGCGGCTCGCTTGATGCCAACGCGGAACTTGCGGGACCGTTATCTGCGCTGCACATCACGGGCAGCGCCGATCTGGATAATTTCCGGCGATTTGACATTAATCGTGACTCCACGCCACGAATCCAAACACGCTGCCTGGGCGACTACACCGATGCAGTTCTGAGCCTGAAGTGTGACACACCATTAGGACCAGGCGGCATGGTGGTGACTTCGCGGTTTGCGCCTGCAGCGCAGAATTATGATGTTTCGTTGACGGCTACTCGCGTGCCTCTCTCCATTTTGGCGGCGTTTGCCCGCCATGCTCGCAAATCCCTGCCCGATGATTTCACTGCTACCGGTGAGGTAAGCGACGCAGGCTTCGGTTTCCATTCTCACGCTGGCGTGCGCAACTTCCATGGAACCGGCATGACCACGCCGTTTCTTTTGCAGGCTTCCACTGCGGAAAAACCGTTTCCGGTAAGCGCCATTCGCTTTCACGTTGGCCCGCCAGATACGCCTGGGCTAGTTATTACCGGTAAGAAGAAAAAGAAAGCCGGCGAGCCAAGCGCACCTCTTGCTCCCACCGCTGCTTTTGAGCCTTCAGCTTTGACCATTGATGCTTTTTCCGTGCAGATGGGCCCATCTACCACGCTGGAGATTCAAGGCAACATGGATTCCGCAGGATACTTTGCCAGCGCCAAGGGAATGGTGCCAATGGAGAGGCTCCTGGCCTTTGGCCGCGCCACCGGCTTTACTGCTCAGGCGAGTAGTGCCACAGCATCAGCGCTGGTGGATCTCAACGTCAACGGCGTCTGGGCTAATTTCGCCGCGCCAAA
>DASRDW010000081.1:0-2872 GCA_035652415.1 Candidatus Angelobacter sp. | reverse complement strand
AAACTTGCGCAGGTCCAGATACCACTTGAACGCCTCTTCCGGCAGCCCGTGATCGTGAATGCGTTTCAGCAGCAGTTTGTAGTCGCCAATGCGCTGCGATCCACCAATGATCTCGCCATAGCCCTCAGGCGCAAGCACGTCCACGCACAACGCCAGCTCCGGACGCTGCGGATCAGGCTCCATATAAAACGCCTTCACCTGCGCCGGATAGCGATGAATCATTACCGGCCTATCAAACTGTGACGAAATATAAGTCTCGTCGGGTGAGCCAAAATCACCGCCCCACTCAAACTTTGTTTCCACCTGGCCTTTGGCATGGCCTTCCTGCAGCATCTTGACCGCATCGTCATAGCTGATGCGCGGAAACGGCGGCTGGATGTTGGCCAGCTTGGTTACATCACGCCCAATGATTTCGAGATCGGCCTTACGATTAGCCAGCGCGCTCTGCACCAGATGGCTGATAAACTCTTCCGCCAGTTGCATGATGTCATCAAGCTGCGCATATGCAACTTCAGGCTCTACCATCCAGAACTCGGTCAAGTGCCGCCGCGTTTTGGATTTCTCTGCGCGGAAGGTCGGCCCAAACGAATAGACCTTGCCCAGCGCCATAGCCATGGCTTCGATATAAAGCTGCCCACTCTGCGTAAGAAAAGCCTGGTCGTCAAAGTAATCGACTTCAAACAGCGTCGTGGTGCCTTCGCAGGCAGCGGGCGTCAGGATCGGCGGATCAGTCAGCGTGAAGCCGCGCTCATCAAAGAAGTTGCGCGCTGCGCGGATGATCTCCGCCCGCACGCGCAGGATTGCTGTCTGTCGTGGTGTGCGCACCCAGAGATGGCGGTTTTCCATCAGAAAATCAATACCATGCTCTTTGCGCGCAATAGGGAACGGATCGTCTTCTGGCACACGCTGCACTACCTTCACATCGCTCACGTCAAGCTCGTAGCCGCCCGGAGCGCGCTTGTCTGCGCGAACTTTTCCTGTGACCATCACGCTCGACTCGTCTGTAAGCGTGTGCAGCGTGTCGAAAACTTCCGGCGTAACCTGGTTCTTAGGCACCACCCCCTGAATCACACCTGTGCCGTCGCGAAAGATGGGAAAGATCAGTTTGCCGCTCTCGCGTTTGTTGTACAGCCAGCCGTGAATGGTTACTGCCTGGCCATCATGCTTGCCGGCCTCTGCAATGGTGGTAACTGGCGCCTGTGTTGTGGTTTCCATTTTGTCCAAGTCTCAATCTCTTAACGCGCCGTCATTTATCTCGATAATGACGAAATTTTCAATTTTGGCAATTTCGGCAATTCCTTTACTCTGCCGTTGCCACTCCCGCCGCTTCCAGCTTTCCATACGCCGCCGCCATCTTGCCGGGAACATCCATTTCTTCTGCGCCTTCAATCTCCAGCAGCATTGCCGGAGCATGTTTTGCGCTGCGTAACGCCTGCATGGTCTGGTCCCAGTCAATGGTGCCATCGCCCGGACAAAGATGTGAGTCTTTGTCCCGCTTGTTGTCATGAATATGCGTAGAGCGAATCCGCTCTTCCATCACTCCAAAAGCCTGATGCACAGAGCTCATCAGGTGTGCGTGGCCAACGTCAAAGCAATAGCCCAGATCTTCATAGCGCAACAGCCGGGTAATCTCTTTCAAACGCTCCGGCGTTGAGAGATCATTGGGAATGTTTTCCAGCAACAGGCTTACGCCCAATGGCCTGGCAAATGCCCGCAGGTGCTCAATGCCGCTCAGCGCGTTCTCAAATTTGCGTGGATCGTCATATTCGTCGCTTTTGCCGATGTGTTGTATCAGGTAGCGAAACGGCGCATACTCCGCCACTTCAATCGCGCGCTTGATCTCATCCATGGCCTCGATCCTCATGCGCTTGTCCGGATCGATGATGTTCACCATCTGCCCGCCCGAACGAAAATCATTGCTCATGTAGATAGGCGAATGCATGGAATGAAATTCGATCTTTTCTGATTTGAACCAGTTGCCCAGCTCGCGCACATGTTCTTTTTCGTGATAGTTGAAGTGGCCGCGCGCAGCAAATATCTCCACTGCCTGCGCTCCACCGCGTACCATGTTGTCCAGCAGGCCGGGATGCAGCCGCCGCTTGATGTACACGTAGCTTGACATTGCGCGTAGCATCAGAAGCCCACCGCCTTTCCCCCGTTGCGGCCGTCAGGCGCGCCCAAAAGTGTCTCTGTTTTGGGATCAACGGCAATGCACTCGCCGTCACTCCAGTAGCCTTCTTCTTTAATCTTGTGTCCGCGGGCCTGCAAAAGCTTGATGGTGTCTGGAGAGATTCCTGTCTTCTCAATATAAATTTGGTCCGGCTCCCACTGGTGATGGAAGCGTGGCGCATTCACCGCCTGCTGGATATCAAGCCCGTAGTCCACCACGCCCATCAGGATGTTGGCCACGGTGGTAATAATGCGCGGTCCACCCGGCGATCCCAGCACCATCAACAGCTTTCCATCCTTCACAACAATGGTTGGCGCCATGGCGCTCAAGGGACGCTTCCCCGGAGCAATGGCATTTGCTTCACCCTGGATCAAGCCGTAGCCGTTTGGCACTCCCGGCTTGGAAGTAAAGTCATCCATCTCGTCATTCAATAGAAAGCCAAGCTTGCCTGCCGTAACCGCAGAGCCAAAACTGTCATTGAGCGTGGTAGTAACAGAGACGGCATCGCCTTGCGGATCAACCACCGAATAATGCGTAGTATTATTTGATTCGCTGCCCGTGTAAAGTGGGTGCAACGCAGCCTGGCGATCAAGTTCGCCAAAGCCCGCAGGCCGGCGCAGCTCTTTGCTGTCACTGGCGCGCATCATGTCCACCGATCCTCGCCAGGCAGCAGCGTATTTTTTGTCAATAAGCTGGGCTACT
>DASRDW010000080.1:0-5019 GCA_035652415.1 Candidatus Angelobacter sp. | reverse complement strand
AAGACGCGCTTGAGCATCCAATCGCGCAATTCAGGATCAACTCCGCCGGTGGCGAAGCTCTGGAGCTTTTCTCCCATCACCTGCCGGTATTGCTCAGTGGTGTAATCATTGCGGCCAACGCCTACGATGGCAAATTGATCGGACAGCAGCTTGCTTTTGGCCAGGTTATAAAGAGCAGGGAAGAGCTTGCGTGATGTGAGATCGCCGGTGCCACCAAAAATAATCATGGCGCAGGGTCCTGTGGGCGACGGGTTCCCGGAGGGAGTCCGTTCCAGGGCAGGCAGTTCACGTTCAAGCGAGGGCGTCTGTGGCATGGGCAGTTCTCCGGCGATCAGGCTGTTTTGCTTTTGGGTGCGGTCAATTCAATGTGACCGCCAAATTGCTGGCGCATGGCGCTCAGCAGCTTCTCTGCAAAGGTGTGATCCTGGCGCGAACGGAAGCGAGTATAAAGCGCAGCCGTGAGCACGTCCGCCGGGACAGCCTCTTCCAGCGCGGCGGTGACCGTCCAGCGGCCTTCGCCTGAATCCTGCACAAACCCAGTGTATTCAGAAAGCTCTGGGTTTGCTGCCAGCGCAATGGCCGAAAGATCCAGCAGCCATGAGGAAACAACGCTGCCGCGCCGCCAGACCTCTGCGATGTCAGGCAAATTCAAATCGTAGCGATGGTCTTTGGGAAGCTGATCGGAATTGGCGTTGCGAAAGATATCAAAGCCCTCAGCATAAGCCTGCATCAAGCCGTACTCGATTCCGTTGTGGACCATTTTGACAAAATGGCCGGCGCCTGAAGGGCCGCAATAAAGATAGCCCTGCTCGGCCGTGCCGCCGAGCTTTTCCCGTCCCGGCGTGCGCGGAATATCGCCGATGCCCGGTGCAAGGGTGTTAAAGATGGGATCAAGACGTTCCACTGCTTCCTTTGGACCGCCGATCATCATGCAGTATCCGCGCTCAAGCCCCCAGACACCACCGCTGGTGCCGACATCGACGTAGTTGATGCCACGATCTTTTAATTTGAGCGAGCGGCGAACGTCATCTTTGTAATAAGAGTTGCCGCCGTCAATGATGGTGTCTCCGGCTTCGAAACGCTGGGCCAGAGCATCAACCGTCTGCTCGGTTGGATCGCCGGCAGGAACCATGATCCAGGCAGCGCGAGGCTTTTTGAGCTTCGAAACAAAATCATCGAGCGAAGTTGAGCCAGTAGCGCCTTCGCCGGCAAGTTCGTTGACGTTCTTGGGGCTGAGATCGGTGACGACGCACTGATGTCCACCGTGCAAGAGCCGCCGCACCATGTTGCCGCCCATGCGGCCCAGACCTACCATGCCTAGTTGCATTGTGCCTTCTTTCTTAAATTCCGATTATCTGCAAATCCTAGCGCAGCCTTTTCCGATGTTCCGAGCGAAGCGAGGAATCCCTATCATTACGAGATGCTTGGGTTGCATAGTGAACCTGCTTGCGTTTCAAACTGCATGGTTACAATAGCGATCCCTCACCTTCGGTTCGGGATTGCAGAAAGAACAGCCTGCTCCAGCTTCTCCAACCCACTCTTCACATCCACCGGCAGATGCACACGCAACGCGCGCCGCTTGCGTTCCGCCAGCACCTGGAAATCGCCGCGTGCTTGCGCGGCCTTGACGATGCCGAAGGTATATTTCTGCTCCGGCACAGGCAGATTCACTGCATCATCGCAGGTGATCTGCAAAAAGACTCCGCTATTAGGCCCACCTTTGTAAGCTTGCCCGGTGGAGTGCAGGAATCGGGGACCAAAGCCCAGGCATGTGGCTACGTGCTTATGATCGCGGACTGCGTGACGAATGCGCTGGAGCTGGCTTTCATGCTGCGCGTTCATCTCAATGAAGGCCAGCAAAGCCATATAATCGCCAGCGCCAAGTTGACCCAGATGAGCGCGCAAAATGCCTGTAAGCGAAGTGTCTTTCCCTCCTAAGTTCTTCAGGTTTGCCGCATTGCGCTCATCAGTGAACAGCTTGAGGCCGTTTTCTTCCAGGATTGGAGTTTCAGCCGGAAGATTGCCGGTCTTCTCGTAAGCCTCGGTCAGTTGCCGCGTAACCACCTTGCTGGCTTCCACATCTGGCTGATTGAAGGCGTTGATTCCAAGGATTGATCCGGCGACTGCGGTAGCGATTTCCCAGCGATAAAATTCCTGCCCAATATCGTAAATATCGGCAAGCTCGATTTCTATTACCGGCTGGCCTGCCTGGCGCAGCGCAACGATCTTCCCTGCCTGCTGGCTGTCTGGCTCGCCGGCGAGACGCAGATAAGCGAAGACGCGATCATCGCCGTAGACATCCGGCGAGGAAAGTTCTTCGCGGTCCACAGGGATAAGCCCTTTGCCTAGCTTGCCGGTGCTTTCGGCCAGAAGTTGCTCCAGCCATGCACCCAGATCGTGAATTCCCGGCGAAGTAATGATGGTGACCTTATTACGGCCAAGATTGCCCAAGGTTCCCAAAATCACGCCCAGAACCGCGCCAGGATTCTGGTCAGCGGGAACATCTGGCCCACATGCCTGGACCATCTCTTCCGTGCGGTCAAGAAACTTGCGCACATTGATCCCCATTACTGCGGCAGGAACCATGCCGAAGTTGGAGAGCGCAGAGTAACGCCCGCCGATGTTGGGCACGCCGAAAAAGATTTTGCGGAAATGGTCGCGCTCCGCTACCTGCTGCATTTTGGAGCCAGGATCGGTAATGGCGATAAAGCGTTCACCAGTTTTTTCTTTGCCAACAACTTCCTGTGCTCGAGAGTAGAAGTATTGCTTGAAGATATTAGGTTCCAGCGTGCTGCCGGATTTGCTGGCGACAATGAAGAGCGTCCGCGCCAGATCAACCTGGCTTTCAATGGCTTTGATCTGAGCGGGATCGGTGGAATCGAGCACATGCAGCTCAGGATGGCCTGCCTGTTTGCCGAAGGTGATCTTGTGAACTTCAGGACACAGGCTGGAGCCACCCATCCCAAGCAGCAGAGCATGGGTGAAGCCGGCTTTTGCAGCATCAGCAGCAACTTCAATTAATGGTTGAAGGTTCTTGCGCTGGTCATCCACAACACGCAGCCAGCCCAGCCACTTTGATTCGTCGTCGTTGGTCCAAAGCGTGGCGTCACCTTGCCACAGGCGGGACATCTTGCGGTTGGCCTGCCAGTCCTCGAGCGTGGCCTGCACGGCTTGAGTGAGCGGAGCGGAGAACTGCCAGCGCGGCGGCTGGATAATGGATTTTGTGCTCACGGTCTGCCTTTCTTTTGCTCCACGACTTCATGCACCTTGTCAAAGGCTTCATCAAAGAGCCTGATGGCGTCGTCCAGAAGCTTGCCGGTCACCTGCTTCATGGAGATTCCAGCTTTTTCCATATCAGACATGGTCTTGTCTGCCGCAGGTAGATCAGTATCAATGGTGCGGCGCAGCACGCCGTGATCGCGGAAGGCGTCCATGGTAGCCGGCGGGATGGTGTTTACCGTGTCCGGCCCGATCAGCTCTTCTATGTACAGCACGTCACGATATTTGGGATTTTTGGTGCTGGTACTGGCCCAGAGCAGTCGCTGAGTTTGTCCGCCTTTTGCGGCCAGGGCCTTCCAGCGCGGGCTCTCGATCATCTTTTGATAATAGCTGTAAGCCTGCTTGGCGTTGGCAATGGCAACTTTGCCCCGAAGCGATTCAAGTAGCTGCGTGTCTGATCCTTTAGCATTTTTCAGACGCTCGTCGATGGTGGAATCCACCAGAGTATCAATGCGGCTGACAAAGAAGCTGGCCACGCTGGCAATGCCGCTGACGTCCTTGCCGGCTTTGAGCAAAGCTTCCAGGCCGTCGAGATAGGCTTCTGCAACCGCAATGTAAGCTTCCTGGGCAAAGAGCAGAGTAATGTTGATGTTCAGCCCTTCACTGGTGAGCCGACGCACCGGCTCCACGCCTTCAGGCGTTCCGGGGACTTTGATCATGATGTTGGGGCGGTTGACGTCTTTCCACAGACGCCGGGCTTCTTCAATCGTGCCCTCGGTATCGCGTGCCAGCGTTGGCGAGACCTCAAGGCTTATGTAACCATCACGCCGGTTGGTGGATTTATAAACGGGCAAGAGTTTATCGGCGGCGTCCTGAATATCACGAACCACGATGCGCTCGTAAATCTCACCAGCGGAGAGGCCCTGCTTGCCGAGCTGGTTGAGAAGATCGGTGTAATCGTCGCTGCCGGCAATGGCTTTTTCAAAGATTGAAGGATTTGAGGTGATGCCGCGCAGGCCGTCCTGATCGATCATCTTCTGTAAATCGCCGTTGAGGATGATGTTGCGGCGAATATAGTCCAGCCAGACGGATTGACCGTATTTTTGCAGACCAAGCAATGCATTCTGAGCGCCTGTGGCCTGAGTTTTTTCTGGAGTGGTAACCGGGTTCATGAAATCTTCTCCTTGGTGGCAGCGAGCGAGTAGCGCTGCTCGATGCTATGAATTTTTTCCAACCGGCGGCAATGCCGCTCTTCACCGGTAAAACGGGCATTTAAAAATGCGATACACAAATCTTTGGCCAGCTCTGGGCCAATCACGCGCGATCCCAGGACCAGAACGTTCATATCATCGTGTTCCACGCCCTGGTGGGCGGAATAACCATCGTGGCAAATTCCAGCGCGAATGCCGGGAATCTTATTGACCGCTACAGATGCTCCCACGCCGCTGCCGCAAATCAGGATAGCGCGTTCAGATTTGCCGCTCAGCAGATTGAGCGCGACGGCCTCAGCATAATCAGGATAATCCACCGGACGAGTGCTGTCAGTGCCAACGTCAAGCGGCTCATGCCCCTGCTGACGAAGATGATCGATCAGCACCTTTTTCAGTTCAAACCCGGCATGGTCAGATCCGATGGTGATTATCATGGGATAGCTCTTAGTAGAGCGTGTTTCAAAAATACCTCCTGAGTGTAATCCACAGGCAGGCAATATAGAAAAACGCTCGATAGGTGGAGAGTAAGAACTCATGACGCACCAGCAATCGACGAAACTGGCCCAGCCACGAGTTGGTTCGCTCCACG
>DASRDW010000079.1:0-13964 GCA_035652415.1 Candidatus Angelobacter sp. | reverse complement strand
TGATGGAAGCGGTGGATAAGAACGTGCCGCTGCCGGCGCGTGATATCGACAAGCCGTTTCTGATGCCGATTGAAGACATCTTTTCCATCTCTGGCCGTGGAACCGTGGTTACAGGCCGCATTGAGCGTGGCAAGGTGAAGGTGGGCGAGGAAGTGGAGATTGTGGGCTTCCGTGATACCAGAAAGACCGTTGTCACCGGTGTGGAGATGTTCAAGAAGCAGCTAGACGAAGGTCTGGCTGGAGACAACGCCGGACTGCTGCTGCGCGGCATTGGCAAGGAAGACGTGGAGCGCGGAATGGTTCTGGCCAAGGGTGGCTCGATTACGCCGCACACAAAGTTCAAGGCAGAGATCTACGTGCTGACCAAGGAAGAAGGTGGACGCCATACGCCATTCTTCAAGGGTTACAGGCCGCAGTTCTACTTCCGCACGACAGACGTGACGGGAGTGGCGGAGCTGCCAAGCGGCACGGAGATGGTGATGCCTGGGGACAACGTATCGCTAACGATTGAGCTGATTACGCCGGTGGCCATGGAAAAGGGCTTGCGGTTCGCGATCCGCGAAGGTGGCAGGACTGTGGGTGCGGGAACGATTTCGGAAATTATTCAGTAAGTTGAAGCAATTGCCAGAATTGCCAAGACTGCCAAAAGTGACGATTGAAAAGCTGTTATGCAGGCGGTTTGGTAGAAGAAATTGATTTTCAATTTATCAATTTTGGCAATTCCGGCGATTGTGGCAATTGACAACGCGGCAACCACCACAAGAGTCCGTGGGGTTTGACCAGAAGTTCTTTGAGGAAAAACAGAGTGATAGGCAAAGAGAGAATTCGCATTCGGCTGAAGGCATACGACTACCGCATCCTGGACCAGTCCACGGGTGAGATTGTTGATACGGCCAAACGCACCGGGGCGCAGATTGCGGGACCGATTCCGCTGCCCACGGTGAAGAACAAATATTGCGTGCTGCGCTCGCCCCACGTGGACAAGAAGTCGCGCGAGGCATTTGAGATCCGCACGCACAAGCGGCTGATCGACATCCTGGAGCCGACGCAGAACACGGTGGACGCGCTGATGAAGCTCGACCTGCCGGCCGGCGTGGATGTGGAGATCAAGGCGTTTGGCAAGGAACACAAGTAATTAGCAATTAGCGTTAGCAATTAGCCAAACCTGGTTCTGCAAACCGTTTGGGCTAAAGGCTAAGAGCTAAAAGCTAATGGCTGACAAACCTACAGTTCCTTAATGCTGTCACGGCACGGGAATGATGAGGAGAGAGAAAAAATGGTTAACGGAATTTTAGGCAAGAAAATCGGCATGACGCAGGTCTTTGACGACCAGGGGAACATTCACCCTGTCACGGTCCTGCAGGCGGGGCCGTGCGTGATCACGCAGATCAAGCGCGCCAACAAGGACGGATATGAGTCGGCGCAGATCGGCCTGGTGGAGTTTGTGAAGGGCAAGAACGTGCCTAAGGCCATGCAGGGACATTTCGGCAAGCATGATCTGCCGCCGGTAAAGTTCATGCGCGAAGTGGCGCTGGAGAGCACACCGGAAGCGGCAGCGAAATCGGCGGAAGCCTCAGCCGAAGGCGGCGATGGCGAAGCAGCAGCAAGCAATGGCAACGGATTGAAAGTCGGCGCCAAGGTGCTGGTCGATATTTTCAACGATGAGAAATATGTCGATGTGATCGGCGTGAGCAAAGGACGCGGTTTTGCCGGCGTCGTGCGACGTCATCATTTTGGCGGCGGCCCGGCGGCCCACGGACACATGTTCCAGGTGCAGGGTTCGATCGGCGCATCGTCATTTCCGTCGCGTGTGTTCAAGGGGCAGCGCATGTCCGGGCACATGGGCACGGACCAGGTCACGGTGCGCAACCTGAAGGTTCTAGGCATTGACAATGAAGACAACCTGCTGCTGGTGGAAGGCGCAGTGCCGGGGCCGAAGGGCGCATACGTGGTGATCTTTAAAGCCAAGAAACCGCCGCGCGAGCGTCGTGGATTTGCCGGCGCAACCACGCTGGATCCGTTGAAGGCAGCGAAGAAAGCGGCTGCTGGAAAAGGGAAAAAGTAAGCCTGATTTGGTAAATGAGTAATTTGGTAATTGGGCAATTTGAAAGCCCAAAACCACGATTCGCTCAACGGCAGCAATGGCGGAATGAGCAACGAAACAAGAGCTAAGAGCCAATGGCTAATAGCTAAGAGCTGGGTGAGCGCGGAGCGAGCACCGAATAGTGCGAGCAGAGCGCGAGGGCGAAACAGCGAAGCGTTGTGAAGCCCTAATGGGAAATGACAATGGCAAAGATTGATGTACTCAATTTAGAAGGCAAAAAAGTAGGCACGCTGGAGCTGGCCGATGAGGTTTTCGGCGGCATCAATGAAGACCTGCTGTGGGAAGCGGTAAAGCATTATCGCGCTGCGCAGCGGGCCGGCACCCATGCTACCAAGAACAAGAAGCTGGTATCCGGCGCGGGCAAAAAGCTGTGGAAGCAAAAAGGCACTGGTCGCGCGCGCGTGGGATCGATCCGTTCTCCGATCTGGCGGCATGGCGGCACGGTGCATGGACCGCAGCCCCGCTCCTATGACTACCAGTTTCCTCGGAAGAAGCTGATGGGCGCGTTGCGTTCGGCGCTGGCCTCAAAGCTCTCTGACGGCAGGCTGATGGTGGTGGAAGGTTTTGAGCTGAGCGAAGCCAAGACCGGCGCGTTCCGTGAGACGCTGGGCAAGCTGGGCATGGGGAAGACGGCTCTTCTTGTCGATGGCGCAAAAGAGAACCGCAACCTGCATCTGAGCTCGCGCAATATTCCGGGCGTGGAGTTGGTGGCGGGCAGCCAGGTGCATCCGTATCACCTGCTGCGCTATGAGACGGCGATCTTTTCCAAGCCGGCGCTGGAGAAACTGCAGGATTCGCTGAAGGCCTCTGCGCCCAAGCGCAAAGCGGAGGTGGCGTAATGAAGTCGGCGTATCAGATTATCCGCAAGCCGGTGGTTACGGAAAAGGGTGAAACGGTAAAGAACACCCAGACCAAGAAAACCGGCGGCACGCTGGTGTTTGAAGTGGCTGCTGCGGCCACCAAGACGGAAGTGAAAGAAGCGGTGCAGAAGATTTTCAAGGTGAAAGTCGACGCGGTGCGTACCGCGAATTTTCAGGGCAAGGAGCGCCGCCGGGGCAAGTTTGCCGGCTATCGTCCAGACTGGAAAAAAGCTTATGTGCGGCTGAAGGCCGGCGAGAAGATGCCGGAGTACGCACAAAATTTATAGCTGCTAGCTATTAGCTCCTAGCTTCTAGCTAGAGCTGAAGATGCAAGCAGAATGATCGATTTAAAGGCTTCACGAGAGGTGAAGCGCAAGAGGAAAAAGCTAGCGGCTAGTAGCTAGAGGCTGATTTATGGGTATTAAGACATATAGACCGATTACGCCGTCGTTGCGGTTCAAGACAACGCTGACCAACGACGAGTTGACGACCGACAGGCCGCACAAGCCGCTGACGAACATCAAGCTGCGTACTGGCGGGCGGCGCAACGCAGGCGACATTACCATCTGGCATCGCGGCGGCGGGCACAAGCGCAAGCTGCGCGCAATCGACTTTAAGCGCGACAAGGCCGGTGTTCCCGCGACGGTGGTTTCGATTGAGTATGATCCCAACCGCTCTGCGCGCATTGCGTTGCTCGCGTACTCCGATGGCGAGAAGCGTTACATCCTGCATCCTGTGGGGTTGAACGTGGGACAGAAGATCGTGAGCGGCCCCGAAGCCGATATCCTGGTGGGGAACGCGCTTCCGTTGAAGAACATTCCTGCCGGCACCACGATCCACAACATCGAACTCAAGCCGGGCAAGGGCGCGCAGATGGTGCGCTCAGCCGGCGGCGCAGCGCAGTTAGTAGCGAAAGAAGATGAGTATGCGCTGGTGAAATTGCCTTCGGGCGAGACGCGCAAAGTGCTGATCGATTGCATGGCGACCATCGGACAGATTGGCAATGTGGACCATGAAAACGTGGCCATCGGAAAAGCGGGACGCAACATCTGGCTGGGCAAGCGTCCGGTGAACCGCGGCGTTGCTATGAACCCGGTGGACCATCCACATGGCGGCGGTGAAGGCAAGACTTCCGGCGGACGGCATCCAGTTACCCCGTGGGGCCAGCCTACACGCGGCTACAAGACGCGAAACAACAAGCGCACTGACAAGTTCATTGTGAGCAGGAGATCCAAGTAATGGCACGCTCAGTCAAAAAAGGGCCGCATATTGACGGTCACCTGATGAAGAAGATTGAAGACCTGAACAACAAGAACGACAAGAAAGTTGTGCGCACATGGTCGCGGCGCTCAACGATTTCGCCGGAGATGGTGGGGCACACCATTGCGGTGCACAACGGCAAAAAATTTATCCCCGTGTACGTGACGGAAAACATGGTGGGACACAAGCTGGGCGAGTTCTCCTTTACGCGGCAGTTCAAAGGGCACTCGATGAAGGCAGCGGCAGAAGTCTCGGCCAAGCCGGCAGGTGTACCTGGCGGTCCGGGTGCGATTGCGCCTTCGGCACCGGCGGGCGGTGCGCCGCCAGCACCGTCGAAATGATCGCGCTGAGCAGGCATGAGCGTAACGGGAGCTGCTGCGGTCAATTCTGAGTGAGCGCAGCGAATCGAAGGACTTGTAAAAGATCCTTGAAGAGATTTGAAAAGGTAAAGAACCTTATGGAATTTACAGCAAAAGCCCGGTTTACCAGAGTTTCACCGCAGAAAGCCCGACTGGTGCTGGATCTGATCAAAGGCCGCCGCGTGGAAGATGCGCTGAGCACTTTGCAGTTCACCAAGAAGCGCATTGCGCCGGAAATTTTCCAGTTGCTGCGCTCGGCCGTGGAGAACGCGAACTATTTGAGCCAGGAAAAAGGCTTTGACGTTGACCTGGACAGGCTTTACGTGAAACACGCCATCGCCAATGATGGGCCGCGCATGAAGCGCATTCGCCCGGCGCCGATGGGACGCGCGTTCCGCTATCAGCGGCGCATCTCGCACATGGAGATCGTGCTGGCGGAAAAGGGCGCGGAGAACAAGCAGGATTTGGCCACAGTGGTCGGCGAAGAGGGGGCTTCAGCCAAGCCGGCAAAATTGAAGACCTCCGGCAAGAAGAAAACCGTGGGCGCAAAGAAGAAATCAGCCGGCAAGAAGAAGACTGCGGCAGCGAAGTAAAAAAGTTTAGCGCAGCAAGCTGCGCGATGAAGGTAACGAGGTAAAAGCATGGGACAGAAAGTCCACCCTTACGGATTTCGCCTTGGCTACACCAAGCCGTGGCGGTCGCGCTGGTTTGTGGAGCGGGACTACAACAAGCTGTTGCTTGAAGACGTGAAGCTGAAGGAAGAGTTGAAGGACAAGCTCAAGTCGGCGGGCGTGAGCTCGATTGAGATTGAGCGTCCGGGCAACAAGCTGCGCATCATCATTCGCACGGCGCGCCCGGGAATCATCATCGGGCGCAAGGGCGCTGAGATCGACAAGCTGAAGCAGGACGTCCAGAAGCGGACCTCGCGCGAGGTGTTCATCGATATCCAGGAAGTGCACAAGCCTGAGCTTGATGCGCAATTGGTGTCGGAAGGAATCGCTCTGCAGCTGGAAAAGCGCGTCGGCTTCCGCCGCGCGATGCGCAAGAGCGTGGATTCAGCGCTGCGCTTCGGCTGCAAGGGCATCAAGGTCCGCGTTTCGGGCCGGCTGAACGGAAATGAAATCGCGCGCTCCGAGTGGTACCTGCAGGGCCGGTTGCCTCTGCATACGTTGCGTGCTGATATCGATTTTGGCTTTTCTGAAGCTCGCACCACGTACGGCGTGATCGGCGTGAAGTGCTGGGTTTACAAAGGCGACATTCTGCCGCAGAAGAAACGCCAGCCGTCAGAGCGGCAGGGTGCGGGAGCATTCTAGGAAGCAGCTTTTGGCCATTGGCTTTTGGCTTGAGCTTCAACGATAGTGGCAGATTTGGCTTAGCTAAAAGCTAAGAACCAAAAGTAAGAGCGGCGAGAATAGCCGCAGAAGTAACAAGGATTTACAGCTATGTTAATGCCGAAAAAAGTTAAGTACCGCAAGCAGCAGCGCGGACGCATGCGTGGCAAGGCCTGGCGCGGAGGAGAGCTCTCCTTTGGCGATTACGGGTTGAAAGTGATGGAGCCGGGCTGGATTACCGATCGCCAGATTGAAGCCAGCCGCGTGGCCATGACGCGCTTTGTAAAGCGCGGCGGCAAGATCTGGCTGCGCCTGTTTCCGGACAAGCCGGTCACCAAGAAGCCGGCTGAAACCCGTATGGGCAAAGGCAAGGGAGCACCCGACCATTGGGTTGCGGTGGTTCGCCCAGGGAAGATTTTGTTTGAAATGGAAGGCGTGAATCGCACGGAAGCCATGGAAGCAATGCGACTGGCTTCACACAAGCTGGGGCTGCGGACAAAATTTGTGGCGAGGCATGAAAGCAGCCATTAGCAATTAGCTTTTGTGTTTTAGGCCTGAACAGTTTCGGCTAAAAATTACTAAGGGCTAAAGGCCAAGAGCTAAGAGCTAAGAGCTGAAGACGAGAAATTAAAGAGCTAAAAGCCTGTAGCTAGCGGCTAGAAGCTAAATCGAGAAGAGACGATGGACGTTGAAAAACTGAGAAACCTGACTGACGCCGAGCTACTGCACCAGCAGCGCGAGCTGAATGACCAGCTCTTCCGCATGAAGTTCCAGCTCAAGATGGGACAGACGGAGAGCCTGAACAAGATTCGCGGCCTGCGCAGGGACGTGGCCCGCATTCATACGGTAATCCGGGAGAAGGAACTGGGCATTGCCGCGCCGTTGAAGACAGAAACTGCGGCGGATGCAAGGGAAAGCGCGGCAACTCCGGAGACTCCCAAGAAACATGCCGCTGCGCGCAAGAGCGCCAAGGGCAAGACCAGCAAAGCCAAGACGGCCAAGAAGAAGACGACAACCGCCAAGAAGAGGAAGAAGTAAATGGCAGAGACAACGAGCGCAAAACAGGCAGGAAGCCGCAGCACCAAGATTGGCGAGGTGGTTTCCACCAAGATGAACAAGACCATTGTGGTGCAGACGATCATGAAGAAGTCGCACCCGCTCTATCGCCGCGTGGTGGCCAAGGCGAAAAAGTTTTACGCGCACGACGAGAACAACACGGCGCACGTGGGCGATTTTGTGGAGATTGAAGAGACGCGGCCACTATCAAAGCTGAAGCGCTGGCGGCTGAAGAACGTGATTCAGAAGGCGAAGCTGGTGGGACACGAGGAATCAGCAGCTAGCTAGTGGCTTTTGGCCAATCGGCTCTTGGCTTTGTTCGAAGCAACAGATGAGTTTGACTAAAGGCTAAGAGCTGAGAGAGATTTTTAAAAAAAGAGAGCAGCGGTTCCAACGTTGCTTCTGAATGAAACGGAGATTTAAACCATGGCAGTGATGATGCGAAGCATTCTCGATGTAGCCGACAACAGCGGAGCGCGCCGGCTGCAGATGATCCTGCCGCTGGGCGGACACACCGGCCTGAACGCCAGCCTGGGTGACGTGGTTACCGCCGCAGTGAAAGAAGCAGCGCCTGATGGCCAGGTGAAGAAGGGCGCAGTAGTGAAATGCGTGATCGTGCGCCAGCGCAAAGAGCATCGCCGTCGTGACGGTACATATATTCGCTTTGATCAGAACGCTGCGGTGCTGATCGACGATACGGGCGAACCGCGCGGCACGCGCGTGTTTGGCCCGGTGGCCCGCGAACTGCGCGAAAAAAAGTTTTTGAAGATCGTTTCCCTGGCGCCTGAGGTGCTGTAAGAGAAAAGCAGCTTTTAGCCATTGGCTCTTTCGCCTTTGATAGGTGATGGAAGCAGGCGAGAGCGAAATGGGCTAAGAGTTAACGGCTGAAACGACGAGATTGAAGGGTTAAAAATGCATATTAGAGTTGACATCAGGCGGAATGACACGGTGAAAGTTATCACCGGGCGAGATAAGGGCAAGCAGGGCCGCGTGTTGCGGGTGTTTCCGGCCACAGGCAGGGTGCTGGTGGAGCACGTGATGGTGGTGAAGAAGAACGTGCGGCCGAACCCGCAGAGGAACATCAAGGGCGGCATTGCGGAGCAGGAATCGCCGATCTCGATTTCTAACGTGATGGTGGTTTGCCCGAGCTGCGGACCGTCACGCATTGGACACAAAGTGCAGGGAAACCGCCACGTGCGGATATGCCGGCGGTGTGAAGCACCGATAGACAAATAGCAGTATTTAGTAATTAGTACCTGGTATTAGCTTTTGTCTGGAAGATCAAAGCAGTTTGCAATGAGCGAAACAAACGCGAGCTTGCAGCTAAATACTAAGTACTGAAGAGAAAATTGATGACCCTACGAACCGGTAACCACTCCGAAACCGTGGGAGAAGGAAAAAGCAGAAGCAATGGCGACCACCAAAGTTACGGCAAGGCTGAAAGATAAATTCGATAAAGAGATTGCCCCGGCGCTGGCCAAAGAGCTGGGCGTGACCAATCCGATGGCCGTTCCCCGGCTTCATAAGGTAGTTGTGAACATGGGCGTGGGCGAGGCGACGCAGAACACCAAGATGCTGGATCCGCTGGTGCGCGATCTAGGCGAGATCTGCGGACAGAAGCCGGTGGTGACCAAAGCCAAGAAGTCGATTGCGGCATTCAAGGTGCGTGAAGGCATGTCGATTGGCGCGATGGTGACGCTGCGCGGGCCGAGGATGTACGAATTCCTGGACCGGCTGATTAATATCGCTCTGCCGCGCGTGCGCGATTTCCGCGGGGTCTCGACCAAGTCGTTTGACGGTCGCGGCAATTACACGCTGGGGCTGCGCGACCAATTGATCTTCCCGGAAATTGATTACGCGAAGGTCGACAAGCTGAAGGGCATGAACGTAACGATTGTCACGACTGCGCGAGACGACAACCAGGCACGGGCATTGTTGAAGCATCTGGGGATGCCATTCAAACAGTAGTTAGTAATTAGTACTTAGTAAAAGCGAAAAAGGAATTCATGGCTACAACAGCAAAGATCGCCAAGACGAACAAGAAACCCAAGTTCTCCACCCAGCACCGCAACCGCTGCTCAATCTGCGGACGGCCGCGCGCTTACCTGCGCAAGTTCGGCCTCTGCCGTCTGTGCTTCCGCGGACTCGCGCTGAAGGGTGAAGTTCCCGGGGTGTCAAAGTCTTCCTGGTAGTCCGGAAGCACTCAGCAGTCAGCATTCAGCCACTGCGACTGCATGAAGTGCAAAGGATTTTGGATGCGGACACGCGAAGAAGCCGTGATTCGCGGCGCTCAGGCTGATGGCTGAGTGCAGAAAGCTGAGTGCTTCTTGCAGTACGTCACGGCTGGTTCTCCGGCGGGGCCGGAGCTAACGGGTGACGATAAGAGGAGATAAACGAAGATGAGTTTGACCGATCCGGTCGCAGATTTGCTGGCGCGCATTCGCAATTCAATCCACGCGCGGCACCAGAAGCTCGATGTTCCGGCCTCCAAGCTGAAGCTGGAGATTGCGCGCATTCTGAAAGAAGAAGGCTACATCGCCAATTTCAAGGCGACGGAGGAAGAAGGCAGAAAGGTCCTGCGCATTTATCTGAAATACGGGCAGGACAACAATGCCGCCATCGCCAACCTGCAGCGCATCTCGCGGCCCGGCTGCCGCGTGTACGTGGGACGCAACGATATTCCACGCGTGCTCGGCGGTCTGGGAATCAACATCCTGACCACGCCCAAGGGCGTGATGACGGGACGCCAGGCACGCAAGCAGGGCCTGGGCGGAGAGATTTTGTGTGAGGTATGGTAGTTCGCGCGAAGCGAACAGCCCTCAGCTATTAGCTTTTAGCTTGGGCAATCCAGAACGATACAGTCCTCTCAACTCCAAAAAGATTGATTGTGTGGCTTTCAAAAGTTTTCAGCAGGCGGAGAGAGGTCAAAAAAGCTTAGAAGCTCAGGCTAGAGCCAAAGGCCAATGGCCAAGAGCTAACAGGTTGTGGAACTCGAAGCGATAATTGCCTTGAGGGACTCGCCAAGGAAAAGGATTCGAAATGTCACGCATCGGAAAGAAACCGATTCCGCTCCCGCAGGGAGTGAAGTTTGAAGTGAAGGGAACCAACGTGGTTGTGAACGGTCCTAAGGGCCAGGTGCAGACGCACCTGCCCGCTGGCGTGCAACTGAAGCAGGTTGATGGCACGATTCAGGTGACGCGGCAGGATGACCATCATGCCGCAGTCCACGGACTGGCGCGCGCTTTGGTAAACAACGCAGTGGAAGGCGTGACCAAGGGCTGGACGCGCGATCTGGAGATTGTGGGCATTGGATATCGCGCGGAGCTGAAGGGCAAGAACACAGTGGTGTTCACGCTCGGCTTCTCGCACCCGATCGAGTTTCCGCTGCCTACCGGCGTTACAGTGGCGATTGATCCCAAGCAGACCAAGCTGACGGTAAGCGGCATTGACCGGCAGAAGGTCGGACAGGTGGCAGCCGATATGCGCGGCCTGCGTCCGCCGGATCCCTACAAGCAGAAGGGTGTGCGCTACGTAGGTGAGAGATTGAAGAAGAAAGTCGGCAAGACCGGAGCGAAGTAAATTTGGTAATTGAGTAATTTGGTAAATGGGTAATTGAGTTGAGAGCGTGGAAGAAACTTAGCCGCTTCTCAATTACCAAATTGAAAATCGCTAAATTACCAATTTCATCGCCGGAATGATAAAGCAGGATTGATCGTGGAGCTAAGCGCTCTACGAAGCAAAGGCAGAGAAAAAATGATTCCAGACAGTTCGAAAGACAAAGTACGGCGGCGGGTGCATGAACGGATACGCACGCGACTATCGGGTACGTCAGAGCGGCCGCGGCTGAATGTGTATCGCTCGCTCAACCATATTTATGCGCAGGTGATTGACGACAGCAGCGGCAAGACAATTGCTTCGGCCAGCACCAGCGGCAAGAAATCGGGAAAGAAGACCGGCGGAAACGTTGCCAGCGCAAAAGAGATTGGCAAGACCATTGCGCAGCGCGCGAAGGAAAAAGGGATCAAGAAAGTAGTGTTTGACCGTGGCGGATATCTTTACCACGGGCGCATCAAAGCGCTGGCCGATGCCGCGCGTGAAGCGGGTTTGGAGTTCTAAAATACAATGGCGACAGCAACCAAAAGAAAGCTCGATGCCGGCAGCTACCAGTTGAAAGACCAGGTGGTTGCCATTAACCGCGTGACCAAGGTGGTCAAGGGCGGAAAGAACATGTCATTTGCGGCCCTGGTCGTGGTGGGCGATCCCAGTGCGGGCGTGGTCGGGTACGGTTCCGGCAAAGCCAAGGAAGTGCCGCAGGCCATCCGCAAAGGAATTGAGTCGGCGAAGAAGAACCTGGTGAAGGTGAACCTGAGCAAGAATTCGATTCCGCATACGGTGCTAGGAACGTTTGGCTCGGGCCGGGTGCTGCTAAAGCCGGCGCCGGAAGGCACGGGCGTAATAGCCGGCGGCGCGGTGCGCGCGGTAATGACGTCAGTGGGCGTGCAGAACGTGCTGACCAAGTCGATTGGCACCGCCAATCCACATAACGTGATCAAGGCGACGTTCGATGCGCTCAACAAACTTCGCGACCGCCAGGATGTGGCCACTCTGCGCGGCAAGGCGCTGCAGGAGTTGTAAAAACCAGTATTTGGTATTTAGTACTTGGTTTTGTCTGGAAGATCTGGGCCATTTGGAGTAAGCGAAAACGTACTTGCGGCCAAGTACCAGGTACCGGAAGGCACAGAACAAGAATTTGACTGTGCTATGAGATCAAAGGGAAGAAACATGACGGCAGCAAAAAAGACAATTCAACTGAAGTACGTACGCTCAAAGATTTGCACGCCGGTAAAGCACAAGCTGGTGATTAAAGGATTGGGCTTTACGCGGCTATATCAGGTAATCGAGCGGGAAGACACGCCTTCCATCCGCGGAATGGTGGCGAAGGTGCCGCATCTGGTGGAGATCGTCGAGAAGTAGGGTATTTAACAAAGAATTTTGGTACATGGGTAATTTGGTAATTGGGTAAATTAAAAATCTTAACTAGCTTTCATTTACTCATTTACCAAATTACTCAATTACCAATTGAAAACAGGGAAACCGAGTAATCATCGCGTAACTAAACGGCGGTGATTGCGTATAAAAGGAAACAAAGTGCCAACGAATTTATCAACCTTACGGCCGCCCAAGGGCGCCACGTCGAATCGCAAACGAGTCGGTCGTGGCATGGGCAGCGGCATGGGCAAGACTTCAACGCGCGGTCACAAAGGACAGCGCTCCCGCTCAGGTTCGCGTATGATGCGCGGATTTGAAGGCGGACAGATGCCTTTGCATCGCCGCTTGCCCAAGCGCGGCTTTACCAACATTTTCCGCACGGAATATCAAGTAGTAAATCTTGATCGCCTTGCCGCATTGGGAGAGACAAACATTACGCCAGAACTCATCGTGAAGCACGGTCTGGCGGGGAAGAACGACCTGATTAAGATTCTGGGCGATGGCGAACTCAAGTCGGCATTGACGGTGCAGGCACATAAGTTTTCCAAGTCAGCGCAGGAAAAGATTGCCAAAGCGGGCGGGAAAGCAGAGTTGATCGGCGGAGCGGCAGCGGAGACTGCAGCCAAGGAAGCTCCGAAGGCCCAGGCTAAAGGCAACCAGGAAAAAGGCAAGGAGCAAGGGAAACCAAGGAAGAAGTGAATTAAATGTTCGAGAAATTTGCGAATATCTTTCGAGTACCGGACCTGCGCAAACGCGTGCTGTTTACGCTGGCCATGCTGGCGGTGTACCGCCTGGGATCGCATATCCCCACGCCCGGCATTAATACTGACGCGCTGCAGAAAGCATTTGAGCAGCAGCAGGGCGGCTTGCTCGGCTTTTACGACTTATTCAGCGGCGGCAACCTGCGCAAGCTGACCATCTTTGCCCTGGGCATCATGCCCTACATTACGGCATCGATTATTTTGCAGTTGCTCACGGTAGTGTGGGAGCCGCTGGCCCGGCTGCAAAAAGAAGGCGACCTGGGGCGGCGCAAGATCACGCAATGGACGCGCTACCTGACCCTGATTCTCTCGGTTCTGCAGAGCCTGGGCATTGCCATCACTCTGGGATCGCAGAAATTTGTGGTGCAGTACGATTGGAAGTTCACCCTGATGACGATCCTTACCCTGACCACGGGCAGCATCTTCATCATGTGGCTGGGCGAGCAGATTACGGAACGCGGCGTAGGCAACGGCATGTCATTGCTGATTTTTGCCGGCATTGTAGTGGGACTGCCGCGCGCTGTGATGGATCTGGGCGCCAAGGTGAAATCGGCTACATGGGGGCCTTATACCATTCCGGCGATGATCTTCCTGATCACGATCATGATCGTGGTGGTCGCTTTCATTGTCTTTATGGAGCGATCCGAGCGACGAATTCCGGTGCAATATGCCAAGCGTGTGGTGGGACGCCGGATCATGGGCGGCCAGGCTACGCACCTGCCTTTGCGCGTGAACTCCGGTGGCGTTATGCCGGTGATTTTTGCTTCGTCGCTGCTGAGTATTCCGCAGATGCTCACGCTCTCCAATGCGTTCAAGCCTGGCGGAGCTCTCAATCGTTACTTTGGCGGCGTTCTGGAGCAGCTCAAGTGGGGCGAGCCGCTTTACACGCTACTTTATGCCGTGGGCATCGTGTTCTTCGCCTACTTTTACGTGTCCATCGTTTTCAACCCGTCTGACGTGGCGGACAACATGCGGAAGTATGGCGGATTTATTCCCGGCATCCGGCCCGGACATCGCACGCGCGACTACATTAATGACGTGCTTACGCGGGTAACGCTGGTCGGCGGCTTGTACCTGATTCTGATCTCGCTGATTCCGGAATGGATGATTGCCGGAATCCACCTGGACCACCTGCCTACTTGGCTTGGCGGAGCGCGTATCTTCTCCAACTTGCCCACCTGGGTGCTGCACGGACTGGGCGTGAACTTCTACTTTGGAGGCACGTCACTGCTGATTGTGGTGGG
>DASRDW010000078.1:0-6988 GCA_035652415.1 Candidatus Angelobacter sp. | reverse complement strand
GAGCAGATCAGGATCGTTCACCAGCGCCTGCGCCAGCCCTACACGCTGCAACATACCGCGGGAGAACTTGCCTGTATTGCGTTCTGCTGCGCCGGCCAGTTCCACTTCTGCCAGCATTTCCGTTGTGCGCTGGCGAAGCTGTGGATCACGCAGCCCATTTAGCGCGCCGTAAAATCGCACCAGTTTGGCCGCAGGCCGGTGATAAAGCGATACGTTCTCAGCTAAAAATCCTACGCGACGCCGAGTTGGCGCATGACCAAAACTGTGGCCCAGCATTTCACCGTGGCCGCTGGATGGAAACATCAGCCCGAGAGCAATGTGAATCGCTGTCGTCTTGCCTGCACCGTTCGGGCCAAGAAAACCAAAGATTTCTCCTGGCTCCACGCGCAATGAAAAATCGCGCAACGCTGTGACCCGCGAACTGCGCAAGAACCCGTGGTACTGCTTGCTCACGCCGGTGAACGCAAGTGCCGCAACGCTTGCCATCCGTTGTCTAAGAATAACACCGTAGTTAGCGAATCAGAGTTCAAGTCGCTTCTTCAAAAAAATAAAAAAGCCCAGCCGTGGCCGGGCTTTATGTGCAAACTTTTGCTGACTATCTCATCTTACCGATGATCTGGAATGCGATAACGAGTGCGTACAGCGCCAATGACTCAATGAGCGCCAGACCTAAAATCAGGAAGATGAAGATTCCCGGTCGCGCTCCAGGGTTGCGGGCCAGTGCTTCCACGGCGGAAGCGGTGGCTTTGCCCTGTCCAATGCCGCACAGGCCAGCGGCAATGCCAATGGCAGCGCCTGCGCCGAGCGGGATCGCCCAGTAATACGTAGTGCTCGCAGCGGCTTCACCGCCTTGAGCGTAGACCGGCATGGCCACAAACATCAGGACCATTGCCAGGAAGATAAACGCTGTGGTTTTGCGCATGTTGTCTCTCCTATGAAATTGCTTCCAGTGGGTGGTTGGCTTCCGTCCTGGGGGACGGGGCCCTCACGCTTGAAGCGAACTTGTTTCTCAAAATTCTTTAATGCTCTTCAGCCACCACGCCAGACAAATAGATTGTGGTGAGCAAAACAAAAATGTATGCCTGCAAAAATGCCACAAACACGTGCAATCCCAGGAAAATGATAGGAATGCCGAGCGGAATTAAGGCAAAGAACGCCATGGTCACCATGTCGCCAGCAAACATGTTGGCATAAAGACGGATGGTGAGAGACATGACGCGGGCCAGGGCGCTGATGATTTCAATGGGAAAGATGATCCAGGCCATCCACCATACCGGCCCGGCAAAATGGCCCAGGAACTTCACCGGTCCCTGCTTCTTGATGCCATGCAGGTTGTAATAAATGAAGGCCACTACGGCACAGCCCAGCGGCACGGTCGCCGTCATGGTGGGCGATTCAAGCGTAGGAATGAGCCCGATCAGATTCATCAGCAGGATGAAAATGGTCAGTGATACCAGGAACGGCGTGAATTTTTCACTGTGATGGCCAATGATTTCTCCGCTCTGGTTGGTGATGAACGCGTCCATGGCCTCAGCCAGATGCTGGCTGCCTCCGGGCTTCTCCACGGAGAGGCGGGAGCGCACCCAGATAAAGATGAGCAGAAGGATGGCGATGACCATGATCTCAACGGCCACAGCATTACTGATAGGGGCCGAAGGATCAGCTGGATGGAAAACGGGAGGAAGGGTTTGAAGAATTGCGTTCACCGGTCCGCCGAGGGCCCGGTTCAGGAGCGCAGTTATCCAGAGTTGTTCCATTCGTCTCAGTTGTCCTTATTTGTACTTGGAAATTAGAATCCCCGTCGAAGCGCGCCGTAGATCGCGTAAGCTGCTTCAATCAGGACCGCCCCCACCGGCAGTGACAGGCCCGCGCACAGGCCGTACAAGCTCATTGCGGAACTCTTGAATATAGCATAGAGAGCCACTCCAATCAAAACGTAGCGCAGCACAAAACGCAGGATAATTCCGGCTGGAGATCGCTTCTTTCCTGCCACAGCAACAGCATCAACCATGGCCGTCAATGATCGCTTGAGCCAGTGGAAATTAATCAAGGCGATCACGCCGCCAAGGATGAAGCTGAGCGCCATTCCCCAGCCAAATTTCACCCACAGCACGGGTGCGGCCATAACCAGCAGAACCACCATGGAAAGGAAGAGCCGACGATAGGTATTCGCGGCAAAAGCTTCAGCTTCGCGGCCTTCGGTCGCAGCCGGAGTAGTCAATCCTTCCGGGGTAGTCAATCCTTAAAGTCCTCAGCCATGGCGGTACGGATGAAATAAACAAAGCCGGCAATTGTCCCCACGATTAATCCCCCAAGCGCCAGGGAATGCTTGCCCAGCCAGTGGTCCAGCCCAGCACCAATGAGCCAGCCGACAAACGTGGAGGCGGGAATAGTAATACCAAGCTGAAGGTACTTTTCAATAGCTATCCATTGCTTTTTGGGGCTGCGCGGTTCGGCCATATTTCTCCATTTTGATGCGGCACGGCTACTTTGGCAATCAAAACGAATGCTCAACCCGCATCCCACTGGCCTTGGCTATAATCAAATATTGGCTATGCCACAGACCACGCTCCATTCCGGGATGGCTTCAGAGACCGCCCAAACTGGTGTCTATAACGGCGCGGAAACGGCCCTGAACTTTGGCTCGGCGGCAGGCGAACTGAGCGCATTGCAGACCGGCTGCGGCGCGTTTGCCCTGCCCTGGCGATCGCAGATCAATGTAACCGGAAAGGACCGCGTGCGCTGGCTGCACAACATGGTCACAAATAATGTGCGTGATCTGACCTTGAATCGTGGCAATTACGATTTTGTTCTGAACGCTCAGGGCCGCATCTTGGGCGATATGTATATCTATAATCGCGGCGAATCACTGGTGCTGGAGACGGATTCGCGCCAGGTGGAAACGCTTCTTGCGACCATGAAGCGCTTTATCATCATGGACAAAGTGGAGATGATTCCCGCTGGTTCGTCGGTGATAGCTCTTGGGATTTGCGGGCCGCAGTCAGTGAAAACCCTGGCGGCTGCCGGAGTTGATGTAACCGGAATGACGCCACTGGAGATGAAGGACCTGGAAATTGACAGTGGTTCTATCACACTGATTGCCGGTCCGGAGAAGAAGCCCGGCTGGTTTGAGATCTGGCTTGACCAGGCACATGCGCAGGATTGGTGGAACAAGCTGCTTACGTCGGGAGCGCAGCCCGTGGGCGCGGAAGCCCTGGAGATGTGGCGGGTACTGCGCGGCATTCCGAATTATGGGCAGGACATCCGCGAGCGCGATTTGCCGCACGAAACCGGACAGACCGATGCGCTGAATTTCACCAAAGGCTGCTATATAGGCCAGGAAATCGTAGAGCGAATACGTTCACGCGGCCACGTACATCGCCAATTTACCGGATTTGAGTTTGCAGGCACGTTGCCCGCGCTTCCAACAGGAGAAGCTGACCGTCGCGCACCGGCGGAGTTGACCAGCGTGGCGCGTGTACCCACCTCGACGGGAGAAAAAAATATTGGGCTTGGCTATGTTCGCCGCGAAGCGCTGGCGGACGGGCCTGAAGGCACAGAGATTGACATGAGCGGCATTGCCGCCAAAGTTGTAGATTTACCTTTTAAAATTTAATAACACTGAGGAAGTATGGCTGAAAAACAACCAGAATTTGTTGTAAGTGACCGGCGCAGATTTGGCGCAGAAGGCGAACTGCGTCCAGAAGCGCAGAAGGAAGAAGAAAAACCAGCGACGCCACCACCGGCAAAACCGGCTGCACCGCCACAGGCCCAGCAGACTGCGCCGTCAGCAGACGCGGCTTCGCAAACGCCGGAAGCTCCGGCTGATCTCAATGAAGAAGAGGTCCCTGCTCCCCCAACGGACGAAGAGCAGCACCAGCAGAACGAGGCATACAAGGCTTCAGGCAAGAAAATTGATGACATGATCGCGGCCGCCGGCAAGAGCGGGCAAGGCCCCATGGAGATGAGTTTTGAGCGCGTGATTGAATCCTTTTATATGAGCGCGCTGATCCAGATGGGCGCAATCCGGCAGGAAGGCGAGACGCCCCGAGTCGATATTATTGGCGCGCGGCAGACGATTGATTCGCTCACCATTCTGCAGGAAAAGACCAAAGGCAATCTTACGGACCGCGAAAAGACGCTCATGCAGAATGTGCTGTTTGAGTTGAGAATGGCCTGGATTGAGCTTACCAACGCTGTTGCCAGCTCTGCCACGCGGCCTGGAGCCGTGCCGCCGGGCGTCCATGGCAGCGAGATGAAATGAAAGCAGTCCTCACCGTGATGGGAAGTGGAACGTCAATGGGCGTTCCCACTATCGGCTGCAATTGCCGTGTTTGCACCTCAGCCGACCCGCACGACCAGCGCACGCGGCCCTCTGTGCTGGTACAGTATGACGGCCGCTCAGTGCTCATTGATACCACGCCGGATTTCCGGCAACAGGCCATTCGGGAAAAGATCACGCGGCTGGATGCCATTCTCTACACCCATGCTCACGCCGACCACATCCTGGGGCTGGATGACGTTCGCCCAATCAGCTTCAAGAGCGAAGGCAAAATTCCTCTTTACGCACAGGAAAAAACGGCAGAGGCAGTGGAGAGTATTTTTCGCTACATATTTGATTCAAACTACAAATATGGCGGGATCGCGCGAGTGCAGATGAATCGCCTCAACGGATCGCTGGAGCTTTTTGGCGCGCGTTTTGAGCCGGTGAAAGTCGTACACGGCGAAACCGAAATTCATGGATTCCGTTTCGGCTCCGCCGCCTACCTCACCGACTTTAGCGAGATCCCCGCTGAATCAAAGGAGCAGTTGCGCGGGCTGGACATTCTGTTCCTTGATGCCTTGCGCCATCGCCCGCATCCTACGCACTCCACAGTGGCCAATTCTCTCAGTCTGGTGGAGGAGTTGAAGCCCAGGCGCGCTTTCTTTACCCATATTTCCCACGACCTGCCGCATGAGGAAACCAACAAGAACCTGCCAGAGCATGTACGACTGGCGCATGACGGTCTGAAGCTGGAGTTCGAGATCGCATGAGAATCTTCCGCTCGCTGGAGGAAGTTCCCGCAGATTTCGGGCCGGCGATTGTCAGCGTCGGCAATTTTGATGGCGTGCATTGCGGCCACCAGCATGTGCTGCATGAGGTGGTACGGCGCGCACGCGCCAATGGCAGCAAAGCGATTGCGGTTACGTTTGAGCCGCATCCGTTCCGAATTCTGCGGCCAGACGTTGTGCCACGGCTGATTACGCCGCTGCCTAAAAAAGAAGCCCTGCTTGCCCAAACCGGTCTGGACGCTCTGCTGGAGATCCCCTTTACCCGCGATTTCTCCATGACCACGGCCCACGATTTTGCCCGCAATATTCTTTCCGGCAAGCTGCGCGCAAAAGAGGTCCATGAAGGTGACAACTTCCGCTTTGGCCATAACGCTGAAGGCAACACAGAAAAGCTCAAAGAGCTTGGCCGGGAGCTTGGCTTTAAAGTAGAAGTTTGTCCGGTGATGATGGTGCGGGGCATTCCTGTTTCCAGCAGCCAGGTGCGCGCGCTCTTGACCGCAGGCAAAGTCAGCATGGCACGACGGCTTCTGGGCCGTGCCTTTAGCGTGACCGGAGCGCCGGGGCGCGGACGCGGGTACGGCCATAAGTACACAGTTCCCACCATCAACCTGAGCCGCTATGACGATCTGATACCCGGAAACGGCGTCTATCTCACGCAGACGCGAGTGGATGGCCAGACATTTAATTCCGTTACCAACGTCGGATTAAGGCCGACCTTCGGCGACGAGTCATTTGCCATTGAAACCCACTTGCTCGATTTTCATCCTATTGACGTGACCGCGCAGACTGAAGTGGAGATATTATTTCTCCGCTGGCGGCGTGCAGAGATCAAGTTCCCATCCATTGATGCGCTGAAAGAACAGATTGGGAAAGATGTGCGGCGAGCGCAAAGGTATTTTGGGCTGCTCTCTACCGTCCCGAGATCCATTGCCAAAGATCGCCGAAATTTGAAAGGCAAAACCATTAACCACTGAAGACACCGAGGAACACAAAGGGAAAAATCGTAGATATCGGAAGGCGGAAACCAGTCGCCGCAGATTTGCGCAGATGAGCGCAGATCAAAACTGAGAAATCGGAACATTCGGAAAGTGTTTCCCTTCACAGCCGAGGGCGGCTGTGCTCCACAATCCAGAATGGGAATTGCCAGAAATGCCAAAATTGCCAATCGCAAAAAGTGAAACCACCATTAACCACTGAGGACGCCGAGGAACACAGAGGGAAAATCGGAAACATCGGGACATCGAAAGACATTGGGACATCAGGACATCCATAGAGATTGAAAGGGTAAAATCATGACTGAAAAGGAGCAAGGATCGCGAAGTGTGGGATTTTGCGCTTTTTGGGTTGTCGTGGTACTCTTTATAAGTCACTTAAAGGACGAGATTTAGACAAGGAGTCGACCAGAATTCAGTGTTAGCGAGAGAGCGAAAGGCCGACGTGATCAACCGCTTCCGCACGCATCAGTCAGATACGGGCAGCCCGGAAGTACAGATTGCCATACTGAGTGAGCGAATCGGAGAGCTGACGGAGCACTTCAAAAGCCACCAAAAAGACCATGCCTCCCGGCGCGGTCTGCTGATGATGGTCAGCAAGCGCCGACGCCTGCTGGACTATCTGAAAACGTACGATACAGAGCGTTATAAAGACGTCATCCATAAACTTGGAATCCGTAAATAATCGACTGAAATCGATTGCAGACAACGACGTTTGACGCCGGCGGAATACGTGTATTCCGCCTCTTCTGTATTTGAATTGGATATTCGCTTTCCATTGAAAGCTCGCTTAGAGCACTGCTGGTCTCCTCTAGAAGAGAGGAATACATGAAGCAGACAGCCACTGTTGAACTTGCAGGCGGCAAAACACTCCACTTTGAAACCGGACATTTAGCAAAACAAGCACAAGGCTCAGCCATTGTGCGCCAGGGCGATAACGTTGT
>DASRDW010000077.1:0-11325 GCA_035652415.1 Candidatus Angelobacter sp. | reverse complement strand
TGCCGCTGTTTTATCTTTTGCTGACTGATACAGAGCCTGCGAAATCTTGTATCCCATGTAATAACCCAGGTCCGGGGGGCCAACGCGGTCCTTCTTGAAGTAGTTGTAAAGCCAGTCGTCCTGGTTCTGGTTCCTGGCTGTATCCTGCTGAAATTTCTCCCAGAGATGTTCCTCATGCGAATCGCCGTAGTTCTTATTGCGGCCATTCAGGTTATGGCCACTCGCCAATTCCGCAACGAAATCAGCAGTCCCCTCGCGCATGCACTTGGCCAGAAGGTCATTGTCAGGATGTATCTGCTGAAAGTGCGTCAGTTCGTGCATCACCAAACCCACGGCATCGATGCTGGGAAAGAGCGTGTTCTGATCGGACAGCATTTCTGCTCCTATGATCAGTCCATGCCTGCTGCTGGTCCCGCCTGAGGTCAGCGCCCCGATCACGAAATACACCGGAGGAAAGACCGCATCCGGGTAAAGCCGTTTCAACTCGGTGAAGTCCCTGCGGAGCTCCGGCAGCACGCTCTGAACCAGATCATTGTTGTTATGCCGTGTCCCTTCATAATAAGACTGGTTTTTCAGCACCACGGCGCTCAAATTCCTGGCGCTTTCAATCCTGTTAGGGATGAAGTCTTTCACTCCCACTGAGCCTTTATCCAGATACTCTTTTTGAAGCACTTCGGCCAGCCGCGCTGGATTGGCTTTGTAGTTGTTCGTCCAAAGGTCATAAGCTTTCCAGAAAAGCGCCACATCGGCGGCGGTAATGAGCGCCTTTTCCGGATCATGGTTCTTGAGCGGATCAGGCTGCTCCTGTGGCAAGGCAGGCATCGCGAAGCACACTATGACAAGAAAAAGAAATATACGTATCGCGCGTTGCTTCATTGCACCTCACTAGTGCGAGCAAAAATTTCCTTCGCTGCCAAAATCGTATTGCAATGGATGGTCACTGTGTCTTCCACGCGACGCGCATAGCCGCCGGCATAGGTAATCATTACCGGAATATTCCGTGCCCTGGCTACCTTCAGCACAAGTTCGTCGCGCTTCTTCAGGCCTTCAATGGTAAGTGCTAGTCCGCCTAACTGGTCTTCTTTATAGGGATCGGCGCCGGCGATGTAGCAGAGCAATTCCGGCTCAAAATGGCGGAGAGCCGAGCTTAAAGACTGGTCAAGCCAGCCAAGATATTCATCGTCATTGGTACCATCAGGCAGATTCACGTCAATCGATGAAGGCGGCTTGTATGCAGGATAGTTGTGCGCCTGATGCAGCGAGATGGTGAAGACCTCTAGCGGGTCGCTGCCGTTCTTGTGCGGCGCTTCCTGCGCAGCATGGATGTCTCGCTGGCTGGCGCCGGCACTGGGCAGCGGCTGGCCAATGCGGGTCTTACCTTGGGGTGGGAAAATCGCCGCCGTGCCGTTGCCATCGTGAACGTCACAATCCACGGTCATGGCGCGCGTGAGCTTGCCATCCTGGTGCATGCGCTTGATGGCGACGGCCACATCGTGAATCACACAAAAGCCTTCGCCGTGATCGGGAAAGGCATGATGAAACCCGCCGCCAACATTGCAGGCAGCGCCTTCACGCAGCGCCCATTCAGCCGCCAGGATCGATCCACCCGCGGCCAGCCAGAACGCCTTCACCAGTTCCGGCGAATACGGCACCTCCATCTGCATTTCTTCCTGTACGGAGAGCGTTCCCATTTTTAGCTTTTGCACGTACTCGCGCGTGTGCAC
Source organism: Candidatus Angelobacter sp. (assembly GCA_035652415.1). Lineage (GTDB taxonomy): Bacteria > Acidobacteriota > Terriglobia > Terriglobales > Acidobacteriaceae > Angelobacter. Next base: position 9,601 of record DASRDW010000077.1, on the reverse strand, counting down.
CCGCAGAATGTCTTCGTCCTGCGCCGGCTTGGGTGTAATGAAGTCAGGCCGCGCGGCGATGCCGCTTTCCAGCAGGCGTTTGTGAATCAACCGGTATTTCTGCGCGGGGAAGACATGCGCGCCAATAGGCAGATAGTAATCGTCACTGTAAACCAGCTTAAAAGGTAGTGGCATGAGGTCCTTCGCTGCACTCAGGATAGATGGTTTTGTCATGCGTCAACTGTCAGGAACACACGGTTCTCACTGCTTCCAGCACTTTGCCGCAATCTTCACGGCTTACATCGTTGTGCGTGACAAAACGCATTTGTTCCTGATCGATTCCGGCGGCCAAAACTTTTTTCTCGCCTAGCTTGCGGCTGAACTCGGTCGTATCCATGCCTGTGCCAGAGATGTTGAAGACCAGAATGTTGGTCCTTACTTTTTTGGCATCGATCTTGGTTCCCTTGATCTCCGCCAGTCCTTCCGCCAGCAGCTTTGCATTGTCGTGGTCTTCCTGCAAGCGCGCCGGCATCTTTTCCAGCGCGATTAGCCCGGCTGCCGCGAGCACGCCAGCTTGCCTCATGCCGCCACCCAGGGCTTTGCGAAAGACGCGTGCTTTATCAATGAAGGCTTTGCTGCCTACCAGCATGGAGCCCACAGGCGCGCACAGCCCCTTTGAGAGGCAGAACATGACGGAATCAAATTTCCGGGCAAGTTCTGCCACGGATTTTTTCATCGCCGTGGCGGCGTTGAAGATGCGCGCACCATCCAGGTGCACCGGCAAGCCCAGTTCGTGTGCGCCATCGCAGATTTCGTCTGATACCTCAAGCGGAAAGATCGCTCCACCAGCCAGGCTGCCGGTGTTTTCCAGTTCGATCAATCCGGTCTGTGCGCGATAGTACGCAGGCGGCGCAATCTTCTTCTTGATCTGCGCCCAGGTAATCACGCCATCTTCGCCGTAAACCGTGCGCGGCTGGCAGCCGGAGAATGCCGCCACCGTTGCCGATTCCAAATTAATAAAGTGCGCGCGCTCCTCGCAGATGATCTCCTGCCCGTGCTGAGTATGGCAGCGAATCGCTACCTGATTCCCCATGGTTCCGGTAGGAACAAAGATGGCGGCTTCTTTCTGGAAAATCTGCGCGGCCCTTTCGGTGAGCCGGTTCATGGTTGGATCTTCGCCGTAAACGTCGTCCGCGACCACGGCCTCAGCCATGGCGCGTCGCATCTCCGGCGTGGGCTGGGTCACGGTGTCACTGCGCAGATCGATGGGCCTTTGCGTCTTGTGAGTTTCGGATTGAACAGTTTCAGGTTGGGCGTGTTTTGACATTATTAGTCCGTTTAGAGAATTGAGTTTAGCCTGCTTCCGGAATAGTTTGCATAGCTGATCGTTCAACGCCTATGAAACTCTCAAAGACCTCGTTTGAGAGAAGTCTTCCGCGAGGCGTCAATCTCACTTTGTTTCCCGATCGCTCCAGCATTCCCAGAACAAGGTGTCTAGCCACTCTGGCATCGAACTTTTCCGCAGCCTCGCCAAACTCTTCACGCAATCGCGCCAGATCCACGCCCTGATTCAAACGAAGTCCAAGAAAAAAGTTTTCTTCCAACGCCTGCTCACGGCTGATGCCTGAGCCGTTCCAATCCGGCGCAAGCAAATAACGGTCGTAATTGTCAGTGCTGGCCGTGCGAATGCCGTCGATAGGGTACTTTGCCATCATCGCCGGGCTGGCCGGCAACATGGAGTGTGCATCCACGCCAAAACCCAGATACGGCTGCCGTGTCCAATACTTCAAGTTGTGCCGCGATTCGTATCCTGCTCGCGCGAAGTTGGAAATCTCATACTGCTCGATCTCTGCCGCACTCAGCCGTTCGCAAGCCGTCTCATAGAACTCGGCTGTGAGATCGTCATCAGGAACAAAATGCGCGTGGTACTTTGTGCCACCGGCTATGAGTTCGCGGCCCAGCCGCGAGTCTTCATCCACTTCCAGCATGTAAATGCTCACATGCGGTACACCGGTAGCGATCGTCTCTTTGAGCGAATACTCCCAACTTTCACGCGTCTGGTGCGGCAACCCGGCGATCAGATCAACATTGATATTGCTGATACCAGCGTTGCGCAGCCGCTCGATATCGCTGAGCGTCTTCTCCCGCGTGTGCAACCGCGCCACCAAGGCGGCTTCTTTATCGACAAACGACTGCACGCCCAGGCTCACGCGATTCACGCCACACGCTGCCAGTGTCTGGATAATCTCATCCGTCAATGTCCCCGGAGCGCACTCAACCGTAATTTCTGCCGCAGGCGCGATCTTGAATTCGCACCGCAATGCAGAGAAAAGCTTCTTCAGCTCTTCCGGCGGTAATAGGCTTGGCGTTCCGCCGCCGAGATAAATCGAATCGACCGCATCGGGAACGATCGCACCAAATTGCGTTGCATAGTCCTCAAACATCTGCACATCTTCGCTGATCCGCTCCACATAGCGTCCCATCTGCGCCGCTGAAAACACACCCGAAGCGAAATTGCAGTAGGTGCACTTGGAGCGGCAAAAAGGCACGGAGATGTAAAGTCCCACAGATGGATTAGTCATTTCGTTCATCACGCGAACGCAATCACCCCAACAATAATGTAGTGAATAATTGCCAGCGCAATTGCGCCACCCATCAAGCCATTGGCGGTTGCGCTTTTTCCACTGCTTTTCCACGCCAAGTACAGAGGTATGATGTACACGAACTGCACTAATGGCGCACCCAAAATCCCAATGATCAAGCCGCGATGCTCTGATGCAATGGAATCTGCAATCAAAAGGACGGAAACTATCTCTACGAAATAAAGTCCCATAGCCAAAAACGCGCCGACACCCGCCCGGCCTTCGTCCGGGGGTACTAGCTCGAACGTCAACTGTGGGGCTCCTTTTTCGCTCATTATTTCCACTCCTTACTGAAATTGGCCCGAATTTTGCCTAAGAAACGTAAAGATGGGAACACCCAGACAGCAAAAATCCTGCATCAATTATAGACGGCTCTGACCCTGCAAATCATTGAGTTTGCAGGGCCTTTTCTTGTCTTTTGGTGTGAAGAAAACAGGGGAGAACAGGAGGAACATGCAAACCACATACAAACCAAAAGGGTCGTTGCAGCAAGGATTTGGGGCAATTTTATTGTTCACCCATTCAGCAGTTCTCGTTATTATTTGGCTGCTATGCCCACTATGAATATTAATGACCCGAGCAGCAAAGTTGAGAAATCTGTCCGAATATACGTCGTCGAGATGGTAGGTGAGTTGGCGATATTGGGAGACCACTTTTTGAAGCTGGGTGCTTATGTCCTAGCGCTGCTGCTTTCGGCCTCTGCCTGTTTTGCTGTGTTCGGCATCTATGATTCCTTTCATTTGGATTTTGACCGTCCACTTACCCTGAATATACTTGGTGAAGGGTTTTTGATTTTTTTAGCGGGTATGCTTGGTTTGGGTTTAATTATTTTTGCATGGGGAAAGGCAAACGAGTATGAACCCGATATGTCCATCAGTTGGAAGAAAAGACATCCTAAACAATAAAAACCGCTGCCTCGTCTTCCTACTGAATATCAACCTTTTTTACGATTAACGAAATTTCTTCTCGATGTTTACCTGAGCTCGAAAACCAATAAAGATAATCCCAACCAGTGCGCTCCATTGTTACTCGTCCCATTGGAAGGTCGTGGCAATTGTCTTGTAGACGTGCTGTCGAAGGAAGGTCTTCCCCCGTCTCGGTTGTCCAAGTAGCACCACATTCGGCAATAATTTTTCGCTTGCCGTGTTTGATTGTCAGCACTATGTATGTACCTGAATGGTCATCGAATTCTTTTACCTCTCTTCCAACAATTTCATAATTGGAGCGCAACCATTGTTCCTTGGAAATAGCATCTGGGTGCGTGACAGGAACTTCGGAAGGCTCGGAGTTGCATCCACAAGCCAATATTGTTAAAACCCAGAGCCATTTCAGCCTTCTTGACGCAATAGCTGAGTAGCAATTCGAGCCTGTTGTCTTCATGTTTTAATCGCGAATGCATTCCTGAAAATGCCCTTTACCTATACGCTGAAGTTAATGGGCAGGTGGCAGTGTGGGCAGTTAAATTGGCCTGAGCCCGGGGACAAAGAGGTGTCGGGTTGTTTAGTTGGGCTCGGAGTACTTCCCATTCCCTTTGGCTTTTCAGGAACAGGTGACGCCCAAACCATGCTGCGGTCGTCCCAGTCGATTATCAAAGGATACGTCAACTTCAGCTTGCTAGGAGATACGCTAAGAACTTTGATTAATTTATATGCTTTCAGTAAATCGTCACCCTGCAAACAGGTTGCGGAAGTTTCCAGTTCCTGAATAGCCGTGCGCACATCGTCTTGAGTAACACTCATTATCTGCCCTCCTGATTGTTCACGAACGAGAAATTGGTAAAGTTGACCAAACCTTTCCAATCATCCTGTGTAGCCGTTCTGAGTTTTGCTCCGATTTCTTTTAAGCTGACAGATTTGCTAGCTTCTTGTGAGGCTCTATCAGCCTTTGTCAAGAAATCGAACATTTGCTTTTTAACGCCAATAGACTCCAATAAATTTGCATCTCCATAGCCTCCGGAACATATGGCAGCGACTAAATCGAACCAATTCCCCATAACCAAAACTCTATTTATGTTTTCAGGCTGGGCAAGGCTTTCGGGATTCTGTAAGAGCCATAACACGCTGGCCATGTCGTGAAATTCGCTGACCATACGCTCGACAATCTTTATCGAAACTTCACGTCGTTTGCGTCGGCCATCGACTACAAGACTAACAACCGCTCCCAAGACCCCACCTGCAATTGCACCGACAATCCCATCCAAAACAGCCTTGGCGAAAAAACTCTCTTCTGCTTCGTGCGTTTGGGGAGCGGAGGACGGGGTCGGCTTGGGTTCTGCCTGTGGCCATGCGGCAGCAGCGACCAGCACAAGGGTTGCCAAAAGCCCTAGGTACTTCCACATAGCGTTCTCCGAGGAACTAATTTGGGCCGAAGGGGGTGGAGGGAATATACCGCTATTGTCGGACTTGTCGCAAGTGGATTTTGAGAATTAAGAAGACTCGAGACGCTCTTAATATTCAAACTCCGGCTCTTCAATGGCCTGTTCCCAATCTGCCTTATTTGCGAGGGCATTTGTTCCGAAGAACTTTTCAAAATTATTCACGATGTGGTCGATTTCGGATGATTCGAGTTCTAACCCGCAGACTTTGCACACCATATACACATAATATTGTGCAAAAACTGGTGTTCGAGTTTCTCTATCAAACTCCACATCGAAGTTTCCGAACGAAACCAGACTAAAATATTCGCAAGCCGGACAATTCAAAGGCTGCTCAAACTGGAGTCAGGTGAGGCCATATTCCCCAACAAGAAAACCGTGCCCGACGCTTGGAGTTACCTGATTGCCGATTACGAAATCCGTGAGATGCCTTGGAACGAGTGAGGCAGGAAGCAGCAGAAGAAGCCAGAAGAAAGCAGACAGAACATGCAAACCACATACAAACCGCTAAAAATGCCTCCCCTAACTGATTGATAAGACAACCGTTCGCTGTAAATCAAGAATCAATTATAGAATCAGTGTCTATGCTGAAACGCGCTGTCATTACAGGCCTTGGCGTAGTAAGCCCCAACGGAATTGGAAAAACGGCCTTTTGCCGCTCCATTTTGGACGGCAAGAGCGGCGTTAAACTTATTACCCGCTTTGATACTTCAGACCTTCCGGTAAAGATCGCCGGCGAAATACAGGACTTCAACGAGCTTGACTGGGTGGAGGCCCGCGAACGCAAGCACGTTTCGCGCTCAGTGCCGCTGGCGATTGCCGCTTCCGCGGAAGCGCTGAAAGATTCCGGCCTTGATCCCGCAGCCATGTCAATGGACGAGAAGCGCGAGATTGGCGTGGTGCTGGGCACCGGCGGCGGCGCGCACGACTTCACTGACGCGCAATATCACACGTATTACGCCGGCAAGGTCAAGCAGATCAGCATCTTCAGCATTCCCAGCGGGACCATGGGCACCATGTCCAGCGAAGTGAGCATGCGCTTTGGCTTTCGCGGGCTGAGCCATGTGATTACCAGCGGCTGTACTTCGTCGACCGATGCTATCGCTTACGCTACGCGGCAGATCCAGGTGGGCACATTGCCTATGATGCTGGTTGGCGGCGTTGATTCGCCTCTGGCGTGGGGCATTCTCAGAGGATTTATGTTCATGAAGATCATGACTGAATCCTGGAACCATGCGCCGGAGCGCGGTTCGCGGCCTTTCAATCTTGATCGCGATGGCTTTGTGCTGGCGGAAGGCTCATGGATGTTTGTGCTGGAAGAATATGAGCATGCGAAAGCGCGTGGCGCGCATATCTATGCCGAGATTGCCGGTTATGGCTCAACCTGTGAGGCTTTCCATCGCGTGCGCCTGCAGGAGTGCGGTGAAGAACCGGCCCGCGCGATTGGCCTGGCAATGAAGGAAGCCGGAATTTCCGCGCAGAACGTTCATTACGTCAATTTGCACGGAACTTCCACCGAGTTGAACGATCGCATTGAGACCCGCGCGCTCAAGCTTGCGCTGGGCGATCATGCCTACAAAGTTCCCATGTCGGCGCTTAAGTCGCAGATTGGACATCCGCAAGGCGCGTGCGGCGCTGCAGGCGTTGCAGCGACGCTCATTGCCATGCAGCACAACCAGCTTCCGCCCACGATCAACCTGGAAAAACCTGATCCTGATTGCGACCTGGATTACGTTCCAGAACCCGGCCGCAAAGCTGAGATTGAACACGCGGTGTGCAACTGCATTGCGTTTGGATCAAAGAACTCGGCGCTGGTGCTGCGAAAAATGGGGTAATTCCATCGGCCTGTCCGCGCAAGGAATTTGGCGGGCCTTGCGCGCGGTGCTACACTTTCTTTGTACCCCCCCTCGTATTACGATGCAATCGAAATCCCGCATTCCGTCACACCTGCAAATCCTGGCAATTGCATTAGGCGCTTCTTTCTTTGTGCTGATTGTTGCCCTCCTGATCCAATGGTTTATCTATGACGACTGGCTGCGCCGGACCGGACCTTTGCGGATTGTGGGGACCTCAATTGCCGCGCTGATCACATTGCTGTTCATGATGCGCTGGCAATATGGGATTCGCGAGCAGCAACGGGAGATGATTCGCCAGTTTGAGCTGATCTCCCACATGAACGACCGGATCCGCAATGCACTGCAAGCGATTGAATGCCTGACCTATGTTTCTCAGCCCGAGGCGACTGCGGCAGTGAGACGGGAAGTAAACGCCATCGACGGAGTCTTGCGTGAGGTGCTTTCGCAAACAAGCGTCCTTGCCGGAAACCCCGGCAAGAGCGAAACGATGAAAGCCGCGCGCAACTCCGCATAAGACCAGTGAGCTGGAACCCACAATTTATCCGCGTTGCCGCCAACGGCATCAACTTTGAGGTTGCCACTATGGGAGCGGGCGACCGCCTGGCGCTCTGCCTGCACGGCTTTCCTGAACATGCTTACTCCTGTCGATACCAGATGCCGCTGCTGGCAAAGATGGGTTATCGCGTATGGGCGCCTAACTTGCGCGGCTACGGCAATACTGATTCTCCACAAGAGGTTTCGGCTTACAAAACCCGCACGCTGGTGGAAGATGTTGCTGCTCTGATCAAGGCCGCTGGTGCAAAGGAAACGCTCCTGATCGCACACGATTGGGGTGGCGCGCTGGCGTGGTCGCTGGCAATGCTCCAACCGCAACTTATTGATCGACTGGTGATTCTCAACTTGCCTCACCCGGCATGCTTCGCTCGTGAACTGCGCCGGCCTCCACAGCTCTTGATGTCGTGGTACATGTATTTCTTTCAGCTTCCGTGGCTGCCAGAGAAGATGCTGGGCCGCAACAACGGACGCACGACCTCCGGAATTTTCCGCCGGAGTTCGCGCAATCCCGAGCGCTTTACTGCTGAAGTTCTGGAAGTTTATCGCGCCAACGCGGCACGCCCCGGCGGCCTTACGGCGATGATCAACTGGTATCGCGCGGCATTCCGTGGCGGCGCATTCCGCCGCTTCCTCTCTGCTGCTGTACCAACCGTAGATATCCCCACGCTTTTTCTCTGGGGCGATGCCGATACCGCTCTCAGCTTTCGCACTACTCGCGGCACAGAGAAATATGTTTCCAATTTGACCTTCCGCGTTTTTCCTGGCGTCTCGCATTGGATCCAGCAGGAAGCCCCGGAAGCAGTAAACGCGATGCTTGAAGCGTGGTTGAGCGGCCAGCCTGTACCCGAATACAGCGAACTCGCGCTACCAATTGCCAAAGCCGAAGCTTAGATTTCTTTGCCATGCACATACGCGCACGCCCCAGGTGTCTCATTGGCCTCAATCCACCGAATTTCCGGGATTTCACTCATAACGGCTTGCTCACACCGCCTAAATCCGGCTCATAAATTCTGCGGCCCTGCGCCCTGCTGGGGCATCTTATAGGTTCGCCCGAGTTTCTGGCGCGGGGCTAATACTGCGCTACGCAGCATCAGCCCAGGACCAGTTTCTCTCGGATTTTGCATTTACCTTTAAAATAGTATTCAACACATGGCGCAGGAAGAAGAAGTCTTAGGTAAAGCGTATGACAGCCGTTTGATGAAGCGGCTGCTTGGCTATTTACGGCCTTACAAATGGCAGGTCGTGGTGGCGCTTGGGTCCATTGTGCTCAAGGCCGCCTGCGACGTTTCTCTTCCCTACCTGACCAAGATCGCCATTGATAAGTATCTCGCTTCCTCCGGCCTGCACAGCCACGGTTTACTAGACCGTTTTCTCAGCGCGCGCCCGCTGGTGGGAATCGCGCAGTTAGGGTCAATTTATCTGGCGCTGCTGCTGATCGGCTTTGGCCTGGACTATACCCAAACCTACCTGATGCAGTGGACCGGACTGAAGGTCATGTTTGACCTGCGCAGCCAGATCTTTCGCCATCTGCAGCGCATGCACATCGGCTTTTTCGATAAGAACCCTGTCGGCCGCCTGGTAACGCGCGTCACCAGTGATGTTGACGCGCTGAATGACATGTTTACCTCCGGCGTGGTGGCGATCTTTGAAGATGTCTTCGTGCTCGCCGGAATCATCATCATCATGCTCGGGATGAGCTGGTGGCTGGCGCTGATCACGTTTGCTGTGCTGCCGTTCATCTTCTGGGCCACCATGGTCTTCCGCAAGTCGGTGCGCGACTCCTATCGCCGCATTCGCACCGCCATTGCCCGCATCAATGCTTATCTGCAAGAGCACGTGAGCGGCATGGTGGTGCTGCAGCTTTTCAATCGTGAAAAGCGCTCATACAGCCAGTTTGACCGCGTCAACGCGCAGCACATGAACGCCTATAAAGACGCCATCATGGCTTACGCGCTCTACTATCCGGTGGTGGAAATTCTTTCCAGCACCGCCATTGCCATGGTCATCTATTTCGGTGGACTGGGCTCAATGCGCAAAGCAGTGACTCTTGGCGTGCTGACCGCCTTCATGCAGTACGCTCAGCGATTCTTCCGCCCCATTCAGGACCTGAGCGATAAATACAACATTCTGCAATCGGCCATGGCTTCGGCGGAACGGGTGTTCAAGCTAATTGACAGTCCGGCTGAGATCACCAC
>DASRDW010000076.1:0-3524 GCA_035652415.1 Candidatus Angelobacter sp. | reverse complement strand
TGGCTCCAGGGACCAGTCCCAACCCTCCCACGAAAGCCGCGCACAGGTCAGAGATGATGTCGCCGTAAAGATTTTCCAGCAGCAGCACATCATATTGATAGGGATTCATGACCAACTGCATGCAGGTGTTATCTACAATGTGCTCGCCATAGGTGATCTCCGGATATTCTTTGGAAACGTTGCGGGCACAGCGCAGAAAAAGGCCATCGCTCATTTTCATGATGTTGGCTTTGTGAATGGCGAATATTTTCTTGCGCTTTTCGCGGCGGGCATAGTCAAAAGCAAAGCGCGCGATGCGGGTTGAGGCCTTCTCGGTAATGATCTTGAGCGACTCCACCACGCCGGGCACGACTTCATGCTCGATGCCCGAGTATTCGCCCTCGGTGTTCTCACGAACAATAATCAAATCCACGCCGGGGTAGCGCGTCGGTATGCCTGGCAGATTGCGGATGGGACGAAAGTTACAGAACAGCTCGAATTTCTTGCGCAGCGCCACATTGATGCTGGGAAACCCCTCGCCGATCGGCGTGGTCACAGGACCTTTGAGGCCAACACGGTTGCGCTCGATGGAAGCCAGAAGTTCTTGGGGAAGATATTCCTTATACTTCGCGTAAGCTTCGGCGCCGGCGGCATGGCTTTCCCATTGGAATTTAGCGCCTGTGGCCTCAAGAATGCGCACAACTGCGTTGGTTACTTCTGGGCCGATTCCGTCGCCGGGAATGAGGGTGATGGTATGCATGATTTTGTAAGTCTTACACCTTTGCTCCCGGCTTGGCTTTGGCTGGAGCGGGCACAGGCGCGGTTTCCTTGGTCTTCAGCAGGTCTTTAAGTTCGTCCATGAATTCTTTTACATCCTTGAAATCCAAATACACGGAGGCGAAGCGGACATAGGCAACTTTGTCGTGCTTCTTAAGGCGGTCCATGATCATCTCGCCCACTTCGCTGGTCTTGCGCTCGCGCTCCGGGGAGTCAATCACAAAGGCTTCGGCCTCGTTCACAATCTGCTCCAGCTTGCCCATGGAGACCGGGCGTTTTTCGCAGGCACGCAGAAGTCCGCTCAAAACCTTTTGCCGGTCAAACTTTTCGCGGCGCCCGTCTTTCTTGATCACCATGTAGGGAATTTCGTCGATGCGCTCGTAAGTGGTAAAACGCTTCTCGCACTTCAGGCACTCGCGCCGGCGGCGGATGGATTCGCCTTCCTTGCTCTCGCGCGAGTCCACAACTTTGTCATTCACAAATCCGCAGAAAGGACATTTCATGGTGAGGAAACGAAGTTTTATTGTAAATCATCGGCCGTTATGAAGTTTGCAGGCCCGTTGAGCGTGTTGGCAAACGCCCACACGACAGCGCTACGTTAGTGCACTCTCTTCCGTCTTGCGGGCTTCGCGGGTAAGCTGGGTGAATGAGACGTGCTCGAGGTGAGCATAGATCAACCCAAGCGGGACTACAGACATGAACGTCGCCAGCCATAACAGGATGCCGCAGCTCACCGCCATTTCATTGGGAATCTGATAGAAATACGTCAACGCAGTGATGGTCATGAACTGCGAGCCGCCGCCTACAACCGGCAACTGCAGCACTCCTCCAGCGACACTGAAGCCCATCAGCAGGATGGAATGGGTCCAGGTCAACTGATTGAGCGGTTCAGGATAAGCGTGTGTGATCAGAAAATAGCTAAGCGAGATCAGCAACCAGATGCCCATGGAAATAGCCGTACAGGCAAAGAAGGAACCAACGTCGCTCAGAGTATTGAGGCCCTCGCCAAACGCCTCCACTTTGCTGGTCAGCCGATCTGTAATGGCCGGGAAGCGGTGGAATGTGGCCTTCATCCATTGCACGATGAGAGCATAGTAACGCCGCACCAGCGCAGCGAAGACAATACCGCCCAGCACAAAAATCACCAGCGCAATGCCGACCTGCGGCAGCCGCTCATAGTGCTCCAGGTGCTTGACCGAGCGGGAAGAAAATAAGGCGAATGACACCAGGACTGTGACAGCGCCCATGTCGAAGATGCGCTCGACGGTCCAGACCGCCAACTGGGCTGAAAGGGTGAGCTTGGTCTTGCGGGCGATCAGATAAGGACGAACCAGCTCTCCCAGACGCCCCAGCAGCGCCAGCCCGGTGAACCCGATGAACTGGGCGCCAATCAATTCACGGGCGCGGATCTTGTGGACCGGCTTCAGAAAAATTGCCCAGCGCAGCGCGCGCAGCGCATCGGCCAGGTAAACCAGGATGACGGCGAAGATGACCTTGCCCCACTGCACACCCTCGGTCTGGTCGGCGAATTCCTCCCAGTCGAATTTTCTCCAATGCTGAACCTGCAGATAGACCAGGAAGACCAGCACGGCGGCAATTAGAACCAGGAGCAGGACCTGTTTTTTATTCATGGGGGAAGAGAATTTTATAGCTCCTAATTGGAGGCAGCCGGCTGCGCATCAGCAGTGGTAGAGCTATCTGAGGCGCTCGCAGTATGGCTGGCCTTCGGTTTTGCAGCGCGCGGCGTTGTAGCTGCCTGCGCATTGGCCGCAAACTGGGCCAGCTTCTTGCGGTTAAAATCAGCGATAATGCGTGAAATGTAGGCGTACGTCTCACGGTACGGGGGGACGCCCTTGTATTGTTCCACGCGCTCGGGGCCGGCATTGTAAGCCGCCAGGGCTTTTACCAGGTCGTTGTTGTATCGCGCCAGCAGTTCACGCAGATAATGCGTGCCGCCTTCGACATTGGCGGCCGGGTCCATGGAATCAGTGACTCCCAACTTGGAGGCGGTGGAGGGCATGAGCTGCATTAATCCCCGGGCGCCCTTGCGAGAAACTGCCTTAGGATTGAACCCACTCTCGGCCCGGATGACGCTCTGGATCAAATCGGCGTCAACCCCGTGCTTCTGGCTGGCCGCGTAGACAAAATCCTGGATGGTAGCGCCCTGCGGAACCGCCGGCTGTGTTGCGGCAAGCTGAGAAGCGGCAGGCTGCGCCGGAGGCGGCGGAGGGGAATCATCATGCTCGATGGAAGCAATCTGCCCGGTAGGCACATCAATGTAGCCGGATTGCGAAGTAGCATCCAGGTATAGACGTGTGATGTCACCCAAAGACTCGCGCCGCTCATGGCGAATGGAGAAGCCATTCTGCAACACGGCAAGATCAGCCGCAAAGGCGGGCAGGGCAAGCAGCACAAAAAGTCCTGCAACGAGTTTTCTAACCAGAATCAATCGAAAGTCCTAATGCAAAATCGTCTCAATGACGGCGGCCACCCCGCACTGATCATTGGATAGTGTAACCTGCCAGCCGTTTTGCTTCAGTTCCGGGCAGGCATTCTCCATGATAACGGCATGTCCGGCAAATTCAAGCATTTCCACATCATTATAGTTATCACCGATGGCCATGACCTGTTCCGGCCCCAGCCCTTTGAAGGTGGACCAGCGCTTGAGGGCGTGTCCTTTGGAGCAGTCGCGGTTGAGGACGTCGAGAATGCACAGGTCGCGGTGGTCATACTGCGTCTTCAGGATCGTGGTTTGAGCCCGTAGAGCC
>DASRDW010000075.1:0-35027 GCA_035652415.1 Candidatus Angelobacter sp. | reverse complement strand
CGAACTGAGGGAGAAATGCCAGAAAGAAGAGCGCAACTTTTGGATTGAGCACATTCGTGATCACGCCCTGGCGAAAGATGGAGGCCAGGCTGGCAGGTTTGGGCTGCTGCTGAGCAAGATTGCTCCGCTGCACAATCATCTTAATGCCGAGGTAAACAAGGTAAGCGGCTCCGGCGTAGCGCACCACGTTGAAGGCGACGGGCGAGGAGCGCAAAAGAGCAGCAATGCCAAATGCCGCGGCAAGAATGTGCGCCCAGCAGCCCACAAAGATGCCAAGCGCTGAGACAATGCCCGCCTTGCGTCCCTGGCCCAGGCTACGGCCAATAACATAAAGCATGTCTGGGCCGGGTGCGATGTTGAGCATGAACGCGGCAAAAAGAAACGTAAGGAAAGCAGTTTTTTCAGGCATGATGTGTCTCAGCTGAGATTCTTATCAAAAGGGATGCGTGAGCAGCAAGTTGGATGAAAAATAAAATTAGGGATGCTGCGTGCGCCTGCAAAATCGTCAGCAGCCTAAACTACCAGGAATTTTGAATCGCAAATGAATTTAACAGCGTTAATTGGTTTTGTTGCCGGGACGTTAACCACCCTCTCTTTTGTGCCGCAAGTGTACAAAGCATGGCAGAGTAAGCGATGTGAAGACCTCTCCTGGGGGATGATTGTTACCTTCTCTGCCGGCGTTGCGCTTTGGCTGGCTTATGGATTGCTCTTGTGGGCCGCGCCTATCATTATCGCCAACGCAGTCACGCTGGCCCTGCTGATTATGATTGGAATTCTGAAGGTCCGCTATTGCGCCCCGGAAACAGCGAGCAATAGAGCGGCTGAAACCAGAGTTCGATAGACTGTCTTGTGAGCACACCTGACATCATTCTTCTTTTTTGTGCCGCGCTGCTGGGCGGCGCAGTCAACTCCGTGGCCGGAGGCGGCGGATTTATTGCTTTTCCCGCACTGCTTTTCACGGGTGTGCCATCCATTAACGCGAACGCTACCAATACCGTGGCCTTATGGCCGGGCACACTAGCTTCCACCGGCGCTTACCGCAAAGCGCTGAACGCTGATCTGCTTAAAAGCATTTTGCCGCTGATTGTGATCACGTTTTTAGGGAGCATTCTTGGCTCCACGCTGCTGCTTAAGACCCGGCAATCCACTTTTGACAGGATGGTTCCCTGGCTGCTTTTGGGCGCAACGATGTTGTTCAGCTTTGGCGGCAAGGTTACGGCATGGATCAAGCGGCACCACACTGAAAGCGGCCCAACGCGGCGGCGAATCGTCGCTATTACCGCGCTCCAACTGTGCGTTGCCATCTACATTGGCTACTTTGGCGCTGGAGTGGGAATCGTAATGCTGGCGCTGCTCTCCATGATGGGAATGGAGAATATCCACAGCATGAACGGGCTAAAAACGCTTTTGGCCACTTGCGGAAATGCAGTTGCAGTGGTGGTATTCATTGTTGCTCGCGCCGTATTCTGGCCGCAAGCATTGCTCATGGTGGTGGGCGCTGCGCTAGGTGGATACGCCGGAGCATGGTTCGCGCAAAAGATGGATCCCAAGAGCGTGCGCTACGTGGTGATCGCCATTGGGTACAGTATGACGACGTATTTTTTCTGGAGAGTGTACGTGCACGGACGAATCTAGGCTATAAAATTTGACCATAAACCCTGTATCACGTTAGAATTACAAGGTTTGCCACTGGTTGGATTTCCTGCCTGTTGAGCATGGCTGCCGAGCAATCTTACAAAGTTAACTTAAGTCCTTTTCTGCCATAGGCTTGGAACTGGACGCTGGAGAGAGTTATGTACGCGGTAATTCGCGCCGGAGGGAAGCAGTATCGCGTTTCTCCCGGAGACGTTGTCAACATTGAAAAGCTGCCCGCCGCTGATGGCGATACCGTTGAGTTTAACGATGTTCTGGCGGTATCTGGCCAGGAAGGCACAATTGGCCCCGGATCGGGCGCTGTGGTGAGCGGCCAGATCATGGAATCAGGCCGCGCTGACAAGATTCTGGTCTTCCACTTCAAGCGCAAAAAGCAGTACAAAAAGATCTACGGCCATCGCCAGCCTTTTACCTCGGTCAGGATTACCGAGATTGCTTTTGATGGCGAGCGCTTTACCGCGCCTGATCTGCCTGCGCGCAAACCCAAGAAAGCCAAGGCTGATGAAACCGGCAAAGGCGAAACTAAAACCGCCAAGGCAGCCAAAAGCAAATCGAAGAGCAAGCCCAAGGCAAAGAAGAGCGCTGCCAAGAAGTCCGCTGCTAAAGGCAAAAAGAAGAAATAGGCGGGACGATTTCCACTTGCCAGTTGATCAAAGTTTTTAAGACCGAGGGATGTTATGGCACACAAAAAAGGTTTAGGCAGTTCAAGAAACGGACGCGACTCAAACGCGCAACGGCTGGGCGTAAAAGCTTTTGGTGGACAGCTTGTTCCTGGCGGGACGATCATCGTTCGCCAGCGCGGCACGCGCATCAAGCCGGGCGCAAACGTTGGCCGCGGCAAGGATGACACGCTTTTTGCCAAGGTCACCGGCACTATCAAGTTTGTGGACAAAGGCTCCAGTGGTCGCTATGTGCTGGTAGAGCCGGCTGAAACCGCCAAAGCGTAAATTTTCTGTAATTGCAAAAGTCCCGTCAGCAGGCGGGGCTTTTTCTTTGGCAGTAAGATCAGCAAGTTTGGTTCGCACTGTCTTGGCGACTACAATCTTTTCGTCTCATGCTGTCCTTCACTCACATTCCGCAGCCGCCTCTCAATAAGTTTGTTGATCTCTTCTGGTTTTACGATAGCTACTCTCCCGGACCGCACCGCAAAGAACGCCTGATGCCTGATGGCTCGATCGAGCTGGTCATCAACCTCAAGCAAGATGAAGCGAGGATTTATGATCGCGAGAACCTGGACAAATGCACGCGGCTTCCCGGCGCGCTGCTCTGCGGCCCGCACTCCAGCTTCTTTGTCATTGATACTGCCCAGCAAGCCTCAGTGATCGGCGTTCACTTCAAGCCGGGCGGCGCGTTTCCTTTCTTCAAAATGCCGGCTGGCGAGCTGCACAATCTCCACGTCTCTCTGGAAGACCTGTGGGGCCATGAAGCAGGATTGCTGCGGGAGCGTTTGCTGGAAGCGGAGACGCCGCAAAAGAAATTACAAGTGCTTGAAACATGCTTGCTGGAACAAGCGTTCCGCCCGCTGGAACGCCATCGCGCGGTCGATTGCGCGCTGGGCCTTTTCTGTAACATTCATACCGCTCCCGCCATCACTGAACTTGCTGACGAGATCGGCATCAGCTCACGTCACTTCATCCAGCTTTTTTCCAATGCGGTTGGGCTTACGCCAAAGCTCTTTGCCCGCGTCCGGCGTTTCCATCAGGTTTTGCAGCAGATTCGCACCGGTGCAGACTTTTCCTGGGCCGATATAGCGGCTATCTGCGGTTATTTCGATCAGGCGCATTTCATCCACGATTTTAAGGAGTTTTCCGGCATCAATCCAACAGCTTATGTCGCGCAGAAAACAGATCATCTGAACCACGTACCTATCCACGAATAAGGTCAAATTTTTACAATACTCACAGGACTCGCCTCCGGCAGAATCAGGCTGAGTTGCAGCGTTCAATGCTGCGGAAGGAGATTTTTATGGCAAACAAAGCAAAACCAATTCCTGAGGGCTATCACAACGTCACTCCCTATCTTGTGGTGAAAGGCGCTGCTGAGGCCATCGATTTTTACAAGCAGGTGTTCGGCGCCGTGGAGATCATGCGCATGCCGCAACCGGATGGACGCATAGGCCACGCAGAACTCAAGTTCGGTGACTCATTTGTCATGCTGGCCGATGAATTTCCAGCAATGGATGTTGTCGGCCCCAAAACTCTGGGCAATTCTCCGGTTGGCCTGCTGCTCTATGTTGATGATGTTGATAAAACCGTGGAGCGCGCAGTTGCCCAAGGCGCAACCATCAAGAAGCCCGTGGCCGACCAGTTTTATGGCGACCGCACCGGAACCATTGAAGATCCCTGGGGACATAAATGGACCGTGGCGGTGCATCTGGAAGACGTCTCGCCGGAAGAGATGCAGCGCCGCATGGCCGCCATAGAAAAGAAATAAGAAGAACGCTGGTGCTTTTACGCGCAATGCACACGTGCAAGGCGGCTGAGCCTGAGTAGTTTGCTCTCGACTATTTTGATTCCAAGATGATAAAGCCGCGCGATTTCTGCCGCAGTTACACGATAACCGTAGTAAAGCAGGAACATGGTAATATCGCGCGTGCGATTGGGCTCGGGAATCAATTGTGCTAGTCGGCCTGCTATTTGTCGGAGTAATATTTTGTTTTCGACGGCCAAATGAGGGCTTTTCACCTCCCGGTGATGAACAAATTCTTCTAGTTGCTGTTCGAGGTGCAGACTGCGGCTCAAACAGAGGCACCGGCGCAGGTAATCCTGTGCAACCGTGGACGAAACTACTTGCAGCAGGCCACGCAATGTGCCTTCATGCCGCCATTCAAGTTCACGTAGCGCTCTGAAATCGGTGGCGCAGATCTTAACAAGAACTTCCTCAAACAGATCGTCAATTAGGTTGGGCGTTGGCTGGAACCACCGACGGATGGTCCTGCTTGACACCTTGACGATCAACAGGTGATACCTTCTCATTAACTCAATCCAGGCATCTTCATTGCGTTCAAGGCACAGTTCAACAAGGGTTCGGTCTGAGATTCCCGGCCAATAGGTGGTGGGTAGCTTAGCCGGAAAGGTTTTAGTACTGACGGCTACAAGTGAATTTGTCATTTTGTGCAATCCTGTCGTTTTCCTGAATAGCACTGCTCCGCAACAGAATTGCGCATGATTAAATTAGACTCAATCCCGCGCCGCTCCTTTTGCAGCCCTATATTGATCCTGAGCTGGCTATTGGGACAAAAAAGACAATTGCCCGTGCAGATCCTTATTGACGCGCTATTTTGAACTTGATTTAATTCGGGTGCTCAATTGATAGTCATGAAAGACCCTCTTCAGCGTCCGCGCGCCCTCCGTTTCGAAATTTTCGAAATGGACCTTGATTCCGAAGAATTAAAGAAGAATGGGCTCAAACTTAAGCTGCGGTGCCAGCCCTTTCGCATGCTTGCTACCATCGCTGAACACAATGGCAATGTTGTTACCTATGAAGAATTGCGGACACAATTCTGGCCTACAGTATCAATTGATAACTATAAGCATAGCCTCGGTAACTCGATGCTCGAGATTAGAAAGGTATTGGGTGATTCTGCGAATAATCCTCACTATATTGAGACGGTTTCACGGGGCTATAGATTCCTGATGCCCGTTGAGTTCATTCCAAGGACCTCAACTAATGGAAATGGTTCCAGCAACTCGCTTACGGACGGCTTTCCCGCAGAGATAAAACAGATTCGGGAAGAACTCCTAAACACATCAGCCTGCCGAGGACTGGCATTGCTGCTGTGTCGTTGTAAGTCGCTTTGCAACCAACATCCGCAAGACCCCAACTTGCCTGAATTGCAGCTTCTTATGGCTCATATCCAATCGGCCATTGACCGCTCCGCTGTGCTGGAGCCTGGTTGGGCAAACCCTGCTATAAGTGACGAAGTTGCCAGCCTTGTATTTGATGATTTAAATGCCATCACCATTCCTCATCGTTTCGGTAACGGCAGATGGAAAACGATCGGACTGGCTTCTGAATCCGTCTTACTCGTGGTTGAGCATAGCGTCCGCCGAGAAAATGGACAGCAAGTCATCGTGATTCATAGTGCTCGACGTGCAACTCCGCAAGAAAGGAGGGTCTATGAGCAAACGCGTAAGTAAAGCAGCGTCCCTGGAACTCACTTTTCTTGCCGCATTGGAGAGTATTCATGCGGACGTAGATACTTCGGAGATTGCGGAAATACAGGATTGGTCCGGAGCAGTCAGAGGAAAGCTTTATGCTGCTTCCATCAAGGGGGCATCTCAAATCCCCAATCCCAAGGCCGGTTTGCCACCTGCTTTAAGTGGTTCGATTGCCGCAGATGTGCCTGCTCCGTCTTCCAAAGGCATCAGTGGAGTTGTCTTCGATGATTCCGGCAACGTGACAAGTTGTGGAAGTGTGCAATATTCCCAAATGGCGATTCCTCAACTCGTTGCCGTGGGTATATCTGAATCGAGTGAAGAGGCTTGGAGCGAGTTTATACGCCGTTACCATCGACTCATTAAGGCTGTAATAACCAAGGCTGTTCGTCGATTTGGAAATGTCTCGCACGATTTAGTGGATGATCTGACTCAGAACGTGTATTTAAAACTTTGCGCGGATAATTTCCGCGCATTAAGGAATGTCGAGATACTCCAGGAGAACGCTTTTTTGGGCTTCTTAAAAGTCGTGGCAACCCATACGGTCCAGGATTATTTCAGGCATACAGCCGCATCTAAAACAGGCGGTACATATGAACTAGAAGCAGTAGAAGCAGCAATACCTGGGGACCAAGGATTGAGGCGCGATGCTTCCTCTGAACTTGAAAGGGCAATTCTTTTAGAAAGAATAGACACGATACTGAAGACCTTTTTGCACGAGCCTAATTTCGCACGAGATCGTGCAATCTTCTGGCTTTATTACAGGCAAGGCCTCCCTACCAAGGAAATTGCAGCTTTATCGGACATAAAACTAAGTGTCAAGGGCGTAGAAAGTGTTTTGCTTCGATTGACCCGGCAGTTGAAGGTCGCGTTGCGCTAAGGCCGAAAACCCAAGTCAAAATAGAAGCCTTTGCTCAAATCTCAAGAGGCCACTCCCCACGTCTCTGCGGCGAATCTCCGCCTCGGCCTGTACAATCAAATATAGATGTTCATTGATGAAGCAATCATTCGCGTAAAGGCCGGTGATGGGGGTAACGGATGCATGGCATTCCGCCGCGAGAAGTTTGTTCCGCGTGGCGGCCCTTCTGGCGGCGACGGCGGCCGCGGCGGCGACGTGATTATGGAATCGAGCGAGCGCCATAACACGCTCGTGCACTTCCGTTTTAATCCTGAATACAAATCGGAGCGCGGACGCCACGGTGAAGGCTCCAACTGCACCGGCCGTGACGGCGAAAATGTGGTGCTTAAAGTGCCAGTGGGCACCATTCTGTATGACAAGGAAACCGGCGAGCGCCTGCATGATTTCTCACAGCCGGATGAGCGCATTGTGGTGGCGCACGGTGGACGCGGCGGGCGCGGCAACCAGCATTTTGCCACCAGCACGCATCAGGCGCCGCGTGAGCATGAGCAAGGTTTTCCCGGGGAAGAAAAAGTCCTGCGGCTGGAGTTGAAGCTGCTGGCTGATGTTGGCTTGGTCGGTTATCCCAATGTTGGAAAATCAACGCTGGTTTCGCGCGTCTCTGCCGCCAAGCCCAAGATCGCAGATTATCCATTCACCACCCTGGAACCGAACCTTGGGGTGGTAACAATCGGCGAGATGCCGCATGAAGACAGCTATGTAGTGGCTGATATCCCTGGACTGATTGAGGGAGCGCACACCGGCACTGGCTTGGGGATTCAGTTTCTGCGCCACATTGAGCGCACGCGCGTGTTGGCGCATGTGATTGATGTTTCTGACGCCAGCGGCCGTCCTGATCCGGTTGCCGACTTCAACATCATCATAGAAGAGCTCAAAAGCTTTGGCGCCAGCCTGGAAAAGAAGCCCATGGTGCTGGTGGCGTCAAAGATGGATGTGGCCAATCCGGAGAAGATTGCCAAACTGCGCAAGCACGCGAAAAAACTTAAGCTCGACCTCTACGAGATTTCCGCCGTCACTGGAAAAGGCATACCTGAACTGAAGTACGGACTGGGCAAGCGTGTGGCAGAAATCCGCGCTGGAACTTACGAGCAGAAAGCGCCAACGATCAGAAAGAAAGCCGTCCGCAGCCGCAAAGCTAAAAAGAAAGCTGAGAGCGTGAAGCGCATTCCCAAACGCGCAGCGTTTAAGAAAAGGCAGAGCAGATAAGCGCATGAAGAAGGCTGCGAGGCCGGCTTGCACGCCGAGCGGCCTGTTCAAGAGCATGATCGAAGCTGCTAAAGAGAGGCACTCAAGCGGTTTGGAGCGCAGCGACAAAAAATGAAGATTGCTCTGTTCGGCGGAACTTTCGATCCCGTGCATCTTGGCCATCTGGCCGTAGCGCGCGCAGCAGCGGAAAAGTTTGATCTTAACCGGATTTACTTTGCTCCGGCTGATCTGCCGCCGCACAAGCAAAAGCGCCAGCTCACTGATTTCCAGCATCGCTTTGCCATGCTGGCTTTGGCCACGGCCCACGACCCGCGCTTTGTGCCTTCTCTGCTGGACGCGCACACGGGTCAGCCGAACTATTCGATTGATACTGTTCGCCGCCTGAAAAGCGCTCTCAAGAAGTCTGACAAGCTGTATTTCCTGATCGGGATTGATGCGTTCAAGGAGATAAGCACCTGGCACAAGCCGGTGGAGTTGCTAAACGAAGTGGAGTTCATTGTGGTCAGCCGCCCTGGCTTTTCACTGGCGGATGTAGGCCGGTCACTTCCTGAAGTTCTGCGCCCTACCGACCTGATGCTGCGCGTGATGAAGCAACAGAAAAGTGAGGGCACGATTGCCCTGATGGGCGCCACAATTCACCTGCTGGGCGAGGTGCATGAAAGAATTTCTTCCACCCAGATTCGCGCTGCGGCCCACAAACCGGTGAAAGCGCTCAGCCGTTATGTGCCCCAGTTGGTAGCTGAATATATTAAGAAAGAGCACCTTTATACGGGCAGCCCAATCGCGGAAAGAGAGAAAATGCTATCTTTTGAAGAGGCACGGCCCCACGGCCATGCCAGCAGGAGCCATAGGAACGGATGAGTCCAGAAATCAGGCAGCAGGTTGCGCAAGCGGTCAAGGCAATTGAAAGCAAGAAGGGCGAAGATGTCGTCATTCTGGAAATGGACCGGAACAGCGGAGCGTTTACCGATTATTTTGTGCTCTGCTCCGGGACCAACCCACGCCAAATCCAGGCCATTGTTGATGATGTACAAAAGCAGCTAGCCGAGGCCGGGCAGCGCCCCAACAGCGTTGAAGGCTATAACCAGGCGGAGTGGGTCCTAGTGGATTATGTCGATTTCGTCCTGCACGTTTTCTCTGAGCGCGCGCGCAAGTTTTACGATCTGGAGCGTCTGTGGAAGTCAGCCAAGAGGCTTACTCCGGCTGATCTGAACAAGAAGCCTGTGATCAAAAAGGCAGCCAAGAAAGCACCCGCAAAAAAGAAGGCTTCTTCACCCAGAGCTGCTGCCCACAGCAAGGCGCGTGCACAAGGCAAGAAAAAGCCTCGGAAGTCCGCGTGAAGCTGCAGATCGCCTGGATCGGCAAAACCAAGGAAGTAGCTATTCGTGCGCTGACGGATGAATACCTGAAGCGCATCTCGCGCTTTTTGGGCGCGGAATCGCATGAGATGTCGAGCGAACAGGCCCTGCTCGACCTGGCTGCTGGAACTGCCGGTCGCACCGCCCCTGTGCTGGTCCTTCTTGATGCGCGCGGACGCCAGTTCACCTCAGAAGAATTCGCCGAGCTTCTGCGCGATCAACAGGACCGCGGAACACAGAATCTTTTTTTCGCCGTAGGCCCAGCCGATGGCTTTAGTGACAAGGCGCGCCACTCCGCTGATCTTGTGCTTTCTTTTGGCAAGATGACGCTGGCGCATGAGCTGGCAAGGGTGGTCCTGCTGGAGCAGATCTACCGGGCATTTACAATCTTAAAAGGCCACCCGTACCATACCGGCCATTGAAGATTAGCACTCAGCTATCAGCCATCGGCATTCAGCCCAGAAAGATGATGGATAGCTGAAGATTAAGTGATGTTGTAAAAGCATGAACGACGTCCATCGCGGTCTTATCATCGTGAACACCGGCCCTGGCAAAGGCAAGACGACTGCTGCCATGGGAACGGCCTTGCGCGCAGTGGGCAACGGCATGAAGGTGCTGATGCTCCAATTCCTGAAAGGCTCCTGGCATTATGGAGAGCTGGACGCGGTGAAAGCCTTCGGCGACAGCTTCGTGATGAAGCAGATGGGACGCGGCTTTGTGAAGGTTGGCGGCGCAGAGACCGATCCTGAAGACGTGCGGTTGGTAGAAGAAGCCTGGCGTGAAGCCGCTGAGGCCATCACGTCTGAAAAGTGGGACTTGGTGGTACTGGATGAGATCAACTACGCAATTACTTACGGGATGCTTGATTCGGCCAAGGTGGTGGAGACTCTAAAGCGCAAACCCGAGCGTGTCCACGTAATCTTGACGGGAAGGAACGCGCATCCGACAATCATTGAGCTGGCAGATACCGTTACGGAGATGAAGCAGGTAAAACACGCCTATGAGAAAGGCGTAATGGCGCAGCGAGGCATTGAATACTAAAGCGCCCGAAAGGTAATACGAACCTTGGCATGGTTTAAACGGGAATCAAGCGAGATCCAGGCAAACGAGGAGAAACGCGTTCGCACAGAAGGCCTGTGGGTAAAGTGCGAAGGCTGCCGCCAGATCATTTGGAAGAAAGAACTGGAAGACAATCTCAACGTTTGCACCAAGTGCGATTACCACTTCCGCATTGATTCTGCCCAGCGCCTGATGTTGCTTCTGGATGAAGATAGCATTGAGACTCAGGATGAAAATCTGGAATCCACTGATCCGCTGAACTTCTCAGACACGCGTCCTTACAAGAACCGCCTGGAAAAAAGCAAGAGCGCAACCGGCTTAAAAGACGCCATCATCAATGCCACCGGCACAATTCATGGCCGGCCTGTGATTGTGAGCGCCATGGAGTATTCCTTCATTGGCGGTAGCATGGGCGCGGTAGTTGGAGAAGCCATTACCCGCGCCATTGAGCGCGCCTGCAATGAACGCAAGCCGATCATCGTTGTTTCAGCTTCTGCTGGCGCGCGCATGATGGAAGGAATCGTGAGCCTGATACAGATGGCAAAGATCTCCGCTGCCCTCGCGCGGCTGAATTCAGCAAAAATTCCATATATCTCGGTTCTAACCGATCCGACTACCGGCGGCGTCTCTGCCTCTTATGCCATGCTGGGCGATCTGAACATTGCCGAACCCGGAGCGCTCATTGGTTTTGCCGGCCCGCGCGTGATTGAGCAGACCATCCGCCAGAAGCTGCCGGAAGGATTCCAAACCAGCGAGTTCCTTCTGCAGCATGGAATGCTGGACGCGGTGGTTAATCGCAAGGAGATGAAGGCGTACATCTCGCGGGCACTTGATTTCATGACGCCGAAGGCTGCCTGAGCTGTGGCTGTTTCCTACCAAACTGCGGTTAGTGATCTGCTGGCGCTCGGCCACGAGCTGGCTACAAATCGCAAATTTGATCTTGCGCACATGCGGCGGCTGGCTGAGGCGTTGGGGAATCCCCAACGCAGGTTGCAGAGCGTTTTGATTGCCGGCACAAATGGCAAAGGCTCCACGGCAGCCACACTCGCCAGCATTGTGCAAGCTGCGGGCTACCGCACCGGGCTTTATACCTCTCCACATCTATTGCGCGTGAATGAACGCATGCAGATAAATCAAGAACCCATCAGCGATGCTGAGTTCGCCTTGATTTATGACCACATTGAGACAACAGCCACTGAGTTGGTAAGCTGTGGCGAGCTGCCTTGGCACCCTAGTTTTTTTGAGATGCTTACCGCAATGATGTTTGAGTATTTTGCCAGCGCCGGAGTGGAACTTGCAGTACTGGAAGTTGGGTTAGGCGGCCGGCTGGATGCCACGAACATAGCTGATCCCTGCATCTCTGTCATTACAGATATTGATTTCGATCATCAGCAATTTCTTGGAAACACTCTGCCGGAGATTGCGCACGAAAAAGCAGGGATTATGCGCCCTAAAGGCACAGTGGTGCTGCTGCCGCAACATCCGGTAGTGAATGATGCGCTGGGCAAAGAGATTATGGATCGCGACGCTCGCGCCATCAGCGCCGTTAAGCATATGCCGCCACTGACACCCGGCAGTGAAGAGAGCACTTCTTCTCATTCGGCTGACGTGCAGCAAAACCATTTCCCGTTGGAAGTAATGGGGCAGGAAATCACTGTCGATTTTCCGTTAGTAGGCCGCCACCAATTACGTAATCTGGCGCTTGCCATTACCGCTGCAGAAGAGCTGAATCAATGCGGTTTTCGCATCACGGCTAAGCACGTGGAGCAGGGCATTCGCACAACACGGTGGCCAGCAAGGTTCCAGGTAATTCTTCCTGAGGGCGAATATCCTGAGATCGTCATCGATGTTGCCCACAATCCAGCCGGCGCTTGGGCTTTGCGCTCGGCGCTTTCAACATACTATGAAGGCCGTCCTCTGACGCTTATTTTTGGCGCCATGCGCGACAAGGCGATCAAGGAAATTGCCAGCATTCTCTTTCCTTTGGCGGAACGCGTGATTGCTACCCACGCGACCAATCCGCGCGCGGCCACTGCGCAGGAAATCGCGGAGCTTGGAGCGCACACGCAAGCTGAGATCCTGCAAGAGAGCTCCGTACAAGTGGCTCTGGAACAAGCCTGCACGCTGGCCGGAAGCAAAGGAGTGATTGTAATTACCGGCTCCATCTACATCGTAGGCGAAGCTCTCCGCATTTTGACCAGGAGCACGGTGGAACAGAGCGTATAAGCGTGCCAGGAACAACCCAAGCTGAAACCAGCGAACGGCAAGAAACACATGGCCTGCGCCACTTGATCTCACAGCTGCGTTCTATTTTTTTGTGGGACCCGCTGGTCTGGCTCTACACGATCGTTCTGGGCACCCTATCACTGCTAAGTTCTTTCTTTGATAAATCAGGCCGCATTCAGCATAGCTTTGCTCAGTTGTGGGCAAAAATCATCTTGAAAACCATCGGCGCCACACCGCAGATTGAGGGCCTGGGGAAGATTGATACCACAAAGGCGGCGGTCTATGTGGTGAACCATCTCTCCGCGCTCGATATCCCTGTCTTATATGCAAATCTTCCTTTTCAATTCCGTATCCTGGCAAAGAGGGAGTTGTTTCATTATCCATTCATGGGCTGGCATTTGCGGCGCTCTGGGCAGATTCCTGTTGTACTGGAAAACCCCCGGGCTTCTGTTCGCAGTTTGAATCGGGCTGTGGCATCGCTGAGTAATGGCATGTCTCTAGTGATTTTTCCTGAAGGCGGCCGCTCACCAGATGGACAGTTGCATGCTTTTATGGGAGGGGCTTTTTATGCCGCCATCAAGGCCCAGGTAGATGTTGTTCCCATGGCGCTTGTGGGAACGTTTGAAATGCTCAAGATGAATACCTGGCATATCAAGCCCTGCCCATTAAGGTTGCTGGTAGGCCAGCCGATCTCAACTTTGGGCATGTCCACGCGTGACATGGAAAAACTTGGTCAGCAGGCGCAAACTGTGATTGCAGGACTTTATTATTCTCATTCGATGGTCCCTGACTTGCGTGGGCAGAACCAGATGAGAGACGTATCAAAACAGTAAAAGTGGACTAAAAGGACTCTGTTAGCTAGTTTCAAAATGAATTCCAGCAAAAAACATGAAGCTGTGGGAACAAAGCCGCGGATCGCTCTTCCCGAACCTTGCTCTTACGATCCGGAGTACAGCAATCGTGCCTTGCCAGCTTACTTGAGGGCTGTGGAGGCTGCAGGCGGGGAGCCAGTTGTTATAGCTCTAACAAGCTCGCCGGAGGAGATTGCCAAAATAATCACTAGTTGCTCGGCCATTCTGCTGCCGGGCAGCAAGGCGGATGTTGATCCCCAAAAATATAATGCGCTTAAACATCCCCGTACTGCTCCGGCAGACCGCCTTCGCGATGCTGCGGATGAACTTCTTCTTCAGGATGCTTACAACCTGCACAAGCCCGTTTTTGGTATTTGCTATGGATTACAGTCACTAAACGTATGGCGCAGCGGCACGCTGGTGCAGCACATTCAATCGCAAGTGAATCATTCCGTTGGCGCGAGGGTTGAGGTGGCTCACCAGGTGCAAATAAACCCTGATTCACTATTGGCCATGGCTTCAGGGGAAGCGGATAGGCAGTCTATTCCGGTAAATTCAAGTCATCATCAGTCCGCCGAAACGGTGGGCGATGGCCTGCGCGTGGTGGCTCGCTGCACTGAAGATGCAATTGTTGAAGCGATTGAAGGCACGCAGCCGGAACACTATGTGCTCGCTGTTCAATGGCACCCAGAGCGAGGCTTTGAGCATGACTCAGCTTCAGCTAATCTCTTTCGAGCGTTTGTTCAGGCTGCGAAGCAATGGGCTTCTTCTCAAGCCAAATAAAGATAGCCTGCCCGCGTTTTGCAACTTCAGGAATTGCAGCATCGCCCGTTCTGTAAGTAGCGATTGATACCTCATCCGGCTTGCAAGAAAAGTCATTTGTTCCGTATCGTAATTTCCATGGTGGAAAAAGGAGTTGTGCTTTCATTGGAAGATCGCGTTGCCATCGTTACTGGCGGTTCGCGCGGCATTGGTGCTGCCATTGTGCAATTGTTCACCCAAGCGGGAGCGCGTGTTGTGTTCAGCTATCAACGTGCTGCTGCGGAAGCAGACAAGCTGGCAGTGGAGTGTGGCGGGCCTGAGCGCTGCGTGGCAGTAAAAGCAAACCTCGATTCTAGCGGGGCTGCCAAGTCTCTGGTCGATACTGCGGTGCAGCGATTTAGCAGAGTAGATATTCTAGTAGGAAATCACGGTGTTTGGCCGCCGCAGGATGTGACAATCGATCAAATGAGCGACCAGCAATGGCGGTCCACGCAGGCCATTAACGTTGATAGTCTTTTTGGTTTGGTGAAACACGGCGTAGCGCAGATGAAAAAGCAGCGCTCCGGCGGCCACGTTGTGCTGATCAGTTCCACGGCCGGCCAGCGTGGCGAGGCTTTCCACTGCGATTACGCAGCCAGCAAAGGCGCTATCATCAGCATGGTAAAAGGGCTTTCAACGGAGTTGGCGCAGCACAAGATCTATGTAAATTGTGTTGCTCCAGGATGGGTGGAAACGGATATGGCAGCGCCTGCGCTGCATGATCCAGAAATCAGCAAGCGCGTTTTTGCTACCATTCCGCTTGGCCGCGCAGGAAAGCCGGAAGAGATTGCTGGGGCGGTATTATTTCTGTGCACTTCATACGCCGGCTTTATTACAGGCGAGATACTGAACGTAAACGGTGGTGCAGTGCTGGTGGGGTAATGCCGGGGCAGCGGCTCTGGTTATTCCTGCATCTCAAGGAATATTGATCTCATGAAAATTTTAGTGTTCCTTTGCTTGTTTCTGGCCAGCGTGGTTGGCCAGGAAACTCCTGCGCAGAAGCCTGTCACCGCGCAGACCAATCAACAAAAAGCTAAGGCCGTTATTGACCAGATGGTTCAGGCCTTGGGTGGACAGGCCTATTTGAACGTGCAGGATTATTACTCTGAAGGCAGGTTGGGCAGCTTTCATAACGAAACTCTGAACGCATGGAGCCTTTATTATCGCTTCTGGAAATGGCCCGATAAAGACCGCATTGAGCTAACGCCGCAGCGCGACATCGTGGAACTCTATCTTGGCGACAATGCTTACGAAATCACTTACAAAGGCATTCAAATGCTGGATCCGGCAAAAGATGACAGGCTGAAACAGGCACTTGTTCGCCGCCATTATTCGCTGGAAAATGTCGTACGCACGTGGCTAGCTGAGCCTAACGTTTTGCTATTAGATGAAGGGGCGAGCATTTCCGAAGGCCAGATGGCGGAAAAGATAACGATCATCAACGCCAAGAATGAAGCCGTTACCCTGCTGGTTTCGCCGGACACCCATCTTCCCATGGAAAAGCGGTTCAGCACACGAGACCCTCGCTATCGCGACCGCGACGAAGAGTCCACCATTTACGGCAACTGGAAAGTGATACAGGGAGTGAATACGCCGCGCATCATGGTGACCAAACGCAATGGCGAAACAATTTCGCAACAGATCGTTTTGAACATCACTTACAATACTCATCCTGCCGATTCACTTTTTGATCCTGCGGTAGCCAAGATTAATCCGGTAAAACCGAAGTAGTAACTCCTTGGCTGCATGGCGGCGCAGCAGACACGATTGTGGCAGAAAAACCACACATCAACTCCCGAACACCGGTGTTAATCTGTTTAGCTGGAACAACTTGCCATTTGAACAAACAGTTCGGGCTCCCGTGGAGTGTCAAGGCGTTGGTTTGCATAGCGGCGCTCCAGTCACATTGCGAATTTTGCCTGCGCCAGCAGGGACGGGCATCGTCTTTCGGCGGGTTGACCTGGATGGTTTTGAAATTGAAGCCATTGGCCGCAACGTAGCCCGCGTAAGCTATGCCACCAGCCTGCAGAAAAAAGGCGTCTTAATCTCCACCACAGAACATCTGCTCTCCGCATTTATCGGCATTGGCCTGGATAATGCTGTTGTTGAGCTGAACAACCTGGAATTACCCATTCTGGATGGAAGCGCCAAGCCGTTTGTTGACATGGTGCTGAGCGCAGGACTCAGGCGGCAGCGAAAAAAGCGCACTTACCTGCGGATCATGCAAGAAATTGAGGTGCGCGAAGGAAACAAGTTTATTGCCGCTTACCCCTCGCCGGGATATACCGTCGCTTACAAGATCAATTTTCCGCAGCCCATCGGCGAACAATCATTTGCCATTGATCTCTCGCAGGACCTCTATCGAAAAGAGGTTGCGGCAGCACGGACGTTTGGCTTTTTAAGCGACGAAAAAGCTCTGAAGAATATGGGATTAATCCGCGGCGCCAGCGATGAGAACGTGATTGTGCTTACATCAACCGGAGTGCGGAACGGTCCACTGCGCTTTCAGAACGAATTTGTGCGCCACAAAGTTCTGGATCTGATTGGCGATCTTGCCTTGTTGGGCAAGCAGGTGATTGGACACATTGTCGCCGACCGCGCCGGCCATGCCATGCACACTGCGCTGGTTTCACGCCTATTGAAAGACCGGACACTCTGGGAAGAAACAACAGAAATTAACTATGACCAGGAATTGCCGGAAAGCGTTGCAGCTCCTGCGCACAGCTCCAGCGAAGCATGATCGCTTTTTAGGCTGTTGTAGCGTTAATAAACATTGCGCCGCTCAACGGCAGAGCGCGTTTTTCCAGCCAGGCATCAAGATCGCGTTTTGCTTCTGCAGAAAGCACCTGAAAGCGTATTCCTGCGCGCCCTTCTGGAGTTGACCAGACAATTTCGCCTTTAATATCCAAGGCACGCTTGTTGCCGGGAAGTTGCAATCGTACGCGGGCCGCTCCGCCTTCATCCAGCTTACGCGAGCACTCAATAGAAATACCGCCATGGCTGATGTTGGTGATGTTGAGTGGAAGCTCGGCTCCCTGATCTACCAGGATTGCGCCGGTAGCTTTGATCAGATGGCGATGATAGCGCCGCCGCTCACGCATAATAAGACCTTGTGCCGCTTTCACGCTGCGTGTAGCGCGATCCAGAGAAATAGGCTTGTCGAGAACAAAGTTTGCGCCCATCTCAAAAGCCTGCTGAATTGTCGTCTTGCCGTTCACGAGAGCAAAAGCGATGCAGCTCTTGTTTGACTTGCCCTGGCGCAGTTCACGCAACACCAGAGGGCCGTCTGGCATGTCATCACAGTCAACCAGAAGCGCGTCATACTTGCGCCGGAGAAGGATGTGCCGTGCCTGATCCGTGCTATTGGAAAGATCAAGGTCGATATTGGCAGCGTCAAGAACCCGGCGTATCGTACGATGTACTTCAGGGTCGCGGCTGAGTAATAGTGCTTGCAAAGCCATGCCGTAAAGGTAGCCAACAAGGCACTAAAAGGCCATATAACTAACGTAATGGTCACCGCACTTTTTTCGGGAGCAGCACCCTCGACCTAAGGTTCCCAAATTGGGAAAAGCATTGAAATGATTGCTTATCTATCGCTTGGCTCAAATCTAGGCGCTCGGGCGGCTAACCTGCATCAGGCGATCAGCAGCCTTAAAAATTTGGGAGTGGTACAGGCTGTCTCTAGCTTTTATGAGACAGAACCAGTGGAAGTTGAGCGGGAGCAGCCCTGGTTTTTGAACTGCGTTGTCGCCCTTGAAACCCAGCTTGGCCCACAACAACTGCTGGAGCGCATATTGGCCCTTGAGATAGCTATGGGCAGGCGGCGCACTGAACCCAAGGGTCCGCGAACAATCGATCTCGATATTATTTTTTGGGGCGATGTTGTAATCAATGCCCCGGAACTGACCATCCCTCACCCTGCAATGCAACAAAGGCGATTTGTGCTTGAGCCGCTGGCTGAGATTGCTCCAGACTTTCGGCATCCTGTGCTGAACCGCAGCGTACGTGAATTGCTGGCGGATCTATCGCCAGCAACCGGCACTGTCCGCAAGTTATCAGCGGCTGATTTACGATTGGAATCGTGAACACGGTTGATATTGATCGCCTGCTGGAACCCTTCGCAAAGCTTGATGAACAGCGGCTTATTCTTATATTGACATATATCGATCTATTATTGAAGTGGAATGCGCGCATTAACCTGACGGCCGTGCGCGATCCGGAAGAGATAGTTACGCGGCATTTTGGAGAATCATTTTTCGTAGCGGGAATTCTGCAGCCATACCCGCCCGCGAGTCTGATTGACCTAGGATCCGGCGCGGGTTTTCCGGGCATTCCCTTGGCAATGCTCATGCCGGAAACCAAGGTCGCATTGATTGAATCAAACCAGAAAAAATCGACGTTTCTGAAGGAAGTTATCTTTGCCCTTAAATTAACGAATGTCTCGGTTTTTTCCGGCAGAGGTGAGGATTATCAGCAGAAAGCAGCGATGGTGACAATGCGGGCAGTAGAACGGTTTGAGCAAGCACTGCCGATAGCACTTCGTTTGGTGGATCAGGAAGGCCAAATTGCGCTCATGATTGGTGCGTCGCAGGCTGAGCAGGCAAGAAATTTAGCTAACGATATGAAATGGCAGGAGGCGGTCGGAGTTCCTGGCGGCCATTCTCGCGTCTTGTTAATTGGA
The DNA here is from genome assembly GCA_035652415.1 of Candidatus Angelobacter sp. Taxonomy (GTDB): domain Bacteria; phylum Acidobacteriota; class Terriglobia; order Terriglobales; family Acidobacteriaceae; genus Angelobacter. Next base: position 16,116 of record DASRDW010000075.1, on the reverse strand, counting down.
ACCAAATCAGTAAAAGTGGAGCCGAACCGGAGAAATCCAAGTAGACTTGGCTAAGTGGCAGAGTAGTTCGTAGGATTTATGTGCAAAGTGGGATACTTTTCCATCCAGAACCAAGTCAGTTATCACATGTAAGCTTCAGGGTAACGTTTTTCGTCTAAGACGGGTTAACCTAGAACCAAGTTAGTAAATGTGGGACAAGCTAGGCTTGGAGTGCTTCTGATCCCCACTTTACAAGCCCAAATAAGCTCCTATTGCGATTGTTAAGTGGGAGTTTTAATCGGTAGAACCTTTCTAGTAATGTATGTTCCACGTGGAACAATTGCGATAAGTAAAAGCCCAAAAACGATGCCTCTAAATCATCTTCGCTTATATTGAGGCAATGCCTCCACCCAAGAACCTCCACCCGTTGTTCCACGTGGAACAATGCACCACTTTGCGGCATTGCGCATTATTTGTCCTTCGCTTACATTCAAGATTCGGCGCTTCTTCCGAACTAACTCCCCATGGGACGAGTCATAGCTGTTGCCAATCAGAAAGGCGGCGTGGGTAAGACTACAACCGCTATTAACCTTGCTGCCTCTTTTGCCGCGGCTGAAGTAAAAGCCCTTCTAGTCGATTGTGACCCACAAGCCAACTCCACGGGCGGTCTTGGCTTTCAAAGGGATCCGGAACGTCTCAGCACATATCACCTACTGATGAAGGAAGCCACCGCAGCTCAGGCTGTAAGGGCATCTGAGCTGGAAGGCCTCAGCCTGATCCCATCGCACAAGAACCTGATTGGCGCCAATATTGAGTTGGTAGCGGCAGAGCAGCGTGAGTTCCGCTTGCGGGACGCACTCGCATCCATACGTGATCAGTTTGACTTCGTTGTGCTTGATTGTCCGCCAGCTCTTGACCTGTTAACCCTCAACGCCCTGGTTGCCGCGGATTCAGTCCTGATCCCGATGCAGGCTGAATATTTCGCCTTGGAGGGCGTAAGCGAGCTTCTGGATACAATTGAGCGCCTGCGCCAGAGCTTTAACCCTGGGTTGGAGATCGAGGGAGTGGTTCTCACCATGTATGACGATCGGACGATCCTTGCCCAGCAGGTCACTCAAGAGCTAAGGAAGTATTTTGGCGAGAAGCTTCTGGAAACCATCATTCCCCGCAATATTCGGCTAGCTGAGGCGCCCAGCTATGGCAAACCGGTTCTACTCCACGACGTGCGTTCACGCGGAGCAGAAAGCTATATTCGCTTGGCCAAAGAGTTGATGGATAGAGCCAAAGTCAAAGCAATGTCCTCAGCTTCATCTGAGCCGACGCAAACAGACGCCACAACTGAAATTGAAAGCACTGCTGAATTAAAACGAGTAAATGAATCATGATGAATGACAAACGCAAAGGGCTTGGCCGCGGCCTTGATTCGCTTCTGCCAAGCAGACCTTCCCCTGCTCCCATTGCCATGCCTGCTCCGCAGCCGCCTGTGGGCACGCAGGAGATTTCTGTGGATATGATTGATCCCAACCCTTACCAGACCCGGCGGCAGATCAATGAAGCTTCTTTGGCGGAGCTGGCAGAATCTGTCAGGATCAGCGGTGTGGTACAGCCAGTTGTACTGCGTCCTGCGACGAATGGACGGTTTCAGCTGGTAGCCGGCGAGAGGCGCTGGCTCGCTTCAAAGCGTGCAGGCAAACAGACAGTTCCAGCGGTTGTGCGGCAGATTTCCAATGAGCAGGCAATGGAGATCACGATTATTGAGAACCTCCAACGCGAGGATTTGAATGCAATGGAACAGGCCCGCGCCTTTGAACGCCTGGGTCGCGAGTTCGGGCTTACGCAGGAACAGATCGCTGCCAGAACGGGCAAAGACCGCGCCAGCATCTCCAATTTTATTCGCTTGTTGAAACTTCCTGACTCGTTGCAGGAAGCTCTGGAACGCGGCACAATCAGCTTTGGCCATGGAAAAGCACTGGTCGGCCTGGTTGGATTTCCAGAGCAACTGGAAAAAGCCGCGAACGAGGTTATCACCCGACAGTTGTCGGTCCGGCAGACTGAAGAACTGGCTGCAAGACTCTTACAACCTGAGGAACCGCAGCAGCAAAAGACGGTTGTGCTCGATCCTAACGTTCGCGAAGCCCAGCGCACGTTGGAGCGTTCTTTGGGAGTGAAGGTGGAGATACAGGACCGCAAGGGCAAAGGCAAGATCATTTTGCGATACGGCTCGCTGGACGATTTTGACCGCATTCTGGAAGCGCTTGGAGCAGATTAACTATATCGATATATATCGATATAGTTTGTAGTGGCGAAAACAAAAATCAACCCCGCGAACTGAAAAATCCGAAACAATTTTTTTGATATGAGCTCACCGCAGAAATTCCCGCTGTTAAATTTCTGTGAGCAAGCAATCCATTGCCGCGGCTTGGGGACAAGGTTTGAGGTGAGAAATTCACAAACCGATCCTTATCGAATTCTTTCGCGGCGATAGAGATTTACTCGCTTCGCTCGGGACTTTGGAAAAACCAAAGAAAGATCAGTGTCGCAATCCAGACCAGTTTTCTGCGATGACAATGGAATTGCCCGGATTGCCCGGATCATACTTAATGGAGGTCATCAAGCCGGAGCGGCAGGAATGCAGATCAACCATGTGGCGCAGAGTGCTTACATCCTGTGAAGCGTCATAGCTCACGCCGGCCACGTCATAATGGTAAATGAGCAGTTGTAGTTCGCCCGAGCTGTGGGTCTGCATTTCACTCACATCAATAACGGTGCCATCCGTGATGCGGCCGATTTCACTGATGTGCATACGGCGCTCACGTTCGCGCTGGTCAGGAGTCTTGCGATGTTTGCGAGCCCATGCCATGGCGCCAAAAATAAGGCCGGCACCGGCGACTGCACAGAGCGAATAGAGTGAATATAGACGAAGTTGTTCGTTCATAAGTCAACGTCCCCACAAAGCAAAGACGTTTGGCGGTTCAGTAGATGAGTGTAATGCAACTTTGATTCAGTGAAAATCCGCAGGAACCCTTACCCTAAATCTGCGGCCTCGCAATATACGCTTTTGGAACGGCTCCAGAATGGCGTGAACGCAACAAAACCGCAAGGTGACCATAGTTTTCATAGCGCAACGCCGTTCGTAAATCCTTGATATTGCGCAGCATCCACGCGGGTAGTCGCTATGAAGGCCGCGCTTACGCGCAATCCACTACCGGGTTTGTCAGCGATCCAATTCCTTCTATTGAAACAGCCACTTCATCGCCGGCCACCATGGGGCCGATACCGGCAGGAGTGCCGGTCAGGATGATGTCTCCAGGGAGCAAAGTCATGACCTGGGAAGCAAAGCGCACGACTACATCGACAGGAAAAATGAAGGCCGTGGTGCTTTCCGATTGCTTCACCTGGCCGTTGAGACGCGTCTCCACTCGCACGCCCTTCCATGGATCGATCTCACCCGTGACCAGGGGGCCAACCGGGCAGAATGTGTCAAAGCTCTTGCCGCGGGTCCACTGGCCATCTTTTTTTTGCAAGTCGCGAGCAGTCACGTCATTGGCGCAGGTATAACCCAAAATATATGGGCGCACGTCATCTGCAGGCCGCAGGTTCCGGCAAGGCTTGCCAATAACAACCGTCAGCTCGCCTTCAAAATCCACGCGCTGTGAAAGGTGCTTTGGCCGGACAATTTTTTCTCCCGGCCCAATGACTGAGGTTGGAGGCTTAAGGAAGATCAGCGGCTCGGTTGGAACCTCATTTCCCAGCTCCTTGGCGTGCTCGCTGTAATTGCGGCCAACGCAAACAATCTTTGAAGGCGTCACCGGCTCCAGAAATTTGACTGAAGAAAGCAGTATCTTTGGAAGTCTTCGCGCACCGCCAGAAAACTGCGGGATTGGCCCATCGGCCGCAACCTGGGTTATGTGCTCGACTCCACCGACATCCTCAATCAAGCCAAACTGCGGCCCTTCTGCCGAAACAAAGCGGCAATATCTCATCTTGTAGAGCTCCAATAAAAGGCAGGGACTTGCCCGGTGGAATGATCCGACAAATCCCTGTCTGGTTCCAGCAATAGATTAGCGCAAGCTCGTGGGTTACTGCAGGTTTGCGACCTGCTGCGCAGCAAGGTTGCCGATAATCGGAGCTTTAAATTCCTGATTGTTGTAAGCCTTTATCACCATAATCACCCAGAAAATCACCATGCCAAGCCAAAGAAGGAGGGCCAGTGGTCCAATAATTAACCAAGCGATTCCGGAGGTTACCGCACCTGCAATCAGGCCGAAGATGTGCAGGCCGATCCAAAGAACAAATGCGGCAGCGGCATAGAAAACTGATTGAAATGCATGAAACTTGACGAAACGCTTCTTGTTGTAAGGCTCGATAAACAGGAAAATCAGCCCTACGATCCAAATGTAGCTCAGCGCTGCCGCGACATTATCTGTCATACCACCGCTGGTAGTAGCGTTAGCGTTTGGAGCCGACTGAGCAGCAGCCCCCGATGTAGTAGTGACACTTTGCCCCGAGACTGCAGCCCCACACGCCCCACAGAATCCTGATCCCGCGGTGAGCTGGGCCCCACACTTTGCACAAAAAGCCATAATCCTGATCTCCTTCCGCAGTTGGTCTAGCTTGAATTTGTTGCGCTACAGCTTAGCCTGACTTGCGATAGAAGAAAAGAAAACTTCTTGCTTAATCTCACAATTTTCCTGGTGTGCAGAGGAATTCACTAGGCCACGCCGCCCCGGGATTCGCCCAATACCACTTTTATATCCAGCTTCTTCTTGCCGCGATAAACCGTTACTGTAACCGTATCGCCAGCGCGATGGTTCTGCATGACGTGGGAAAGGTCCTGCTGGTCTTCAATCTGCTGCCCATCAATGGCAACAATCAGGTCGCCGCCGAGGGTAATAGGGAGATTGCGCAAGTAAGCCCGCTCAGTTCCTGCACGTAGTCCGGCTTTCTCTGCCGCGCTTCCCGGCACTACCTGCACAATCAGCAGGCCTGAATCCGCCGCCAGCCCCATCTGATCTGCCAGGTCTGGCCCGATTGGAATGGTTTGAACACCAATTTCCGGACGCCGCACCCGCCCTAGATGCACCAGGTCATCGAGCACCGCCTTAGCCGTATTAATAGGAATGGCAAAGCCGATGCCCGCGCTCTGTTCTACGCCGCCGGTCAAGATCATTGAATTGATGCCGATAACCTGTCCCTGCACGTTGAGCAACGGCCCGCCGGAATTACCGGGATTGATGGCAGCGTCGGTCTGGATGGCCTCATCAATAAACCCGCGCTGGCCTTTCACTGAGCGAATTGAGCTGATAATGCCGCGGGTCATGGTGCCGCTCAGGCCAAACGGATTGCCGATGGCATACACTTTCTGGCCCACAACCAGGCTCTTTGAATCGCCGATGGAAGCCTGAGGAACATTCTTCGTGGGAATTTGAATCACAGCCAGATCGTGAACGGGATCTGTGCCTACAATCTGGGCTTTGTATTTTTTCTTGTCACTGGTGGTTACCTCTAGTTGCCGCGCTCCCTCAATCACATGGAAATTCGTCAGGATGTGCCCTTCACCATCAATAACAAATCCTGAACCCATGCCTTGTTGCGGCACCGCGCCATAAAAGAAATCAAAGGCCACCGCCGTGGATGTGATGTTTACCACCGAGGGCAGCGCCTTCTTGTACACGTTGATATTGTTCTGCTCTTCAGGATCATAAGCAGCCGGTGCAGCAGCTTGAGTCAACTCAACGTGCGCTGGCCGGGTAACCCAAGAAGGACCGCTCAGGCGGTTGGTTACAAAATAAAAGACAACTACCAGAACAAGAGCTAAAAGAAATGGACGCAGATACTTCATGTTTTCACCTGTCAAGAAACCGATCGCTCGGCGAGAACCTTAAGCTCGGCGGAAATACGTTCTACCTGATGGCGAGTCTCGTCGATAGATCCAGAGTTGTCGATCACGAAATCCGCCCGCCGCTTCTTTTCGTCATCAGAGATTTGCGCTTTTGAGCGGCGCTCTACCTCAGCTTGCGCCTGGGCTTTACTCATGCCGCTACGATGGGCAAAGCGCGCTATCTTCTGGGCTGGGCTGCAGGTCACCACCAGAATCTTGTCAAAGCGATCATGCGCGTTAGCTTCAAAAATCAACGCCGCTTCTACCATGATAACGGCATGCGGCTCTTTAACGCCGATCTCGTGCATCCATTGCTCCTGCTGGCGGATCACCGCAGGATGAACAATTTTGTTCAGCTCCTCAATTCGGCCGCCATCAAACACAACCGTTGCGAGCTTCACTCGGTCAATTTCGCCATCAGGCTTTACGATTTCCTGGCCAAAATGTTTGATCAGCTTCTGATAGACCTCCTGGCCGGGACGATACAGCTCATGGACAATTACGTCTGCATCTACGATCTGCGCGCCACATTCGGCAAACATTTTGGCTACGGTTGATTTTCCGCAGGCGATTCCACCCGTCAGGCCGACGCGAAGCAAGAGCTAACTCCGGGCCTTTTGTGCCGAAGCTCGACGCATCCGGCAGGCTTTTACAGTATTTGCCAGCAGCATGGCGATGGTCAATGGTCCCACGCCACCGGGAACGGGAGTAATGGCTCCGGCAACGCTGGCTACGTGCGGATCAACGTCACCAACCAGTGTTGAGCCTTTTTCAGCAAACGACTTCTCGCGCGCTGAATCGCCGGCAAAAAACTTCTCGAACTCCGCGCGATCAGTGATCTTGTTAATGCCAACGTCAATCACCGTTGCGCCCGGCTTTACGAAATCGGCGGTGACAAAGCCTGCTTTACCAATGGCCGCAATCAGAATGTCACCCTGGCGGGCCACCTGCGGAAGGTCTTTGGTTTTTGAATGGCAAACAGTTACCGTAGCGTTATTGTTGAGCAAGAGCATGGCCACCGGCTTGCCAACAATATCGCTTCGGCCAATCACTACCGCTTGTCGGCCTTCAATCGGAATATTGCTACGCCGCAGGACCTCAATGACTCCCGCCGGAGTGCACGGTACCAGCCCAGGACGCTGCGTAGAGAGATTGCCAACATTCATCGGATGAAAGCCGTCGACATCCTTCTGCGGTGAAACGGCCAGCAGGACCTTTTTGGAATCTACCTGAGCGGGAAGAGGAAGCTGCACCAGGATGCCATCAATTTCGTCGCGCTGGTTCAGCCGATCCACCATCTCCAGCAGCTCTTCAGTGCTCACGGAATCAGGCGGCGTGAGCGTCTCGCCGTGTACACCTACCTGATCACAGGCTTTTACTTTGTTGCGAACATAAATCTCTGACGCCGGATTATGGCCGGCAAGAATTACGGCCAGTCCAGGCCGAAGCCCAGCGGCATTGAGACTGCGAACGTCTTCTGCAACCTCAGCCCTGATTTGGGCTGCAATCTTATTGCCGTCAAGGACAGTAGCTGTCATGGTGTTCATGGAAATAAATATCTTACTCACAAACGGCGTGAAACGCACAGGTCATCGCAGAAGGATAGTCGGGCCTATTCGCATCCCATTGTTTCTTTGGTAGGGTTTATCGTCTGCGGTAAACGTCTGCCTGAGATCCGCGATTCGTAGCGAATGCTGTTGCGCAATGGACTAAAATGGAAGCCATGATTCTAAAGCGCGTACTTGATGCTCTGGTATGCCCGGTTCCTGAGTGCCGTAAACCCCTGAACTTGGCGGCTGACGAAAGTTCATTGCAGTGCACTGGCTGCCAGAGGATATATCCCATACGGGACGGGATTCCCATACTTCTAGTGGACCAGGCGGAAATCCCGGGCCGTACCGGCAAGTGATTTCAGGCTTGCGTTCACGCAACTAAAACTGGGCCATGCAATTCCGCTGTTTAGTACACTGAGGGGTTCTAAAGTTTTGGAATTACAGCCTATGCAGGGCGCATCCAGAGCGGAACAGATCTATCAATCCGGCGACGAAGTGCCGGAAACAGGCGTGTACACGGTGATGCACGACCAGCATCGTCCCAACCACGTGGCAACCATTTTCAAAGGTGAACGGTTCCCCTCGTGCGCTCAGTGTGGAGCGTTGGTTCGATTTGCGCTGGTTCGCCCGGCTACGCCTATCTCTGAGGATTCCGATTTTCGGCAGCCGCCGCGCACAACCGATCCGTGATTGTTTGGGTTACTGTTTACATGATTTGCTGAAAAAAATTATCAGTACACACCAGCAAAGGTATATAAATTTAGGCCTTAGGACTATGCAAACTAGTAGAAAAGCACCACCCTGCTGGATTTATATCATTCCAAAGCGCCCAAAAGTAAAAGGCGGGGGCAAGTCACGCTATCACTCTGGACGCCCGGATCAACCTGGCAATGTCTTTGCCGCTGGGGAGATGGTGAAAGAAACCGGAATTTATGAGGTGCTCCACGATCATGAGCATCGCATTGCCCATGAAGTGGTTATGCTCAGCGGCGACTCTTTTCCGCCGTGCGATACTTGCGCAGAACGGGTGCGCTTCCGCCTGATCCGTACTGCACCGTATATTTTCCAGGACGAGGATTTCGGCGAGACCTAATATTTCTGTCGCTTCGCTCCAAACCGCCTGCGATGTTGGCTTGAGCAAAGTTCTTCCGCTCCTTCATAGCCGGTCGGCGCGCAAGTCGGCCTCGCCGTCAATCTGTTATCCTGTCGCTGCGCTCCAAACCGCCTGCGACGTTTGGCTTGAGCAAGTTCTTCTGCTCCCTGTCATAGCCGACTCGGCGCGCAAGTCGGCCTCGCCGTCAATCTGTTATCCTGTCGCTGCGCTCCAAACCGCTTTATGGTTACGTATTAAGTTCTCAAGCCGCTTCGACTTCTGCAGCCATGTCTTCAATTTTTAAAGACCGTAGGTAATCAAAAAAAGCGGGGCCCAGGTCTGAGCGCTTCAAGGCGAATTCAACTGTGGCTTTCAGGAAACCAAGCTTGTCACCGGTATCGTGGCGCTTGCCTTCAAAGGTGTAGCCATAAATGTTTTCTCCGGCGCTGAGCAAACCGCGGAGTCCATCCGTCAATTGCAATTCGCCGCCTGTGCCTAAAGGAGTGCGCTCCAGGGTGTCAAAGATTGTCGGCGTAAGAATGTAGCGTCCAATAATTGCCAGGTTTGACGGCGCTTCTTCAGGTTTGGGTTTTTCCACCAGGTTGCGGACGTTGTAAGCGCGTCCATTGAACTTGCCTTCAATGCGCTGAGCATCAAGCACGCCGTAAGAAGAGATGGCAGGACCATTGACTTCCTGTGTGGCGATAATGGAGCACTGCGACTCTTCAAAAACTTCCATCATCTGCTTGAGGCAAGGTTTTTGTGAATCGATCACGTCATCGGCCAGTAGAACGGCGAATGGCTCATTGCCCACAAGTTCGCGCGCCATCAGCACGGCATGGCCGAGCCCCATTGCCTCTTTCTGGCGTACATAGGCAACGTGGATCATGTCTGAAATCTGGCGGACAATAGCAAGCAGCTCAGTCTTGCCGCGCTCTTCCAGCATTTTTTCCAGTTCGTAGCTGACATCAAAATGATCTTCAATTGACGTTTTGCCACGCCCCGTGACAATGATGATCTGGTCACAGCCTGCGGCCATAGCTTCTTCCACACCGTATTGGATGATGGGTTTGTCCACCAGTGGCAGCATCTCTTTGGGCTGCGCCTTGGTGGCGGGGAGAAAGCGCGTCCCCAGCCCGGCGGCCGGGAAGACGGCCTTGCGAACTTTCATCTTCATCTCTTTTGATCCTTCAACAGCTTTTATGTGAGATGCAGGATTTTAGCAAAAAGCATTCAGCGATCAGCCAGCTGCAATTTGTGCGAAAAATCTCCACTGCCTCTTGGCGAACTTCAATTTAGCTTTAGCTGAGTGCAGAGAACTGATCGCTGATTGCTCCTATAACACAGGTGAATCATCCCCCATCATTACCCGCCGGATCAGCTTAATTGGCGGGAAGCCCTGCTTCAGAAAATCGTTGTGGAATCCTTCCAGAGAATACTTATCGCCCATCTTCTTTTTGTAATCTTCGCGCAGCTTCAAGATTTCCAGCTTGCCCAGAGTGTAATAAAGATAGGTAGGATCAGAGGTGCCGCGCTTGGTCTCACGCGTTCCATTCACACGGGTCTGGTAGCCTTCTTTCACAAAAAAGTCGATGCCCTGCTCCATGGTCATCTTCCCGGTATGCATTTGAATGCCAACGATGAAGCGGGCATTGCGCAGGAGCGCATCCTGCAACTGGCCTAGGCGCAGCTTAAGGAATGCCGTGTCATGGTCAAGATCAGTTCCAGGCATCCGGCCATAACCTTCGTCAAGCATCATCTGCTCGCTGTAATGAGCCCATCCTTCCGCATTGGTGCTACAGCCCAGCAGCTTGCGCACTTTGGATGGCGCTGAGGGCACCCAGAGGAATTGCGTGTAGTGGCCGGGATAAACCTCATGGACCGCCGTGGAGATGATGGTCCCGCGATTGAAGCCGGCCATGTGCTCTTCCACTTCCCTGGGCGTCCAGTTTGGCTCGGGCAGAGTCACGTTGAAGAAAGCTTCTTTTGCCACCTTCTCATAGGGGCCTGGCGTATCCATGGAAGCAAAGGTCAATGCACGGGCAAAAGGCGGCGTCTCCTGCACAATGGGCAGCACCTGTGAGGGCATGCCGACAATGTGATGCTGCTCCAGATAATCGCGCAGTCCGCCCAGCGTGTCACGGAAGGTTTGCAACAGCTTGTCCGGCGCTGGATGGTCCTTTTCCAGCTCTTCCAGAATTTGCTGCGGGGTCTTATTAGGATCAATTTTGGCGGCCACAGCTTTGAACTCCGCCTGGTTATGGCGCAGGTTTGCCATGCCGATTTCAAGCAGCCGTGGAAGCGGAATATCTACATCTTCGTTATAGAGCAGCTTTTTGCTGAAGTTATCTGCGCCAATGCGAAAGTCGCCATGCGCCTGCGGCTTCAGATCTTTTTGGACCCACTCCTGATATTGCTTCAGTGAATCTATCACCTTCTGGTTGACGGAGTGAAATTCGCCGAGTACCGCCTGATCTTTAACGTCTTTGAAAGCCTCTGGCACATCTTTTTCAAAAAAGCTGATAATGCCGGGGATTTGTTCCAGTGCGATGTCCACATAAATAGGCGGCGGGTTCTTCAGGTTCTGCCGCGCAGCCTGGAAGACGGCCGGAATCTGCTTCTCGCGGGCGATGACTGATTTCAGCCGCTGCTCCGGTGGAGCGAACGTCCGGGCCATGATTACAAAAATTGAATTGGTAACGTTGCTGGAATAGGTGTCAGGATTTTTCTCCCAGGGGCGGATATTTTCCAGATCGAGCAAACGCGAATTAATGTCGCCCAGAACCAGGTTGAGATCAACCCATGCCTCATCGCCGGGATTCAAGCCAGCGTGTCCAGCAGAAAAACGGCTTGTGAATTCAGCCTTGAATTTCTTGAGGATGGCAATCTGCTGGTTGATTGACGCCCGGGAATAATTTTCCAGTTGATTGTCATACTGGTGAAAGCCGGCGGCCGTGCCCTGCGTGGGATTGTATTTGAAATAGTATTCGTCAAAATAACGATCAGCCATGGCAGCAAAGTCAGCAGCAGAGCCACTTTTTGAGGATGCAGTCTTGCTTTGCGAGTGAACAAGCATGGGCAGCAATAACACAGCTAAGAGGGAAAGAAATTTCACTATGATCCTCCAAAAATGACTCTCAATTATAATTTCTTGCATTTCAGCCCAATTGCAAGAACGCTGGGATCAGCAAAGCTCTCTCATTTTTGCTTGTAAACCACGCCGCCCTTCATCACGAACACCGGATTCTGCAAAAGCGTGACGTCTTTTGCGGGGTCGCCGTTTACGGCAATAATGTCGGCAAATTTGCCCGGCTCGATTGTGCCAATGCGGTCTGACCAGCCCAGCAGGTCTGCGGCGTTTACCGTGGACGTCTGAATCGCTTGAACGGGCGTCATACCCATCTGCACATACACGGCAAACTCATGCGCATTAAGCCCGTGAGGATAGACTGCGGCATCGGTGCCGAAAGCAACTTTTATTCCGGCGTCAAAGGCGCGCTTCAAGTTCTTGCGGCTTGCCGCGGTGACCGACTTCATCTTCTCTGCATACATGGCGGGCAGACCAATCCTGGCGGCATTCTCTCGCATCCAGTCAGCAAGATACATGGTTGGCACAAGATAAGTGCCGCGCTCTTTCATTGCCTTGATGCCTGCGTCATCAATATACGAACCGTGTTCAATGGAATCCACTCCGGCTTCCGTGGCCCACAAAATTCCCTGCGCACCATGTGCGTGCGCCGCCACTTTGCGCCCCAGGCGATGCGCATCCGCCACAATCGCTTTCATCTCTTCCAGCGTGTACTGAGAAGCCTGCGGATCATCGCCTTTGGAGAGCACGCCGCCGGTAGCGCAAACCTTGATTACGTCAGCGCCATACTTGATGATCTCGCGCACTTTTTGCTGCACATGCTCAATGCCATCGGCCGTGCCGTCCGCTTTTGCATGGTATTCATAGGGCAGCAGGTTTTGGTCACAATGGCCCCCAGTGATAGAGAGCGGCGGCCCGCTGGCAATAATGTGAGGGCCGGGCACCATGCCTTCATTAATAGCGTCACGTAGAGCAATATCGGTATAACCGTTGGCGCCAACGTTGCGCACCGTTGTGAAACCAGCCTCAAGAGTGATGCGCGCATTCTTGGCGCCGATAAGCGCCTCCTTGGGAATGGAGACGCCAAGCTCCTGATAGCCAAAGTTGGGATCGTAGGTCAGGTGCGTGTGAGCATCAATCAGGCCAGGGAGGAGCGTAGCGTTTGGCAGATTGATCACGTTCCCATCGCCCGGCGCTGAACCGGAACCGACAGAAATAATTTTGCCCGCCTCAATCGTGACCAGAACATTGTCAATGGTCTTACCGGTCTTTACATCCAGGAGATGACCGGCGTGGATGTAAGTCTTCTGTGGAGCTGAAGAAGCAGGCTGTTGAGCTACGGCAAAGGCGCAAAAAAGGAAGCAGGAGAGAAGTTTCAACAGTTTCATAAAGAAGCGCGGATTATAGCAGGACGGCCCGGCGAATCTTACTAAATGGCAATCATTTCGTCAGGAACGTCCCGCTTAAGTCTATGCGTTACTGCTGCGGCAGGACCAGGACTTCCACGCCGGAAGCTGCGCTCTTTTTGTGAAACACCTGCTCCGTTGCTTTCTTGAAATCTGCCGGTTTTGCGTTTGGTATATCCGTAAAGGTCTGAGGATTGCGATCCACAAGCGGGAACCACGAGCTTTGGATCTGCACCATAATGCGATGGCCCTTGCGGAACGTGTGGTTAACATCGGGCATGTTGAAGTTGAGGTCAGCAATTTTGCCCGGATCAAGAGACTCAGGCTTTTCCCAGCTTTTGCGGAACTTCGCGCGCATTGGCTCACCGCGCAAGAGTTCCTCGTATCCGCCCATACGAACTGCGGGCGCGCCCAGCACTCGTTTGCTGGTATCTGCAACTTCATTGTCAGGATAGTTGTTGGGATAAACGTCAATCAGCTTCACCACAAAGTCTGAATCCGTTCCGCTGGATGCAATCTTCAACTTGGGTGAAACCGGGCCCGCGATGGTTACGTCTTCCTCAAGCGGATCAGTCTCATAAACCAGAACGTCAGGGCGCCGCGATGCGAACCGCTGATCGTCTGACATGTAGCGCTGAGGAACGGCGGTGGCGATGTAATCAATGAACGGCACAGGATGAGCAGGATCACTCACGTATTCGTCCATGCCCTCATCTTCTGCTGGAGGATCAAACGATAGTTTTCCGCCAGCATGCAGGTAGAGTGTTTTTGGTTTGGCATCAGCCGGCGGCCAGGAGTCATATTTACGCCAGACATTGGTTCCCGTCTCAAAAACAATGGCCTTGGGCAAGGCAGTGCCTTTGCCTTTTAAATAGTATTCAAAAAAAGGAAATTGAATTTTGGCGCGGAAAAACTCTGAGGTCTTTGCTCCAAACTGGACATCGCCCAAATGATCGCCATCACCTCTGGCCCAGCCGCCGTGAACCCACGGCCCAATCACCAGAGAGTTTGGCGTTTCCGGATTAAATTGATCGATCGCATGAAATGTCTTGAACGGACCGGAGAGATCTTCCGCATCAAACCATCCGCCAACGGTCATCACCGCGCACTTGATGTTCTTCATGTGGCGCGAGAGATCGCGGGCGTTCCAGTAAACGTCATACGTGGTGTGCAAAAGTTGGTCATTAAAAAGCGGATTGGAGCCTTTGAGATATTCCTTATCCAGATTGATGGTGGGACCGGCTTGAAGATAAAAGCTGTAACCATCCGGCGTGCCGAAATCAAAAGGAATTGTCTTTGGCGGCGGCTCCGGCTGAGCCATAGGCTTGAATGCAGTATAAAAACCAAAATTCGCCGCCAGCATGAATGCCCCGCCGTGATATGCGTCGTCGCTGAAGAAAAGATCTGTCATTGGGGCCTGAGGCGAAGCCGCCTTTAATGCTGGATGAGAATCAATGATGCTGGCTGAGGTATAAAAGCCGGGATACGAAATGCCCCAGATGCCAACCTTCCCGTTATTGTTGGGCACGTGCTTAAGCAGGAATTCAATGGTGTCATACATGTCTGAACTGTCATCCACGTCTTTGGATGATTTCTTGTTGTCGATGTGCGGATGCATCTCCACAAAATCGCCTTCGGACATGTATCGGCCGCGCACATCCTGATACACGATGATGTAGCCGGCTTTTTCAAATTCATCGGATGGGCCAATCTGTTTCTTATATTCATCCTCTCCATAGGGAGCGACGTTGTAAGGCGTTCGGTCAATCAAGATGGGATAAGGCTGCGAGGTATCTTTGGGAACGTAAACTGAGGTAAACAGCTTTATCCCATCGCGCATAGGAATGCGGTATTCGTATTTGGTGTAATGCGATTTCACGTAGTCTTCTTTGGGAGCTTCTTTAGGCGGGTCTTGCGCGTATGCCGTTGCACCGGCAAAAAGGAAACAGCAGAGAACAAAGACACCTATCCCATGATCCAGCAGACTTCTCATTTCAGATTTTCTCCTCGGCTTAATGCTGGCGGACATTTTACACGCCCGTATTTGCAAATTGGCTGCTAATCCTGCCTACACCAAATGGCCAAGACATGAGGTTTACGTTTTGGCCTGAATACAGGCTCATTCTGCGCGGATTGTAGTAAACTCTGCCATTCATGCCTCGCTCCCGACGACAGCCGAACAGGTTCACCACAAAGGCCACCAAGCGACCGCCAATCCTGTTTGAGCGCACGCAGAAAGTCTTGGCTCAAATCGAGGCCAAGCTGGGAAAACGCCTTATCACCTACTGGAATTCTGACAACGGCTCGATTTGCGGCGATGATGTGAATGGCTTATACGGGGTTCTCCGTGATATCGGCAAAGTGGACCATTTATATTTGTTCATCAAGTCGACTGGTGGGTCCGGTCAGGCTTCGTTGCGGCTGGTGCATTTAATCCGGCAGTTCGTCATGAGGCTTACCGCGTTAGTTCCCCTGGCATGTGAATCTGCGGCCACAATGCTGGCTTTAGGCGCAGATAAAATTCTAATGGGCCCGCTGGCCCATCTTTCGGCTGTCGATACATCCCTTACTCATGACTTGTCACCAATCGATCGGGACAATGACCGCGTGAGTGTCAGCCAGGACGAGCTGCAACGTGTGGTGAAGCTGTGGCAGAGTGAAGCCGACAAGGAAGCATCCAATCCGTACCAATCGCTGTTTCCCTACGTTCATCCTCTTGTAGTTGGCGCAGTCGACCGGGCAAGCGCTTTGTCCACCAAACTTTGCATTGAAATCCTTTCTTACCATCTGAAGGACCTAAAGAAGGCCCACAAAATAAGCGATACTTTGAACTCAGGATATCCTTCCCACAGCTACCCGATTACGTTGCGTGAGGCGCACCGCATCGGCCTCAAGGCTGAGCCGCTCGAGATTGAGATCAATCGCTTGCTGCTCGAACTCAACGACATCTATTCCGAAATGGGTCAACGTGCCTCTATAGACTTCGATGAACGCAATTCGCACGATAACAGTATCGTCAGCATCATCGAGCGCAAAGGATTGCAGGTCTTCTTTCAAGTTGACAAGGATTGGCACTATCGCATTGAAGAGCGCCGATGGATTTCTCTAAATAACAA
>DASRDW010000074.1:0-8028 GCA_035652415.1 Candidatus Angelobacter sp. | reverse complement strand
GGGGTAAAACTAGCTTTCGCATTGCTTTCTGTCAGTTTTGTTTTGGCGTCGCTGCGAGGCTGGTATTCATTCCGTCCGGCAGTGCGTGTGTTTTACCTTCTCTCTGCTGTTTGGCTGGGATTTGCCAGTTTCTTCTTATGGGCGTCCTGCCTTACCTGGGTAATCTACGGCGCAGCCCTGCTGGCTGGCTTGCATTGGAAATTGCAGACAGTGGCGCTGGTGCTGCTGGCTTGCGCCGTCCTGGCGGCGATTTATGGTCTATGTAATGCGGCATTGCCACGCGTAATCAGAATCTCTGTTACCTTGCCTAACCTCCCTGCACAGTGGCGCGGGCGAAAAGCAGCGCTGGTGAGCGATCTTCATCTGGGGCACATACGCAATCATCGGTTTGTCCAGCGCGTGGTGCGGAAGATCTCTTCCTTGCAGCCGGACATCGTCTTTGTGGCTGGCGATCTCTATGACGGCACCGCAGCCAACTTTGAGCGCCTGGCGGAGCCATGGCATGTGCTCACGCGCGCCCGGAGCGGCTCGGATAGGTCTCTCTCCGTGCTTTACATTCCCGGCAATCATGAAGAGTTCTATCGCAATGAGGAATACCTGCCGCCTCTGCTAAAGAGTGGCATTCGCATGCTGAACAATGAAAAGGTGGAGATTGATGGCCTGCAAGTTGCCGGTATCCATTACCGCGATGCGCATTTGCCGGCGCGGTACGGTGCATTGCTGCGCAGCTTGCGACTTGACCGAGACCGGGCCAGCATCTTGCTTCTGCACGCGCCGGTGCAACTGCCGATAAGCGAAGCAGAGGGTGTCTCCATGCAACTCTCAGGGCATACTCATGGCGGCCAATTTTTGCCTTGGACGTGGATAGCCCGGCGGGTTTGGGGCAAATTCACCCATGGGCTGCAGTCATTTGGCCAAATGCAGGTTTACGTCACCTATGGCGTTGGAACCTGGGGACCGCCTTTCAGACTGGCCACCAGGCCGGAGATCGTGCTAATCACCTTTGCATGACGGGCAATGGAAAGAGGTCAATTTTGATTTACCGGATTCCAAATTGAAATCTTGTCACTTATTTTGCGACTGGATGTATCATTTGCTTCCAAATCATACTCTTTATAAGTCATAGAAGCAGATTGCATGGCGAGTGCGGGAATGTCCAGAACACCCAAGGTGCGTTCTCTGTTGCGGCGGATAGGGCTTAGCTTTGTGCTGGGCTTCTGCCTGTTTGTGTTGGGAGCGCTGTTACAAGGTGTCCTGGGAAGCCGAGGCCTAACCGGATTAAGACTCTATGTCGACGATCTGGTTCTGGGCATTCTGGCGGGGCTGTTGGTTTTTGCTTATGAGCAGAGACGGCATAAGGCAATGATGGAAAAGATTGCCGTGATTTCCGCAATGAACCATCACGTGCGCAATGCTTTGCAGGCCATCTCATATGCGCCTTATACGGAACAGGGCAAGCAAATCCAACTCATCCAGCAATCAGTGGCCCGGATCCAGTGGGCACTTCAAGAGGTATTGCCTGGTGTGGCCGATGAAGCCACCAAAACACCTGCTCCCGCAAGCCCTGTAATTATTGACGATGCCAAGAGTCGCGGCCAAGGCTAAGACGGCCAAAAGAGCTCTCGACCACAAATAACCCTGACCACCTGCTGTTTTCCTTGTGCCTTACCAGATACGCACGCGTGCCGGGGGAGCCAGATAGAGTTTTTCTCCCGGCTTCACGTTAAATGCCGGATACCAGGCGTCAATGTTGCGGACAGTAGCAGCGCGGTATTGGCCGGGTGCATGTGAATCAGTCATTACCTGCCGGCGAAGCGCAGCTTCACGGGTTTTTGATCCCCAATTTTGCCCGAAAGCTATAAAGAACTGCTGGTCGCCAGAAAAGCCATCCTGTTTTGGCGCAGGCTTGCCGGCGAGCGCTGCGTGATAGCCGTCATAAGCAGCGGAGATTCCGGCTACATCGGCGATGTCTTCTGCTAAAGTCTGCCTGCCGTTCACAGAAAGATCGGGGAAAGGCTTGTAAGTATCGTATTGAGCGGCGAGCTTGGCTGTGGCAGCGTTGAAGTGCGCGAGATCGGCGGCTGTCCACCAGTTGCGCACGCGTCCTTTGGCGTCAAACGCCGCGCCTTCACTGTCAAAGGTGTGGCTGATCTCGTGGCCAATCACTGAGCCAATAGCACCGAAATTAACAGCATCTGGCGCTTGCGGGTCAAAGAAAGGCGGTTGCAGGATAGCGGCAGGAAAATTGAGTGCGTTTTGCAACGGCAGGTTCACGGCATTTACCGTCTGCGGAGACATGGACCACTCCATGCGGTCCACCTTGGTGCCAAGACGGTTGACCTGGCGATGGTATTCAAACAGATCGCCCCGCCAGACATTGCCAAAAAGGTCATCCGCTTTCACTTCATATCCTGAGTAGCTGTGCCAGTGTTCCGGATATCCAATTCCAACATAGAGCGCGCTCAGCTTGGTGTGGGCTTCGGCTTTTGTCGCGGCGGCCATCCATGGGAGCGCGTCAATGCGCTTATGGAATGCCGCGATAATTTTTGCCACCATGGCTTCAGCCTGGGCTTTGGCTTGCGGAGAGAAATATTTCTGTGCATAAACTTTTCCCACGGCATCGCCCAGCATGCCATCCACAAGGAATACGCCTCTTTGCCAGCGCGGACGCTGTTGCGGCGTGCCAAAGAGCATCTTGCCGAAGAAATTGAAGCTCTCATTGGCCACGGACTTGGGCAGGGAGCCGGCATGATCTTCAATCAGATGGTAGGCCAGCCAGTCCTTCCAGGTCTCAAGCGGCACAGAGGCTACAAGCGCGGATTCTCCAGTAAACGCGGTGGGCTGCCAGACCGTGAACTCCTTCTGCTTTTCCAGGCCGGCACCGCGAAAATATTCTGCCCAGTCCAGACCAGGAGCTTTAGAGGCAAAGTCTTCGAGCTTCCAAGTATTGTTGGCTTTATGGATATCATCGTTATCAGCCAGGCTCAGGTGCTTTTCAGCAATCGAATGTTCCAACTCAACAATGCGAGCGGCGCGAGCGTCAGTATCAGTAAAGCCAATCAGCTTAAGCATGGCTGAGATGTGGCTTTGATACGCGTTGCGGAGATCGCGCATGTGCGGGCTGTTAGAGAGGTAATACTCGCGGTCAGGAAGTTCCAGTCCGCCTTGCAATAAATAAGCGGCATAGTGCTCAGAGTCGTTGAAGCCAGGAGCAGTCCAGAGCCCAAACAAATTCGGCGTATGAAAATTTGTGTTGTTTAGAGCATCCACGTCAGCGCGAAGAGTTTCGCCCAGGGCATGCGCCAGCTCTTTTTTGTTTGTAATCGCATGGATGGCATCCAGATGCGGTTGCACAGGCTTGAGGCCTAGCGACTCGATTGCTCCTTCATTCATAAAAGAGTTGTAGAGGTCAGCAATCTGGCGCTCGCTGGAACCTGCCGGCGCGTTTGATTTGGCATCTTCTTCAATCACCGCAGCAGTGCGCTTGTTAGTTAGATCAGATAGGCGAGTAAAGACGCCGACGCCGGGCCGGTCAGGCGGAATTTCAGTGCGCTTGAGCCATGCTCCATTGGCGTAGAAATAAAAGTCGTCGCCTGGCACCACAGATTGGTCCATGTTGGCGACCTGAATGCCGTGGACTTCCGGCGTGGACGCCTGTTCCTGGGCGAAGGCGGAAATAAGAAACAATACAAAGAGAGCGGAGAATGCGGCAGCAAAATACTTAGATGTGGTTTTCATGTTCTTAAATTTTTTTCTATTCATATCTGAGACCTTCAATCGGATCCAGTTGTGCGGCTTTACGCGCCGGGTAATAACCAAAGAAAATCCCAACGCCCGCGGAAAACAGTCCTGCAATGGCCATGATCTGGGCTGAGAGCTGCATCTCCCAATGTAGGGTATTTTGCAGCAAAAAAGAGCCGAGCACCCCGGCAAGAACGCCGAGCGCGCCGCCTATCAGGCTCATCACCATGGCTTCACTCAGAAACTGCATTTGAATGTCCTGCTCGGTGGCACCCACTGCCAATCGGATGCCGATTTCACGCGTGCGCTCTGTGACTGAAACCAGCATGATATTCATAATTCCGATGCCGCCTACCAGCAGTGAGAGTGAAGCGGCGCTGCCCAGCAAAAGCGTAAAGACGTTGGCTGCGGCAAGCTGAGCGCGAATGAGTTCTTCCGGCGTGCGAATGTTGAAGTCATCGAGATCGCCGGCGCGCAGATGGTGCCGTTCACGCATCACGCCGATGATCTGCCTGGTCACTTCAGGAATTTCTTCTCGAGAAGCAGCGGAAAAGAAAATGTCATCCAGCCATTCTTGTCCTGTGATGCGTTTCTGTGCGGTCGTGATTGGCATCACGACAAAATCGTCCTGGTCTGCGCCTGTGGCTGAAAACCCTCTGGCTTGGAGCACGCCAATCACTTTGAATGGCACGGCCTGGATGTTGATCGTCTTGCCGAGCGGGTCGTCATCGCCAAAAAGGCTTGTGGCTACGGTCTGGCCCAGCACACACACGGGAGCGTTTCTTTCCACGTCATCCTGTGTGAAGTTGCCGCCCAGCCGAAACTCCCATTTGCGAATCTCAAAGAACTCAGGGCTTACGCCGCGGTATTGTGTACCCCAATTTAAATTGCCGTAAACCACCTGGATGTGCCCATCTACGTTTGGTGTGGCGCTTTTTACGCCGGGGACTTGGTCCAGCACAGCCTGAACATCGCCTACCACCAAGGTCCTGGTTCCGCGGCTGCCGATGCGGACTCCGTTCACCGCGCGGCTGCCTGCTTCTACCCAAATCAGGTTGTCGCCCACTTTGCTCAGTTGGTCTTCCACGCGGCTGGAACCAGCGTGGCCCACAGCGACAACACAGATGAATGAGCCAACGCCCATGACGATGCCGAGCATGGTGAGCAAGCTGCGAATCCGGTTGCGCACCAACGCCTGCAATGCTTCGCGAATGATTGTGCTCAAAGACATGAACGAAAAATTTTATTCGTAACGCAACGCTTCAATCGGGTCCAGCCGTGCTGCTTTTTGTGCCGGATAGTAGCCAAAGAAAATTCCAATCGCCATGGCAACAGCCGCTGCTCCGGCAATGGCTTCACTGGAAATCAAAATTGGCCAGCCCGCGCCTGCCGCGATCAACAGTGAAGCAACAACGCCAAGCCCAATCCCTGCAGCTCCGCCAATCAGGCTCATGACAACTGCTTCAATCAGGAATTGCCGCTGAACATCGCCTTCGGTTGCGCCAATGGCCATGCGGACGCCAATTTCACGCGTCCGCTCTGTGACGGAAACCAGCATGATGTTCATAATTCCGATTCCGCCTACAAGCAGAGACACGCCGGCAATCGAGGCCAGCAGTCCGGTCATAACCTTGCTGGCTTCTGAAGCCAGGTCGGCCATATCTGCCAGATTGCGGACGGTGAAATCATCACCTTGTTCCGGACGAATGCGGTGCCGGTCGCGAAGCAGCGATTCAATCTGCTGCTTTGCCTGGTAGCTTCCGGCGCGCGACTTGGCGGACACCATCACAAAGCGCAGCCACGGTTGCCCAGTAATCTTTTTTTGCAAAGTCGTCACCGGGACGATGATTGTGTCGTCCTGGTCTTCGCTCATCGCCGGTGATTGTCCTTTGGCGACCAGCACACCGACCACCATAAAAGGCAGATTCCCAATGCGGATGGTTTTGCCCACCGGCTCTGTAGCGGCAAAAAGGTTCTTGCGCACGGTATCGCCGATCACTGCTACGTTGGCGGCGGTAGTCACATCGTCTTCAGTAAAACTTGCGCCGCTCTGGAAGGGCCAGGTGCGGATCTCAAAATATTCCGGCGTACTGCCTGTAATGCGCGTTCCCCAGTTGTCGTTTTCATACACCACTTGGGCTGAAGTCTGTGTGCCGGGCGCAGCCGCGGCCACCGCAGGACACTCCTTCAGCATTGCGTCAACATCTCCACGCACCAGCGTCTTGGTGTTGCCCCATCCAAGCCTAATGCCTCCAAAGTTTCTGGAGCCTGAGCTGACAAAGAGCATGTTGGAGCCCAGGTTTGCGATCTGCTTTTGCACGGTCTGGTCAGCGCCCTGGCCAATTCCCACCATCGCAATAACCGCCCCCACGCCGATGATGATGCCCAACATGGTCAGGATAGAGCGCATCTTGTTCCGCGCCAGCGCGCGAAAAGCGATCCGCAATGTAGAAAGCAAATCCATGAATGTTTTTAGTCTTCCAGCACCGGCATGGTCTTCAACACTTCCGCCGCGCGTGCGCGGTTTGTAACGGCTTCATCGCGCCGGACCTTGCCATCGCGGAAGACGATGGTCCGCTTGGCAAACTGCGAAATGTCAGTCTCGTGCGTCACCAGGATGATCGTCAGCCCCTTGTCATTGAGTGACTGAAAAATCTCCATTACCTCGACTGACGTGCGGCTATCAAGGTTGCCCGTGGGCTCATCCGCCAGCAGGATTGAAGGCCGATTGACCAGCGCGCGCGCAATGGCTACGCGTTGTTGCTGGCCGCCCGAAAGCTGCGAAGGAAAATGATCTGTCCGGTTGCTCAGCCCAACCATCTTCAGAGCTTCAATCGCGCGCTGATGCCGCTCAGCTTTATCCACGCGGCTGTAAAGCGTGGGCAACTCAGTATTCTCAAGCGCTGTGGTGCGCGCCAGCAGATTGAATCCCTGAAAAACAAACCCAATTTTGCGATTGCGAATCCCCGCCAGTTGCTTCTTCTCAAACTGGGAAACGTCAGTGCCTTCCAGCAGATACTTTCCAGACGTCGGCCTGTCCAGACATCCCAGTATGTTCATGAACGTGGATTTGCCGCTGCCGCTTGCTCCCATAATGGCAACAAATTCTCCACGCCTGATCTCCAGGCTTACTCCGCGCAGAGCATGAACCTGGGTCTCACCCAGATGGTAAATCTTGTGAACGTCCTGGACCTGCAGGACTGCTTCATCGCTGCTTTTTGGACTGGAGATTTCAGCAAATGGAAGCGAGTTTGTTTGCTGTGCGCTCATGGGTAACTATCGTCTGCGCGGAACTCCCGGACCGCCCGGCGCGCTGGAAGCATGGCCTTGCGCTACGCCGGTTACCAGTTCATCCCCCGTTTTTAGATCGCCGTTCAACTCCTGAATCATCTCGGTAAAGGTATGGTCGGTAATCCCGGTTTTGATCCGCACTGGCTCAATCGACTTATCAGGAAGCAGCTTCCACACAACCTGTGTGTCAAACTTTGGGCCCTGGATCTCCGAAGGTGGATCGTTCACCGCTCCGCCAGAGGCGTTCTTACGGGTTGCCATCTGCGGGCGTGCGCCACTGGCAGGTGCAGTTTCCGCTCTCGCGCTTTGCGACCTGGATCCTGCGCCTTCAGGAATGCCATTCTTCTGGTATAGGGCGCGGATTTCATCGGCAGACATATCAGGTTTGTAACGCAACGCGCCATTAGGGACCTTGACCACGTTGGCCGCCGTCGCCACCGGAATACTCACATAGGCAGTCATGCCCGGGAAGAGCTTCAGCTCCGGATTATCAAAATCAACAATCGTGTCATAGGTAACAACGTTCTGGACCACGGTTGAATTCATTCTTACCTGTGAAACCGTGCCCAGGAATGTTTCACGCGGGTACGCATCCACTTTGAAAGTGACTTTTTGTCCGGGGCGGATCTGGCCGACGTCTGACTCATCGGTCTTGGCATAAACCTGCATCTTGGTCAGATCCTGGGCGATAGTGAACAGCGTGGGCGCTTGCAGTGATGCAGCTACGGTCTGTCCAACATCCACGCTGCGGGCCACTACTGTGCCGTCAATGGGAGCACGGATTGTCGTGTAATCCAGGTTGGTCTGCGCCACTTCCACTGCTGCCTGTTTCTGCTGGACCTGCGCCCGTGCCTGGGTTTCTGTAGCCAGCGCTGCTGAAACCTGAGCTGTGGCGCTCTCAGCATTTGCTTTCGCCAAATCAAGCGCCTGCTGGCTGATCACGCCTTGTTTGCTCAATCCAAGATTGCGCTCATAGTCGGCTCTGTTCTGCGCATC